>DATHPN010000001.1:0-54797 GCA_035483715.1 Candidatus Acidiferrum sp.
GCGCCGGTGGCGCTTGCTGCCATGGGTACCGTCACATTTGCTGCCAGCGAAAGGAAGATGACGCTTGCGATGCATCAGAACACCTCAAACGGGGCGGGCTATCGCAAGTCGCTCGAAGGCTGGGCTCGCGCGGGGATCAAAGACGTTGAGATCACGAATACTCTGCTCGACGAATTTTTGAAGACCAATGATCTGGCTGCGGCCACGCGCGTAATCACGGACCTGGGACTGAACCTCGTTCACGCCGCGACCGGAGTGACCGAACTCTGGGAGCCGAATCCTAATCGCGCCGCCGCCCTCGACAACCTCAAGCGGCGCTGCGAGATGTTCGCCAAAATGGGCCTGAACCGCGTCTATGCCGCCACTGCTACCAGCAAAAAAGTCACGGAAGACGACTACAAAGCAGGCCCGGAAAACATGCATGATGCGGGAGAAGTTGCCAAGCAGTTCAACATGAAACTCAGGATCGAATTCCTGCGCACTTCCACGTTCATCTCCACGCTTCCGACCATACTCAAATTGACGCGCTCGGCCGCCCATCCAAACGTTGAGCCCATGCTGGATTTTTATCATTTCTGGTCCGGCCTGAACAAATTCGAGGATCTCGATATGATCCGGTCCGGGGAAATAGGTCACGTCCACTTTCAGGACGTCCCGGACATGCCTCGCGAATTATTGGACCTCTCGACGCGCATAATTCCCGGCGACGGAATCAGCCCGCTGACCAGAATTCTGGGCAAGCTTGCCGAAAAGGGTTATGCCGGCCCGCTCTCCGTGGAATTGTTCCTGCCGAAATTCCAGCAAGGCGATCCCTACGAGGTCGCGCGCGAAATCCGCACGAAATCCGAAACCGTAATGCGCCAGGCCGGCGTGGCATGAACTGCAACGCGCTAGCTGCTAAAGCCTGCGATCAAGCAATCAGGGAGACAATCTAGATGCGCATACCCAAGAAGCGCCTCGCCGTTCTTCGCGAGCATATCAAAGCCGAGAGCACGCACAATATGCAGGAACTGCTCGAGGGAATGACCGCCGATTGCTTTAACGATGTTTGCTGTGTGCCCAAGCCCTTCGTCGGACCCAGAAAGGTGGCCGAGCGATACACCAAACATTGGGCCGGCTTTCCCGATTTCAAGGTCCGGGTCAGGCGATTCCTTGCCGCCGATGACAAGTGCATCGTGACCGAAAACGAGTGGAGCGGGACGCACCGCGGCACGTTCCTCGGCCTGCGGCCCACCGGAAAACGAGTGCGGGTGCGGGCCCTGGTGGTATGGCACTTTCGAGGGGACAAGCTGTGGGGTGAAACCGTTTTTTTTGATATGGGCTCGATCCAGAAACAGATCGGCGCGAAGGTCGCGGTCGCCGCGGGCCGCAAGTCACGTTCGGATTGAATTTGACTCCCTCTTCGGTTCCACCATGGTATCGCTCACTTAGCCGCACCCAATGGAACACGCTCCTGGCGTCAAACCTCGGTTGGGTGTTCGACGGCTTTGAGGCCTATGCGTTGATCCTGACAGCAGCTGTGGCGCTTCGTCAGTTGCTGCCACCCGAAAAATATTCGCAAATTCCGGCCTATGCCGGCGCGGTCATCGCCACGACATTATGCGGCTGGGCCGTCGGCGGCATGCTCGCGGGCGTCGTTGCCGACTACGTGGGCCGCAAGCGAACCATGATTTACGCGATTCTGACTTATTCGATCATGACCGGCCTCAGCGCGTTCTCCTGGAACTGGACTTCCTTCGCCGTCCTTCGTTTTCTCGCCGGATTGGCCATTGGATCCGAGTGGGTCACCGGCACTTCCATGACCGCTGAATTCTGGCCGGATAGTGCGCGCGGCAAAGGCAGCGGGCTTTTCCAGTGCGGTTTCGGAATCGGCTTCTTCCTGGCTTCTTTTCTCTGGCTATTCATAGGCGCGATGGGTCCCGGGGCGTGGCGAACGATGTATTTGATTGGAGTGCTTCCGGCGCTGCTAACTCTTTGGATCCGCCGAGCCATCCCGGAATCGGCCCTTTGGGAAAAGGCCAACGAGAAACGTAAAGCGGCGAACCGGCGCGAGCGAAGCGGCCGCGAAGCAATGCCTGAGGATCGCGCGCTGACGCGCTTCACATTTCTTGACCTGTTCGCCACGGCCGCGATTCGCAAAAGAACGATCATCGCGTTTCTCATGGCCACCGCTTCCGCAGTGGGTTTCTGGGGGATCTCGACCTGGGTCCCTCCTTACATTGGGTCCGTGGCGGCGAGCGCCGGCCTATCTTCACCGCTGTGGGCGAGTTTCACCGGAATGGCCTATAACGCCGGAACGATCGCCGGATACATCAGCCTGGGCTTTCTTGCCGATGCTTTTGGGCGAAGGCCGGTCACGCTTTCTTACTTCGCATGTTCACTCTTGGCTACGCCACTCTTATTTCTCTGGACGCACGAGCTTCACCTGCTGCTATTCGTTTCGGCAATTGTCGGATTCTTCGGCTCAGGGCAACTCACCTGGCTGGCCACGTGGCTTCCCGAACTTTACCCGACGCGTATGCGCGCCACAGCCTTGGGATTCATTTTCAATGCTCCTCGATTGATTGCCGCGGGGGGCACGCTTATGGCTGGCACGCTGATCGTGAAATTCGGCGGCTACGGAAATGCGGCCATGATCGTTTCCACGATCTACATTCTGGGCCTCGCGGCCGGGCCGTTCTTGCCGGAAACTCGCGGCAAACCGTTGCCCGAATCGGTCTAACGGACTGCACCACCGTGCGGAATCCTGTCCAGTAGCGAATGAGAGAAAGTAACCAGGCTGTTGCAGCCGAGCGACTTGCTTTACCGTCGCCCTGTGCAAATCATATTTACAATCCCGGGGTCTCCCCGGCGGTTACGCGGTTTCAATCACGAAAAACTGCCATCTCTTGGTACAATAAAATGTTGGGGATTCCAGTGCAGGATATTTTTTTGGATGTCGGGGGAAAGTGACTTGGCTGCGACTCAGACCGAATCTCTGGTAGAAGTAGGGCCAAAGGTCGTTTATAAAGTTTTGGCGGCGATCAGCGTGTGTCATTTATTGAATGACATGATGTCATCGCTGCTGCCCGCGATTTACCCGTTGCTGAAAAGTTCGTTCAATCTGAATTTCGCGCAAGTGGGCCTGATTACGCTCACCTACCAGACGACCGCCTCTTTGCTGCAGCCCATGATCGGATACTACACGGACAAGAGGCCCAGGCCATTTTCTCTGCCCGTGGGGATGGGTGCGACGCTTATTGGGCTAATCTTATTGGCGGCTGCTCGCACGTTTCCCGCGCTCCTGGTTGCTGCGGCGCTGGTGGGAACGGGCTCCTCGGTGTTTCATCCCGAGTCCTCGCGCGTGGCGCGCATGGCGTCAGGCGGGCAACACGGGCTGGCTCAATCGATTTTTCAGGTGGGCGGAAATGCCGGGCTTTCCTTTGGCCCGTTGCTGGCAGCGTTCTTTGTGTTGCCTAGGGGGCAAAACAGTCTCGCCTGGTTTTCGCTCGCGGCCCTGGCCGGCATGCTTCTGCTGACGGGAGTGAGCGCCTGGGCCAAGAACCACGCGGCCAGCTGGAAGAAATTCAGCGCGAAACACGACATCGACAAACCGCCGGACCTGTCGACCGGAAGAATCACGGCGTCGATAGCGATTCTGATGGCGCTCTTGTTTTCGAAGTTTGTCTATTTAGCTAGCTTGACTAGCTACTACACTTTTTATCTAATCAACAAATTTCAAATGTCCGTCGAACGCGCGCAAATCCATCTTTTCGTTTTTCTGGGCGCGGTCGCGCTGGGCACACTCATTGGCGGGCCCATCGGCGATCGCATCGGCCGCAAGAGCGTCATCTGGTGCTCGATTCTCGGGGTTCTCCCGTTCACTTTGCTTTTGCCGTACGCCAATTTGTTTTGGACCGAAATCCTCAGCGTGGTGATCGGCCTGATTCTAGCCTCGGCATTTTCGGTGATTGTGGTATACGCGCAGGAACTCGTCCCGGGCAAAGTGGGAATGATCTCCGGCCTCTGCTTTGGTTTCGCCTTCGGGATGGCGGGACTGGGCGCGGCGGGTCTCGGTTGGCTCGCGGATTTGACCAGCATCAATTTCGTGTACCTGGTTTGCTCGTATCTCCCAGCGGTTGGTTTGCTGGCGGCATTCTTGCCCAACATCGAGCGGCCCCGGGTGCGGACAATTCACGAAGAAGCGATGGCGGATTAGCGTAAGTTTCAGGTTCTATAATTCACGCAAAAAATCAAAATTATGCATTCCGAGCAAAGCGAGGAATCTCTCATTTTAAAGTTTAAACTATGGAGGGATTCCTCGCTTCGCTCGGAATGACAACACAAGTGGTATTTCCGCAGTCTTCCAAGAGGAAATTCCAATTCCTTGTACGATCTCAAATTTCAAATTTGAAATCCTCACGCGCCAGCCTTGCTCATTTCCGCGGCGCGGTGGATGGCGCGACGAATGCGCGGGTAGGTCCCGCAGCGGCAGATGTTTCCGGACATGGCCCGGTTGATATCGTCGTCCACGGGGTTGGGCGTTTTTTCCAGCAGGGCAGCCGCGCTCATAATTTGCCCGGACTGGCAGTAGCCGCATTGCGGCACTTCGATTTCAATCCACGCGCGTTGCAACGGATGACTCCGGTCCGGCGAAAGCCCTTCGATGGTGGTGACTTCTTTTCCCGCGGCCCGCGATACCGGAGTGCTGCACGATCGCACCGGCCGTCCATCCAGGTGCACAGTGCAGGCGCCGCACTGCGCGACGCCACAGCCGTACTTCGTGCCGGTCAAGCCCAGATGTTCGCGCAAGATCCAGAGCAGGGGAGTGGAGGGCTCCACATCCACCTTCACACTGCGTTTGTTTACTGTTAAAGAAATCACGAGTCTGAACCTCCTCCGGAAAAAATCCGTTTACTAGAGCCTGCCCGCCCGTCTGTGTTCAGAGTCTCCACTTTGCTCTAGGTTTTCAAAACCGCAAGCACGCGTTCCGGCAGGAACGGGGACTGCCGCAAGCGGCGCCCAGTTGCGGAAAAGAAGGCGTTCGCGACGGCCGGGCCCACGCCAATTCCGCCGAGGTCGCCGATTCCAACCGGATTGCGTGTTGATGGCACGATATGCGTGTGCACTTCCGGCGCTTCCGACATGCGCAGGACTTGATAATCGTAGAAATTGGATTGTTGTACGGCACCGTTCTTGAAAGTAATTCGCTCCTTGAGCAGATTGCTCAGAGAGTGGATGACGGCGCTTTGTAATTGCGCATCCAGATTGCGCGGCATAATCGGAACACCGACATCGGCCGCAATCCAGATTTCCGGCACGCGGATCACGCCGGTGTTGTGATCCACGGTAACTCGCGCGATCGTGGCCATGTACGTTCCCGCGTTGGTGACGAACGACACGCCGCGCCCGGCCTTCTCGCCTTTCTTCCAGGCAGCCATGCTGGCCACCGCGCGGAGAACCTCTTGCTCCGCCGACGATTTCTGCAGCAACTCCAGGCGCATCTCCACGGGGTCATCGCCGCGGGCCATTGCGATTTCATCTACAAAACTTTCCGCCGCGAATTGATTCACGGTTGAGCCCACGCCGCGTACCGCCGACATGCGCACGCCAAGCTTGTTCCGTACAGCCTCGACCAGAATGTTGGGAACGTCGTAGTCGGTTTTGATTCCGGTCGTGGAAATTCTCGGGAACCCCTTGCCCTTCTCGAAGCGCAGCGGGTCCGTCATGGCCAGCGCTTCGTCCGCGACCAGGCGATGGTGCCAGGCGATCAGCCGCCCGTTGCTGTCTTCGGCCGCTTGCAAATATTGCGCGGTCATCGGCTTGAACCGTCCGAATCGCACATCGGATTCCCGGCTCCAGATGACCTTCACCGGCTGCCCCAACTCCTTGGATACGAGCGCGGAGTCAACCGCCCAGTCGTGATCCATGGCCGATCGCCGGCCAAACCCGCCGCCCAGGTAGGTCCGATGAAGCATCACATTTTCAGGATCTATGCCGAGGGCTTCCGCGACGGAACGCTTCAGGTGCGTGGGCGTCTGCGATCCCGCCCATACTTCCACGCTTTTCCCCCCGTCTTTTACCCAGGACACGGAATTCAGCGGCTCAAGTTGAGCGTGGTATACAAATTCGGTGCGGTACTCGGCCTTGTAAACTTTGGCCGCCCCGCTAAGCGCGGCAACGGCGTTGCCAGTGTTCTGTACCTGCACTCCGGCTTTGCTGAGGTCGCGCGCAATTGCCGACTGCTGTTCCATCGCGCGCTCGCTGTCGAATTCGCTCTGATCAATTTTGCTCCAGGAGATTTTCAGCGCGCGTTCCGCGGCGAGCGCCGCCTCGTAAGTCTGCGCCGCAACCGCCACACGATCGGGCGGCAACTGCATCACCTTCAGCACGTCCCGCATTTTGGAAACTTCCGAGTCATTGACGGAAACCAGCGTGGCCCCGAGAACGGGAGCCCGCACCACGGTGGCATACACCATGTCAGGTAGCCGCACATCGATGCTGTACTGCGCCGAACCATTGGTCTTGGCCGGAACATCCACGCGCGGGACTTCGTGGCCGATCAAGCGGAACTGGCCCGGATCTTTAAGATCTTTTTCCGAGACGTTCGGCAGAGTCTCCGGCATAGGAGCGAAGCCGGCAATCTCTCCAAAGCTGAGTCGCTGCCCGCTCTTAGTGTGAACTACCATACTCGGTTCCGTCGTAAGTTCCGCGACGGGGACGTTGAGGTGCGTTGCAGCCGCATCAAGAAGCACGCGCCGCGCCTGCGCGCCATAAAGACGCATGTTCTTGTAATACGCCATCACCGCGGTGCTGGCCGCCGTCACCATCATTCCGAAAAAGAAGGAAAGTGGATTGCCGTAAATTTTATCGTCCGAAGGGCTGAACTCGATGGCCACGTTGTTCCAGTCGGCGTCCAACTCCTCGGCGAAGATCACCGCCAGCGCGGTCATCGTGCCCTGTCCCATCTCCGCCGCCGGCGCCATGATGGTGATCGCCCCGTCGGGAGCGATGCGAACCCAGGCCATCTTCACGCCGGCGCCAGTTGCTGCCTTGTCAATTTCGGGAGATGCGCCGATGGCTGGCTTGAGATCGAGGCCGAATACTAGGCCCAGTCCGCTTACGCCAACGCCAACGAGGAAGTCACGACGTTTGATGGGAAATTCAGTCATGTTAGTGGCACCTCCAATGGCGTGAGCTTGCTGTCGAGCCGACTATACGCCAGGCGCGCTATCAGCGACAAGCGAGCACACCGGGGACTATCCACATTCTCGGCAGCCACTTTTCCGGTTTCTGAGTCAATCAGGCGGTACAGCGTCTGGCCGGGCGCGAGGGCATTGCGATCGAAACTAGCGGCGCGTTACTGCGTTGCCTACAATCGACCTCGTTATACAATCGAATTAGTTCTTGAAATCAAGATGAGCTGCGTACCAGGGAGGCGCTGCGCAAATGGCCCCGATTTTTCTCTGGCTCGTCATGATCCTTTGCTTGCTGATTTCCGTCGTCAAGTATTTGATGGGAATCATCCTCAAATTATCCTTTCCCAGCACCAAAATCCAAAAGGACTACACCTATCAGCCCACCGTGAGCGTTCTCATGCCTTGCTTCAACGAGGGCCAGACGGTGTACGAAACCATCGAAAGCATCAGCAAGAGCAATTATCCGAACGAGAAGTTTGAAGTGATCGCCCAGGACGACTGTTCCGTCGACGACAGCTATGAGTGGATGTTAAAGGCTCAGCGCGATTTCACCAACATCCGCATCCGCACCGGCCGGAACGAGGTCAATAGCGGGAAGGCGCGCACAGTTTGCAACGCGGCGCAGCATTCCACCGCCGAGATCATCATCTCCATCGATTCCGATTGCATTTTTCATGAGGACGCGATCGCGGAATTGACCGCCTGCTTCTCTGAGCCGCGGATCGGCTCGGTCGGCGGCAGGGTGGGAGTCCGCAACCCCAACGACGGCGTAGTCACCGCCATTCAAGCGGTCATCTATTACTCCGCGTTCCAGCTTTACAAGATCCCCGAGAATTGGACGCGGAGCGTTTGCTGCATCAGCGGTTGCCTCTTCGCCATTCGGCGCGAGTTGCTCCTGGAAATCGAGCCGGATATCCGCGCGCGCCACTGGTTCGGCATTCCAGTGAATCAAGGCGAGGACAGGTTCCTGACTCATCAGACCCTGCTACGCGGTTACGGGACCTACATCAACAACGACGCGCTATGCTGGACCACGGTTCCGAACACACTCTCCGTTCTTTTTAAACAGCAACTCCGCTGGCGCCGCAGCATCCTGCGCGATTTTTTCTATACACTCCGGACATTGCCGCAACACGTCTGGAAATTGCACCCGAACACGGTGTTTACGCTGGTGCTGACGCCGCTGGGAGCGCTCGTTGCCGTTCTGGTCGTGATCACCATGCTCTCATCGGACCCTCTGGCATGGGCCGGACCGCTGCCCCTGATCACTGCTCTTGGAATAGGTGCTGTGCTCACCTGGGTCATCAAGAGATATAGCGCTCGAGAAGCGCTGGCACATCCACTGGCCTTTGGGGCTTATGTCGCCTGGTCGATCGTGAGCAGCTTGTTTCTGACGCCTCTCGCCCTCTGCACCTTGGATTCCGCAGACTGGGGAACACGAACCAAAGAAGAACAAGAGGTGCTTCTTGGCAACCCTAACAGCTAATACGCCTCCAGCCGAGCCGAAAAGGACTGCCCCCAGGCAATCACTTCACTACAAAGTCGTGATTTCGCTGTACCGCGTATTCGCCATCGCCGTTCTCTATCTCGTTCTGGGTGGAATCCTCGCGTATGCCTTCGTGATGGGCTTCTATGCCGTCGACACCTCGTGGGCCGCCCCGCTCATTCTTTCCGCGGTCGACGAAAAAAGTCTCGACTTCCGCGACAAGCTTGTGACCAGCCAGCAGACCATCGAAGATCTGAAGGTGGACACACAGAAGCTGCAAAGCGGTATTGCCGAGATGAATAAGCACCGGGCCGCGCTGTTGGCGCTCGAGCCTCAACTTCAGGATGCGATTACCGGCGAACGCACGCACAATCGCGCCACCGGGCCACAACTTGCCGCACTCGACACCCAGAAGCAGGCCGACAACGCGAAAACCCAGGCGGTCCTCGCGCAGCTCGATCAGCTGGAGTCCAACATAAACAAAGATCTGGCTGCCGGACTGATCACAAAAGGCGACGCGGCCACACAACTGTCGGCACTGAACCAGGCCCAAAGCGCTTACACAGACAGCAAAATTGCCGAAGTGCAGCTGACAGACAGCATCTTGCAGAAGACCACCACTGGCACGGACTCGCTCGACGTCCTCGAAAAGCAAGCGGAGTTGCGCTCGGAGGCTGCCCAACTCGATGTCGCCATCAACGTCGCCGAAAAACAACTTCAGGAAGAATCGCGGCAGATCGACCGGTTGCGGCAAGCCATCCTCACCGCCAAACAAAGCCCGTACTACCTGAACGCAGCCGGCGGGCAGACGCTGTACTTTGCCTTCGTGCCTTACGACGACCAGGCCAGTGCGGTGGCTGGGCGCCCGATTTACGACTGCTACCTCAACATGATTGCGTGCCGCAAGGTCGGCACTGTGAACCAGATATTCGCGGGCGAAGAGACTGCCATTCATCCAATCTTCAAGACCAACTTGCGCGGTTTCCTGATGCAAATGAATCTCGACCACCCCGATTCCGCGAAATCCAAGACCGTGTTCCTCGGCCGCAAGCCGCTATTCTTCTGAGGAGATCCCTATGTTTTGCAAATGGAAAATAGTGCTGGCTGCAGCTTTGTTCTTCCCCGGCCTCGCGTTGGCCGGAGAAGAAGATCCGCAGGCCTATTGCGCCTACGTTATGGAGCAAGGGCAAGCGCAGCGGGACCTGCTGCGCACCCCCACGGCCACAGTGGGCGTGACCCAGCCCGAGACCGGACTGCCGGTTCAACTGGTCGGGGGCGCTTCGCTGGGCCTTTCCGATTTCAGGAAAGCGGGATTGACCATGGACGTTGCCCGCAAAAACTGCGAACTCTACAGGGCCACCACGGGAGCGCAGCAGGAAATCCAATACGCGCTGCCCAGCCTGGAGAAAGAAGCTCTTCTCAACAGACTCAATTTGATCCAACAGGCTTCGAATTCGCTGGACGCGCTGATCGAACAGACCTCCAAGATGTTGGAGGCCCAGAATGCCACCCGGCTCATGCTCTTCAACTTGCAGACCACCAAGATCAAGCTAGAGGCGGACAGGGCCGATACGCAATCGAAGCTCAGCGCGATCTATGTTCCACCGCTGAGCGATCAGTCGTTGAAAGAACTCGTCGCAAAAAAACAAAGCAGCGAAGATGGCGTGCAGAAAGCCTATGACAAGCTGAGCCGGCAGAATAATTGGGATGTCGTTCTCACCGTCGGAGTCCATAAGCAGGTCAATTCCGTTCCCCAGACGGCGGAGCCGTATGGGCAGGTTTCCATCAACTACAATCTCGCCAGCCGCGCCATCGACAAACATCTGGATCGCGCCGTCGAATCGCACGACGAATGGAAAAAAGAACAGGAGAGCGACGTCGTACGTCAAATGGAGATTCTTCGGCAGCAGTTGGTGGACAGCGTCACAGTACAGGAAGCCAAGCTCAAGTCTCTCCAGGAAGAGACCGTCCAGATCGAGAAAAATCTTCAATTAGTCGCCGCACCTGACACTTCCTCGGCTTTCGACTTCCGAAATCAATTGGAAGCCGCCCGACTCCTCGTGCAGATTGAGACGAACGATGCGTCCTTCCGAATCGGCCGTCTTCGCGAGTACCTCGAAAAAAAATATTGAGTTATTGGACTCTGAGTTTCCTGCAGGCCTTGCTGGATCGCGATCTGGCGAGAATGTGGGCTGCCACAACTGCAATTCGGACAACCGCTCACGTTCCGAAAATCCGGCTGAAAAACCTAATCTTGATATTTTTGTCGAAGGCGGGGAGTGAGCCGCAGCATCAATTGCACGCGCTCTACTTCGTTCAGCCAATCGCCCAGCGTGGCGTCGAGCTCGTCTTTTTCAGGGGCCACAATGCCGGTCGGGCACATGGGCCCAAGCCTCGCGTGAGCCAACGCGCGGTAGCGATGGATCGTGCGATCGCCCGCGGTGGCGCACCATTCGTTGTCTTCGGACAAAAATACGACAACGGGCACGCGGCTGCCGCCGTTGATGCGCATCTGAGGGTCCAATTCACTTTCCTTCGGCCGCTCGGCAAAGCGCAAATCAATTTTTCCAGGATTGGCTTCGGCGATCCGGTAAATCAGCGGACATTGCTGCACGCAATCGCCGCACCAGATGCCGCTGAAGATCAGAATTTTCATTTCGCGCACAAACCCGGCGATGATTTGCTTCTGAGCATCGCTCAGATGGGCCGCGTCATAGACCTGTGTCCAGCGGCGCTGCTGCTCTTCGTTCCCGGTCTGAAGGTAGCGGCCATACGCCAGCCCTGACGCAAATTTCTCCGAAAGGTAGGAAGCATTTGTCATAGCAATAGAATTATACACTGGGCGCATCAGTAGGCCTTCAGCCTGTCTGCTTTTGATTTGCGCGCGAAAAATGCGACAGGCTAAAGCCCGTCCTACTTACTTCTTCCCCGCATCTTTCTCCAGTTTTTCGAGTTCTTGCACCAATTGTTGAGCCTGATCGCGAATCTGGCGCACGCGCTCGGCGAGTGCAGGGACTTCGTTCCCGGGAGCCGGCGTACCCGTGGCCTGAGCCTGAGCCGACGCAGGGGTGGCCGCGCCGGTCTTGGCCGGCACCGCGCCTCCCGTCAGTTCCGCCAGGGCCTGATCGAAATTGTCGCGATAAATCAGCCGGTCGCCCATGGCCAGAACGACTTTTTTCAGCTGCGGCATGCGGGCTTCGGTGGCCTGAATGTAAATGGACTCAACATAGAGGAAGCCGCCGGTCACAGGGAGTGAAATGATATTTCCGCGCAGCACGCGCGACCCTTGCTGGTTCCACAGCGTCAAGTCCTTGGAAATATTCTGGTCCTGGTCGATGCGCGACTCAATCTGCATGGGGCCGTACATCAGCTGCTGTTTCGGGAGCTGGTAAAAAATTAAATTCCCCAAATGTTCGCCGTCGCATCGCGCAGCCATCCAACCGATCAAATTATCCTTGCCCCGCGGCGCGAAGGGAAGAATCAGCAGGAACTCCGGCGTTTTCTCTCCCGGCAAAGTGGCTACCACGTACATGGGCTGCACATTTTCAGGCTGCGCCGACTGCCCAAATAAATTATGAGCGATATCCCAGATGTCTTCCTTGTTGTAAAACACCTGGGGATCGCGCATGTGAAAGGTCCGGTAGGCCTCGGCCTGCGCTTGAAACAGGGCTTCGGGATAACGGGCGTGCCGGCGCAGGTCGGCAGGCATTTCCGAAGCAGGCTGGAATAATTTAGGGAAGAGTTTCTCGTACGCCTGAATAATGGGATCGCCCGGATCAAACACGTAGAGAGATATTTTTCCGTTGTAGGCATCCACCGTCGCCTTCACTGCGTTCCGGATGTAATTTGCGCCATCGTTCAGTCCGGCCACCGGAATCGTGGCGGAATACGGATGCGAAAGGGAAGTGGTATAACCGTCCACCATCCAAACCAACCGGCCGTCATCGGAGATCACGAGGTAAGGATCCTGGTCCCAGGTCAAAAACCCCGCAAGATACTGCAATCTTTCCTGCACGTTGCGGTGAATCATCATGCGGCTCTGCCCGGTCAGATAGCTTGTGAAAATAATGTTGGGCTCGCCCTGCGAAATCGCCGCGGCAGTCTTCAGTAGAAAAGATCCGACAGGGAAGCCGCCCGTTCCCTGGTAGGTCGAATATTTATTCTGGTCGCCCGAGGGGTAGTCAAATTCTTCGCGAGCGGTGTGGACGAACACCGGATCTTGCGTTTTTGCACCGTAATAGATTTCCGGCCGGGTGAGTTGAAATCCCGGCGCCTTGATCTCCGGCGGAGCATTTTCAATCAGCAGGACCGGGAGGCCATCGGGCGTGATCTTGTTGACCTCCGACATGACGACGCCAATGCCATGCGTATAAATAAAACGCGGATTGATCCAGCTCTGGCTGGCCTCGGCGGACAATTGCGTAACGTCGATTTCGCGCGGCGATAGCAGCACTTCCTTGATGCGGTTATTCGGGAAATAGCGATCCACGTCAGTAGCGGGAAAAGTGTAGTAGGGACGGAGCGCCTGGATCTGCGTGATGGTCGCGTTGTAGGCGCGGAGGTCCCACAACCGGACATTGTCCAGCAGCGTGGCGTCCTGCACAGGGTCGACCGTCGCTTGCCCGGAAGGATTGAACGGGAGTTCCTGGGCGTTCCGATTCAGACCAAACGCTATCGATGTGGCCTCAATGTGTCGCTCGATATAGGGCCGTTCGATGGAGATTTCATTCGGCCGCACATAAATCGCGTGAACAATGCCCGGCAAAGCGAGCTGCAGAATAAAAAACCCGGCGACTAGGATGACCGCTTGTTTGTATCTCCTCAGCCAAACGATGGGCAACGCCCCGAGGGTGACCGCAATGAGCAGCCAGCGCAGGGGGAGCGTAACCTTTTCGTCCACGTAATCCGCGCCGGTCATGAATGCATGGGAGTTGAGCAGCAGCTCATAATTGCCCAGATAGACCCATACCGCAAAGCCGGCCAATAAAATGACGCTGATGATCCGTACAAACCCGGCGCGCGTAGCCCCCGGCAGCAGCAAGGAACCCGGCCCAATCGTCAGAGTTCTGCGCGGCCCGTCATCTAATGCTCCGTAGCGAAAGCGTTCCGCCAATTGCCAGCCTCTCGCCGTCGCCCAAAATACCAGTGCGCAAAGAATCGCCAGCACAAAAACAAATCCCAGCACTTCCGCATAGAAGGGCAAATCGAAAAGATAAAACGGCAAGCCGCGCGAAAAAACCTGATCCTTCCAGGCATCTGCGGGCGCCGCGAGCCCGCGTGACCCGAAAAATCGCATCACCGTCCAGTAGTCGATTGAACTCGATGCGAACACGATTGCCACGATCGCCAGCCCCACGGGAATTAATCGGGAATACAGACGGTGATCGCGCGGAAAAATTCCGGCGAAGTGCAAACCGCGTCCATGAGCCACCCATAATGCGAGGAACGCTGCCAACGAACCTGCCGCCGCAGGCGCGATGCTGTACCACAGCATCCCGACCCAGGTATTCACCTGTCCGATCTCTTTCCACCAGTTGTACTCAATAATAAAATCGGCGGCCGTGGAACTCGCCCACAGCGCGACAATCGCGAGGACCGCCACAACGATGAGATTGCGAATCTGTGAAGGACGCATAAGAGGCAGTTTTTAAGTGTAGAGCAACACCACCGCCCGGTTGCTAAGATTTTACATTTCGGGCGGTTCAATATGGCGGTGTAAGTAGGTCGACGGAGATCGTATCACAATACTTTGCAAACGCTCGTAGCCTATTCGTTCTAATGGATTTTGCTCTGATCCATCCGGGAGATCCGGCAGCCAAAGCACTACTCCGCTGAATCTTTTTCTCCTGATATTTATTAGTCAGGTAGACACATGTGCTGCAACTCTAAATTGACCCCCTTTGGCCATGCAAGTAGGGTGTAGTTGACGGCATACTGCGTAATCCGGTTATTGTCTGCCAGGTTACCGAACGGTCTAGCCCTAGTTAGACCAAATAATAAAAGCCCGCGTTCACTTTGGTGGATAAGTGTGCGCTGAAGTGTGTGTAAACGGGGATAACGCGTTCGACGCGAAGCCAAGAAGGAGCAAACAACCGCCATGAGACTCTCATTGAAGTCCGCATATTTCGTATCCCTGGTGTTGATAGCGCTATTTATATCTTCATGCTATCCCGCGCACACCGGGTCGGGCGGTTCGCTCAATGCCGGCGGTAGCGGATCAGGTTCTGGTTCTGGCTCCGGTTCCGGCTCGACCCCAGCTTCAGAGACCATCGGGGGGTCGGTAGTCGGCCTTGTCGGAACCGGGATGATCCTGGAGGATAATGGCGGAGACGACCTGCCGATCCTGGCAAACGGCGCCTTTACCTTCAAGACTGCTGTCTCTGGCACCTACGCTGTGACGGTGAAGACGCAGCCCACAGCTCCCACCCAGACCTGCAGCGTCGCGAACGCTTCAGGAATTGCGACATCCAACGTTAACAACGTTCTGATCAATTGCGGTACGACCGGCCTCACAATCGGCGGTTCAGTTTCCGGCCTGCTTGGATCCGGGCTTGTCCTTCAGAACAACGGAGGTAACAATACCCCGATTTCCGGCCAGGCAAACGTCCCCTTTACCTTTTCGACGCCGGTTAACCCTGGTACCGCATACACCGTTTCGATTCTTACTCAGCCCTCTAACCCGCCGCAAGTGTGCTCCGTCGTGAACGGCAGTGGTAACGCTACTTCGAACGTCAATAACGTGGAAGTTATCTGCACACAGCCTGGTTTCAAAATCAGCGGATCGGTGGTCGGACTGGTGGAGGCCGCCGGCGACACACTCGAATTGCAAGATAATGCGGGCGACGACCTTTTCGTTACCGGAGATACCACATTCACCTTCCCCACACAGGTTACGAATGGCGGCATTTACAATGTAAATGTGTTTCTCCCCCCAACCAGCCAGCCGCAGCCCTGCAATGAGTTTTTTTACACTGGGGTAGCGATTACCAACGTCTCAAACGTTCTCGTCGACTGCCAACACAACGACTGGGGTTGGACCTCGTGGTACCTCGCCTCGACCAATAGGGCCAACACTTATTCCACGGTTACGACGCCGCTCCAGCCGCTGAATGAGCCATTCCCTGCGAACCTCAGCACGCCGGGCGGCAGAGACTTTGCTGCGTCCTGGACGGACAAACAGGGACGAAAATGGCTCTTCGGAGGAAATGGCTTTCCGTTTCCGAGCCCGCTAGGGAATCAACTTCCAGCTCTTCTGAACGATCTTTGGGTTTATGATCCTTCCGTTGGAGGGTGGGTCCCCGCCAATCTCCCGATTTTTGCGAACGCTACGGGCATCCCCGTATTTCAGGTGCGAGTCGGACCACTCGAACTGGAGGATGTTCCCACCGGGAGCGTTCCAGGCTCGAGGTGGGGTAGCTCGACTTGGACAAGCAATTCTGGCGACCTTTACCTGTTTGGTGGCCAGGGAATTGACAGCACTGAGTCTGTTGGGTTGCTCAATGACCTATGGAAATGCACACCCGGTGCTTCGGTTGATGGTTCGGGCGCTGGCACCAGCTCTTGCCCATGGACCCACGTAGGAGGCCCAATCACAGGCAACGCAAGCGGCGCCTATGGAATTCAAGGAACACCGGGAGGAGTTCCGGGGGGTCGATGGGCTGCTGCAACGACCACAGACGCGACCGGGAATTTCTGGCTTTTTGGCGGCCAAGGCGTGGACTCCGCGGGCACGACCGGATTGCTAAATGATCTCTGGGAGTACAACGCCGCCGCAAACCAGTGGACTTGGATCGGACCTGCAAGTTCCAACATTGCCTATCAGAAGGGGAACTACCCCGCCTCGCAAGGAACATCAAGTGGCACTACGGCTCCAGGTGGACGTCAGGCGGCTACACTGTGGGCAGATGCAGCTGGCAACATTTGGCTTTTCGGCGGATTCGGACTCGATTCGGTAGGGACGGGCAGTTCCGGTCCTCCCCCTGCTGGGGCGATCCTGAATGATCTCTGGGAATATAATATTGGGACCAAGCAGTGGATTTGGGTCTCGGGGAGCAACCTCGCGAATCAGACCGGCAATTACGGCGCAGAAGCAACTGGCAACTTGAGTCCCGGCGCGGCAGGAAACTTTCCCGGGTCGCGTTGGGGCGCCGTCGGCTGGCGCGATGCCAACAGCAATCTCTGGCTTATCGGTGGTTGGGGATACGGTACAAGTACGACGGACCCGACTGGATTCCTGGATGACATCTGGGAATATCAGCACAGCACCGGGCTTTGGATCTGGTGGAAGGGAATAAGCAACGCCAACCAGAATACCGTATTTGCGGCCGCAGCCCTTCCTGGTGCTGACGGCGTGCTATATGTAAATAACGTCGTCGGCGGACGCCGGGGAGCGGCAATCTGGGCTCCGGACCTGCTAGGTTATGTCACCGTCTTCGGCGGGGAGGGCTATGATTCTTCCAATGGCAATCCCCCAGGCTACCTCAACGATTTGTGGACCTATCTGCCGTTCCCTAACTAAGGAATAGGTGTCACCTATAACGAGGACAAACAGGCCGGACGCGAAAACGTCCGGCCTTTTCGTTTGTGGGCTGATGAGCACGCGGCGCGCGCCTTGCGCCAGTTTCGGCTGCGCTGAATCTAGTTCTTTCCAGTGAGTTCTGTAACCAGTCGATTCGCCGAATAGACTTTTCGCAGCGCTTCCAGAATCCCTGCGGAATGGACCGCGACGGCACGCGCTTCTTTATCCGTATAGGTGTAATCCAGCACCAGGGATTGGAGGTTGCCGTCAAAAATAATTCCGACGAGTTCGCCCTGGCGGTTGATCACCGGGCTGCCGGAATTGCCTCCAATGATGTCGGCTGTGCTCACGAAATTGAACGGCGTTGAAAGTGTGAGCTGCGATTTCCGCTCGTTCCAGATTTTGGGCAGCTCGAATGGATCCTTGTTATTGTGCGCGGCGGCGTGTTCGTAAGTTCCGCCGAGCGTAGTGGCCCAGGGAATTTTTTCGCCGCCTTCGGTGTAGCCCTTGGCTTCGCCAAACGCAAGACGCAAGGTAAAAGTCGCGTCGGGATAAACGCTCGATCCATAAACTGCAAATCGAGCATTGGCAATTTTGGCGTACGCCTGGCGTTGCGGCTCGTCGACTTGCTGCTCGAAGACTTGCCGGATGCGGCGCGATTCCGGATCGATCTGCCTGGCCAGTTGAATCATGGGATCGTTGGAATCCTGGATGGCTTTCAGGCCGCCATCGGCAAGGCGCTTGCGGACCGCAACATCTTTCAGCGCGGTGCCATGAATCAGTTCCGCCGCGCGCTCGCGTGGCGATTTGCCCGCCAGCACCATCCGAACGGTTTCATTTTCCTCGCCCATGACCTCGGCCATCATCCCCAGGGAGTCGGCGAGTTGCACGGTTTCCAGGTCTTCGTAAATCGGCGCATCCGAAAAAAGCTGCAGTTTCATGGAATCGAGCCCGGCTTCAGAATATTCGCGCAGACGCTCGCCATTTGGTTTTGGCGTCTCTTCCGCCAGGCGAACTAGTTTGATGGCGATATCGAATAAGTCGCTGTTGAAGGACTGCGCCCTCCTTTGCGGGCCGATTCCGAACAGATTGTATTCGTCGCGAATCTTGATGACCGACTTGATTGTCGCGGCCACTTGGTCCCAGCCATCGCCGTAGGACTGGCTTAGCTTCGGGTCCTTTGCCACCGCATCGCGCAATTCTTTTTCCGAATCGCGAATTTTTCCGAGGATCGCGGGGTCTTGCAGACCGGCGAGAATTCCGAGATATGCCTTCCGGCTATTTTTGATGCCGAATAATTCGTCCTCGGCGCGGCGGGCGTTTTCCGGGCTGCGTTCGGAATAATTGTCCAGCAGGACCTCGCGCCGGCGCAAAAGATTCAGGACGCCCGGGACCGTGTAATCTCTCTGGTACAGGGTATGCGCCATGGTGTCGCCCCGCTCGGTTCGGCCGGGGTGGCCGGATACGAAAATCAATTCGCCTTCCGTGGCTCCCGTCGCGCTCCACTTCAGATAGTTGTCCACGTGTACAGGCTTATCATTTTCGTAGACTCGGAAAAAACAGATGTCCAGATCGTAGCGCGGGTACTCAAAGTTGTCGGGATCGCCGCCGAAAAAGGCGATCGCTTTTTGCGGCGCGAACACCAGGCGCACGTCGGTGTACTGCTTGTAGCGGTACAAGTGATACTGCCCGCCGTTATAAAGAGTAACGACGTCGCTGCGCAGTCCTGTCTTGTCGCGTGATTCCTTCTCGATGTTGTTGATCTCCGCTCGCCGGGCTTTTTCGGCTGAAGCGCCGTCCATGCCGGACTGCACGGCGCCGGCCACGCGGGCGGTCACATCCTCGATGCTCATGAGGACGTTCAGTTCCAGGTCTGAGCATTTTGGTTCGTCCGCGTTTGATTTGGCCTCAAATCCGGTCGCCACATAATTTCTGTCCTTGGTGCTGATTTTCCCCAGGCAATCGGCGCCCACATGATGGTTGGTCATGACCAGCCCGTCTGGCGAGACGAAAGATCCGGAGCCGCCATTATCGAATCGCACTGAGGATTTCTGCACGTGCTCGAGCCAGGCAGCCGTCGGCTGGAAATGATATTTCTCACGCAGCACCTTCAAAGGTGGATTGTTGAACAGCCACATTCCTTCATCGGCCCGTGATGCGGGTGCAAGCAGCGCGCACAGCGAGCAAAAAACACAGACTGCGCGAAGTCTAAAATGAATGCGCATGCGGGTGAGTTTCATTGAAGCAGCACCTCAACTGTAAAGGTTATACAAGGTGTGGGAAGATCGCAAATGTATTTGAAATTTCAAATTTAAAATTGGATATTTGAGAATCACCATTAAATGGCAGGTAGGAATTATCAACCGCTGTTTCAGAACGCTGGAATTTTTCAGCCCCCGCCCATTCCGCTCCGGCGGTCTACATCTCAAATCTGAAATTTCAAATTTGAAATTTCAGATTCTAAATCCAGGCCGCATATTCCCGCCACTCTAGTTGAATTGTCCGGCCTATCCCTTCAAATCTTCCTGGCCCGTGTAATCAGATAGTCTTGCCGCAGCAGATTATCCTCGAAATATTCTCCGGCGAGTGCTTCGTATTCCCTGCGGAACTTTTCCAGTTTGGCGGGATCGCTGCCCCGTAATTCAGCAACCAGGCGCACCATCGCGCCCGCGCTCTTTTCAGATGCCATCCGGTGATGGCTGGGGCTGAGCGCGGGGACCAGCATCGTCGCGCGATCGAACATGATGTCCTTCACGGCCGAGCCCAGTCTTTGGCGGACAATATTCGGATCCCCCCATTGCGGCGGTGGCGCAACGCCGGGCGGCGCCGGCATGTAAGTTGCCGTAAGCGCGAACATCCGGCCGACATAAAGTTCCGGCGGCCACGTGGAGAATGCAATCGTTCCTCCCGGCTTCAGCACGCGAAGCATTTCGCCGATGGCAAGTTCCGGCCGGGGCGCAAAAATATGGCCGAACTCACTCAGGACAAAGTCAAACGTTGCGTCGCCATATGGCAGCTTCTCGACATCTCCTTCCAGCCATTCAATTTCGACGCCCGCGATGCGCGCATTCTCCCGCGCCCGTTCCAACAACTCGGGCGTGAGATCAAGACCGTTGACGCGAGCGCCGAGGCGCGCCGCCGTCACAGAGACCACGCCGGTCCCGCACGCCACGTCGAGCACGCGCTGGCCTGAGCGGACGCCCGCCCACTTCACCAGCCGCGCCGCGCATGGAGTCGTAATCGCCTCTAATGGCGCAAAATGCGCCCACCCCTGTTTTTGTGCGGCCTTGAATGACTCGAACTGATCCATTTGTATTCCTTGTATTCCTCGCATTGAAAATCAGTTAAGTATAGCGGCTGGCGATAGGATCTGAAAAGTGCGCCGGTGAATGCAATACCATGGAGAGTGCCAATGCCCATCCGATCTCAAATTTGATATATTCCCGGACGGCCTACCGGGTCAAAACCAGATTCCATATCGCAGCGAGGTGCATCATGGATTCCGGCAACATCGTCGAACGAGTCACGCGGCGCGAAATTCTGCAAGCGACAGGAGTTCTGGCGGGTGGGTGGGCTCTGTCGCAAGTTTTTCCCGATGCGCTTCTGGGTGCAACGCCGCGATCCCCGCAGCAGGGTGGCGCAGCGACTGGCGACGCTCTGGCCGCGGCTCGGGCCCGCTTCGGCAAAGTTCCGATTGAGTCGACCAAGCTTTCGGAAAACCTCACTCTGTTGCAGGGGCCGGGTGGCAACGTCGTTGTCTTGAGCGGCAAGGACGGCAAGCTGCTCGTGGATACCTTCACCCAATTGGCCTGGGACCGATTCAAAAAGACCCTGGATGAAATCAGCAAAGCACCGGTGAAACTGGCCATCGACTCGCACTGGCACTGGGACCACACCGACAATAACGCGAACGTACGCGGCGCGGGAGCCACTTTGATCGCGCACGAAAACACGCTCAAGCGGTTGATGGAAACGCATGACCTCGACGTCATCGGCTTGCATTTCGATCCTTCTCCCGAGAATGCTCTGCCTCAGAAAACGTTCAAGGAATCGTATCAGATGAATTTCAGCGGTGAGCACGTAGCCCTTGGACATCTCGCCCCGGCGCACACCGATTCCGACATTTACATCCATTTCCAGAAAGCGAATGTGCTGCACATGGGCGACGTTTTTTTCAACGGCATCTACTCCTACATTGACAAGGAAACCAACGGCAGCATTGGCGGCATGATCGCGGGCACCACCAAGATGCTGGCCATGGTCGACAACGACACCAAAATTGTTCCCGGCCACGGCCCGCTCGGAAATAAAGCGGACCTCAGGAAATTTCGGGACATGCTCGTCACCGTGCGCGCCCGCGTTCAAAAACTGAAGTCCTCGGGAAAATCGCTCGAAGCAGCTGTCGCCGCCAAGCCCCTCGCTGATCTCGATCCGGTCTGGGGAAAAGGAGTCCTCAACGGCGACGCTTTCGTTCACGTCGTTTACATGACGCTGTAAATCGCGTGAGTCACCACAAGGGCCGCGAAGCGCCCATAGTAGCGCAGGCTTCAGCCTGTGTAGTTTTGTCAGCGCAAGCTCATCACCAACCCCCACAGGCTGAAGCCTGCGCTACTCGATCAGCGATGCAGCCCCGGCTCCCAGCGAACGTCTTCCTTGCCCTTGTCATTCAAAAATCGCGCCAATACAAAAAGAAGGTCCGACAGTCGATTGACGTAGCGCAGAACCGCCGCGTTTACCGGCTCATCGGCCAAGAGGCGCGCCACCTCGCGTTCCGCGCGACGCGTGACCGTTCTCGCATGATGCAAATGGGCGGCGGCGGGACTTCCGCCCGGGAGCACAAAGCTATTGAGCGGCTCCAATTCCGCGTTGAATCGGTCGATCTGATTTTCCAGCCACTTCACCTGCTCTTCCGTAATGCGCAGCGACGGCTTTTCCGCCCCGGGACGCTCGGGCCGGCACAAATCGGCGCCCACGTCGAACAGGTCATTCTGGATGTGCCTTAGCAGCTGAACGACCTCGAGGTCCGACACGTGCAGATTCGCAAATCCGATGACGGAATTGGCTTCATCGATGCTTCCGTAGGCTGTTACGCGGGGATGAAATTTCGGAAGCCGCGATCCGTCTCCAAGCGAAGTCTTTCCTTCATCGCCCGTCCGAGTATAGATTTTGTCGAGTTTCATAGTGTGTGTACCGTATGCGCAGTCAGTTCATTTATCGTATCGTAGTCTGCATGAAGACGGGAGATTTTCCAACCTCGCGAGTAAATATTGCGCGCCTCCACGTGAACCTGTCTCCTCAAATATTTGTAACCACGAAGCCGCGCAGCCCATCCTACTGAGTGCCCACCCGGGGAGGGTTCACCCCATGCGCAACTTCATATCCCTTCCAAAAACACATTCAGGAGATTGAAATGAAAAACTTTTTCGGAGTCATACTCACCCTCATGTTGTTTGCGATCCCCGCGTCCGCGCAAAATCACGGCGGCTCGAAGGGTGGCGGCGTGCGTGGCGTTGGCGGGGGACACGTTCCCGCGCACGGTCCGGCGCCGCATCCCGGGCCAGCCCCTGCGGCGCGTCCTGCTCCCGCTCGGGAGGAATCTCGCCCGCCTCAACAGCAATCTCGCCCAGCGCAAGAACAAGCTCGTTCCTACAGCGACATGAAAGGCCACCCTGAAGCCCCTCACGTTCATTCCAGCGGCGACAAATGGATTGGACACGACACAGGGAGGGATGACGCGCACTACCACGTCGATCATCCCTGGGAGCACGGACACTTTACAGGCGGCTTCGGCAAGGGCCATGTGTTTCGCATCGAAGGAGGAGGCCCGAGCCGCTTCTGGTTCGGCGGCTTCTATTTTTCGGTCGCGCCGTATGATTTCGGCTACTGCAACGACTGGGACTGGAGCACGGACAATATCGTGATCTATGAAGATCCTGACCACGACGGCTGGTATTTGGCTTACAACGTGCGCCTGGGCACCTACGTCCATGTCACGTATATGGGGAATAGTTAGAGCCCGGGATTTCGGACGTTGCACGCTAAATTTCCCAGAAAAAGAAAAGGGCCAAGCCTGAGGTTTGGCCCTTTTTACTTGGACGGGATGGAAGATGCTTATCTGCCCGGCGGCCTGCGAAGTTTCTCAGACTGAGTTCGCCAACACTCGCACTTGACGAAACGTAGGCTTCGCAATAACTTCATAGACATATGAGCCTCCTATCTTTGAAGGTAAACGGACAAACGCACAGCCTGGATGTCGACCCAACCACGCCGCTGCTGTACGTCCTGAGCGATGACCTTGGACTGCGCGGACCGAAATTCGGCTGCGGCCTCGGACAATGCGGTTCCTGCACGGTCTTGGTGAAGGGCCAGGCGGTGCGTTCCTGCATCACGGCGGTGGAATCGGTGCAGGGCGTCGAGATTATCACTCTCGAAGGCCTGGGCACTGTCGACAAGCCGCACCCCATCCAGAGAGCGTTCATCGAAGAGCAGGCCGCGCAATGCGGTTATTGCCTGAATGGCGTGATTCTGAACGCCAAGGCTTTTCTCGACAAAAACCCCAAGGCGACCGAAAAAGAAATCCAGGAAGGAATGTCACGCGTTCTTTGCCGTTGCTTCACGAACACGCGCATGCTTCGCGCGATCGGGCGGGCGCAAAAGGAGATGGCGCGATGAAAAACCCATCCCTTCCCGCAAATGAACTTCCGATGACGCAGCGCGCGGCGGATGCTCTGGCGCGCGCTGGCTTTTCGCGCCGCGAATTTATCAAGGGAACTGGCGCTCTGATCGTCAGCTTCAGCATGGGCGGCGCTTTAAGAACGCTCCATGCGCAGCAAACGCGGGCGGGCGCATTCGGAGAGCCTGCCGCGCCGGATGCTCCCCCGGCGAATGAGGTCGATTCCTGGATCGCCATCGCCTCGGACGGCAGCGTGACTGCCTACACCGGAAAAGAAGAACTCGGGCAGGGCATGTCCACGGCCCAGATGCAACTCGTGGCCGAGGAACTATGCGTGCCATTTCGCCGTGTCAACGTGATTGTCGCTGACACCTCCATGACGCCGGATCAGGGAGTCACCTCCGGCAGCCAGTCGCATCCCACCAATTTCAATCACAACAATCTGGCGGGAGCCTGCGCCACCGCTCGTGAAGCGCTCCTGCAACTCGGATCAAAACGATTGAATATTCCGGCGGACCAACTCACCGCGGTCGACGGCGAGATTCGCTCGAAAAGTGATGCCTCGAAGAAAGTGTCCTACGCCGAACTCGTAGCCGGAAAGAAATTCGATCTCAAAGTGGATCCCGCCGCGAAACGCAAGCCCGCCAGCGAATGGACCGTTCTTGGAAAACCCATTGGCCGGCCGGACATGGCCGCCATGGCCACCGGCACGTTCGAGTATGCGCACAACGTGCGCGTGCCCGGCATGCTCCACGGCATGGTAATTCGTCCGTCGGCTGTGGGCGCGAACCTCATGAATGTCGACGAGAGCTCGGTCTCCGCCATGCCCGGATTTGTGAAAGTGGTGGTCAAAAAAAATTTCGTCGGCGTGGTCGCGGAAAAAACCTGGCAGGCCGTTCAGATCGCCAAGGCGCTGAATGTCACCTGGTCGCCCGCTCCCGAACTGCCGAAGCAGGAAACGTTTTACGACCATTTGCGAAATCAAAAGCCGACGCGTGACACTTTGCTCGTGAATTCCAAGGACGTGGAGCAGAAACTTGCCGAGGCCGCGACTGTGGTGAAGGCCACCTACTACCACCCCTATCAGATGCATGGCTCGGTCGGCAGCTCCTGTGCCGTCGCCGATGTGCAGGGTGACAAGGCCACGGTGTGGTCGCCGACGCAGGGAGTCTGGCATCAGCGAGCGACTCTGGCCATGCTCCTCAATCTAAAACCCGAAAATGTGCGCGTGATTTTCCGCCGCGGCTCTGGATGCTACGGAATCAACGGCGCCGATACGGTCACCTATGACGCCGCGCTTCTTTCGCAGTCCGTCGGCAAACCGGTCCGCGTCCAACTCACGCGAAAAGACGAAATGGCCTGGGAGAATTACGGCTTCGCATTCACGATCGACGAGCGCGCCGGACTCGACGCCCAGGGAAATATCGTCGCCTGGGATCACGAGGCATGGTCTCCCGTGCTGGGGAATCGTCCGGTCTACACCTATCCGGGAAACGTCATCACCGGATTTCTGGCGGGATTTCAGCCCGAGGAATTCAGGCCGCGCTCGCCTGCCCCTGAGCCCGCCAATTTCAGCAACAATAGCAACGCGATCCCTTCGTACGTGGTAGGACATGTAGGCGGCGCCGATCACGGCGCGGGTATAGTCAAGTCCGAGCGAGCTCTCTTGCACAATGTCGTCTCCCCGTTTTGGACTGGCCCCTTGCGTTCGCCGCAACGGCTGCAAAATACTTTCGCGCACGAATCCTTCATGGACGAGATTGCGGCCCGCGTGAAAGCCGATCCCGTCGAATTTCGTTTGCGGCACCTGAGCGAAGTGCGAATGATCGACGTCGTAAAATCTGCCGCGAAAGCGGCAAACTGGGATGCGCGCCCATCGCCGAAGCCGCGCGCCGCTTCAGCGGCAGGCATCGCCAGCGGCCGCGGCATCTCCTGCGTCGCCTACGAAGGAGATAACGGTTACTCCGCCATGGTCGCGGAAGTCGAAGTTGAATTGGCAACAGGGAAGCTCACCGTAAAACGAATCGTCGTCAGCGTCGATGCCGGCCCAATCTCGAATCCCGACGGCCTCCGCAACCAAAGCGAAGGCGGGGCGCTGCAAGGCCTGAGCCGCGCCCTCGGCGAAGAAGTAACCTGGGACGACCACAACGTGACCTCCATCGACTGGAGAACGTACCACTCACTTCCCCTCGGCTTCGCCGTCCCGAAAGTCGAAGTGCTGCTGCTGAACCGTCCCGACGTGCCAGCCACGGGAGCCGGTGAAACCGCGATCACGGTAGTCGCAGGCGCGATCGGAAACGCCATTTTTGACGCCACCGGCGCGCGCATCCGGCAAGTGCCGTTCACGCCGGAGCGCATCAAGGCCGCCCTCGCCGGCTGAGCAGTGCGAGTCCAGAGCGAGCGGCGCCGGCCTGCGCCGGTCCGATATATGCTCGACTTTCAGTATTCTTGCTCGACATCAACAGCTACGCGACAGTCTACTGGCTGGCCACCTTGGCCCTGCTCTTTGTCATTGTGTATTACGTTCTCGTTTCGGGGATCTTGCGCATTCCCCAGTCCCAACGGGTCTCCGTGGCTCGATATGATCCTCCAAAGGGCGCTTCTCCCGGTGTTGCGGCTTGGCTCTGTGAGCGAGGTCGGCTCCCACGCGCCATAGCTGCATCGATTGTGAACATGGCAGCGAAGGGCTATGTAAAAATCGAGCAAACCAGCGACTTGGTTACTCTCACCCAAATCGCCACCGATACATCCATGCCCCTTGAACCGGAAGAAGATGTTCTCGCCCGCACACTTTTCCGAGGCTACGACACTTTTGATTTCGCGGAATCGACGCCTCAGCTTGCAAAATCCGTGGAGTCATTCCGGATTGCGCTCCTCAACACACAGTATTTCTTGCCGCATCTCGGACTTTCCATACCCGCGTGGGCAGTTTCCGGTATTGCATCGTTCTTCCTGCTTATTTGCGGGAACTTTTTAGGTCATGGTTCAAGTCGCGGTCCGGGTTACGTCCTTTTCGCGACCTTCGGATGCTTTGTCGTAGCTGTGCGCACTTTATCCGGAACCCCCGAAAAAATTGCCTGCCGGTTGCCAGGCAGCACCGCCCCGCGGCGGCCGTGGACTGGCGCCGACAGTCGGCCACTTTGGTTCTTGGCTGGCGCGCTTGTAGGAGTCGCATTCATCGGGGTGATGTCCAACACGCTTGCCGCGCTTCTTGTGGGCGCCTTTATGGTCGTCAATGCCGTTTTCTACTTCGCCCTGCAAGGACCGAGTGCCTCGGGCAGGCAAATCCTTGCCCAAGTGGTCGAATGCTCCCAGGTTTTCGAAAAGAAGAGTGACGACGATTATGAAACGCCAAGCTTGACCGGGGCTTAAAGAGAGGCACGATGCCGCCAAGTTCCAATAAATCAGGGGTTTGGCAATCTGCCGGAAGGATTGATTCAAAGCTGCAAGTCCTTAAGGGAGATGGCCCCGGGTTCGTTAGGCGGATGCAAACCCGGGACCGAGGGATTGAAACAGGGGCAGGGCCAGAGTAAATTCGCGATTTCTACAGCTAAATGGCCGGACGCGCTACTTTCCGGCAAATCCAGTACAATTCTTCATAAGTGTACGATCGCGGCTGGGGGGCTTCGCCCGCTTCGCCATGCTCCAGGCCAGACTGTTCGCACAGTTCCCGGAATTGGGCGCGAGTGATGCCGAGCAGTACCGCGGCTCGATCTTCGTCAATCTCTTTTCGGACCGGATAGCTAGCCATTGGAGCCACCCTTAGTTCACCAGGACGTCGGAGCAACTCTCCTGCTCGACGGCGAGGATCATGGGTTTGAAAATGTCGATGTCCTTGCCTTCTTCTGCAACTCGGAAACGCACCGAGGTTTCCGATTCCTCGATAATCATTCCGCGCAACGGAACGCGCAAGTCTTCGGCCGCCACTTGCAAAATCACTGCCTGACCTATCCAGGATGCGTATGGGCTCAGCATGTCGTCCCCCCTTCCTGCTCTCTTGTTTCTACATGCATCTGAAGGACCAGACTCGCAAAGGTGCGTGATTTTTTGCACGATAAAGCAAGTTATTGCAGATGAGGGAATTAGCGCGCATCCAAGAATCTCGTGCTCATTCGAGTCGGCGAATTGTTTGTTCCAGAGCCGGCAGATTGTCACAGGATGTCACAATTTCGTCGAAAATTGTCAGAGCCACCGACCCAGCGTTCGAATTTTAAAAGCGAGTGCGACTCAATTCCACGCTTCCGATCGCACGCATCAGTCCCGGCTAATCTGTCAGCCGGTCTCCGATAGTGCATCAATGTTGAATTTGAGATAGCGCGAAAAGCTGCCCGCCCCAAAAACGGGCGGCCGCTACAAAACCCACGGCCCGTGCGCGTTACGGTTTGTAGCGGCCTCTCCGTCCCGTGGTCTTGGGGATGGAGAGGGCACGTTTCATTTCAAATGGAGTCACTGCCCGGTCTCCCGATTCCTTGCAACCCCTGTGCATTCCTGTTAGATTCCGGCAAGAAGTTCATCCCGGAGTACCATGCCAGCCACAGAAGCCACAGTCCTCCGCGATGAAGTTGCCCGGAGTCGCTTCGAGCAAGGAGGGGTTATGCGTCCAGCGTGGAAAAGCGCGGCCGTGCTTGCCTTAGTTCTATTCATTACGTCGTTCGCCTACGGTGCCACGATTTCCGGCACGGTGAAGGGCCCCGACGGGAAACCGTTTAAAGGCGCCTTCGTAGAAGCCCAGGACATGGATTCAAGGGTAGCTACGACTGTCCTTTCCGATAAAGATGGGCGGTATCGCATCGAAAATTTGCCGGAAGGCCAATATCAGCTTTTGGCAAGGGTAGTGGGATACCGTTTCGAGCCGCGCACGGGCATCCAACTGACTTCCGCGCAGAACGCCCAATACGAAATCGCGCTGGAGACGGGAACCGTGCGCTGGACCGATCTCTCGATCTATCAGGGCGAGCAGCTATTGCCGCAAGGGCGTGGCAGGGACAAGCTGGCAACCGCTTGCTTCCGCTGCCACGGCTTCCAGAGCCGGATGGCCGCCCAGGTCCGGGACGAAACGGGCTGGCATGACCGGGTCAATTACATGCGCACCAGCTTCGGTTACCTGCTCAAGGATGTGAATGAGAAGGACGGAGACGACGTCACCGCCTATCTGACGAAATATTTTGGGCCCGATTCGACGCTGGCTCATTCTCCCACGGAACTGCCGGGATACGAAGAGGTCAAGCAGCCTCCCTACAGCGACGAGGCCATGAAGATCGTCTACGTAGCCTTCGACATGCCCGGATCCAACCGCTTTCCCGGCTCCGCGAAACCGGAGCGCGATGGAAACATCTGGATCTGGGAGTACAGGGGCCACTGGCTCGGAAAACTCAATCCCAAGACTGGAGTGATCTCCGAATACCCGATTCCCAATGTTGATCAGGCATCCATCCATTCCGTCGTTGTTGCCCCGGACGGGATGATCTGGTATTCCGAGCAGGCCACCGACTCCATCGGCAAGATGGACCCCGCGACGCACCAGATTACGCGTTACAAAGAACCAAGCCGCGGCACGAAACATACCCTGGTCGTCGACTCCAAAGGAATGGTGTGGGGAACAGGCGAGCCGCTGACGCGCTTCGATCCCGAAACCGGAACTTTCCACGACTTCGCTGAAGTTCCGACTGCGTACGGTCTGGCCCTCGATAAGGACGAAAACGTGTGGTTCTCGGAATTCTCAAAGGACGGCAAGATCGGCAAAGTCGACGCCAAGTCGGGCAAAGTGGTCAAATACCAGCAGCCAACACCCGGCTCCTGGCCGCGCCGTCTGAAGATTGATGCGCAGGGCAACGTATGGTTCAGCGAATACGAAGCGGGAAAAATCGCCCGCTTCGATCCCAGGACCGAAACATTTAAGGAATACCCGCTCCCCGGCGCCAGGCCCACTCCCTACGCCCTGGTGATTGACAAAACCACCGGCCACCTCTGGTTTTCGTCGATGGAAATGGACACCATCTCCGAACTCGATCCCACGACGGGGAAAATCACGCTCTACCCGTTCCTGTTCCCCGAAAACGGCATGCGTGATTTCTTTCAGGACGCCGAAGGCCGCATCTGGTGGGGTTCGCAAGCCAACAACCGCGTCGGCTATTTCTATGTCGCGGGATCAACTGCCAGCCAACGGGCCGCGCTGGATAATCAAAAAAGCGCGAAGTGACGGAGCGACAAAGGCAAAAGCTTTAACACAGAGAACACAGAGGGCACAGAGAAAACCGGAGAAGTACGCATTCTCTCCTGATTTTCTCTGTGCCCTCTGTGTTCTCTGTGTTGAAATCCTGTTCGACTTATCTCAGATTAAAAGACCACCCCGCGCCCGGACAGCGAAACTAAATGTGGCGAATCCTAGTTTTATTTTGTTTGCATCGCGATCTTGTCGCCGCCCTTCACCGTGACAAGGGCCACCACATTTTCGCCGCTCTCGGTCAGCACCAGTTTGCCGTCCGCGAAGTGCATCATGTTCCGCACTACGCCGCCGCCCGCCGGAATCATCCACGTCTGGAATTTTTCGCTCTTGGGATCAAAGCGCACCAGCGTGTTCGGTTTCACTCCGGATTCGCAATACCACACGATGCCATTCACAATCGTAATTGCGTAGGGCCGTGACTGCGGGCCGCTCGGTGATAGCCATTCCTTCACGAATTTTCCGGTTTTAGCGTCGAACTCGCCGAGATAACCGCGCCCATAATCGCTGTAATACAAAACGTCATCCGGGGTGATGGCCACGCGCCGCGGCCGGGCCGATTCGTTGGGCAGCAGGTACTCGTGAATCTCCATCGTTTCCGGATCGATGCTGGCGATCTTGTTCGCTCCAAACTCAACGAAGTAGGGGGTCCCCTTCGTGGTGATGACCATGCCGTAGGGATTCGCTTTCGGCGTCGGCGTCGTCACCACTTTCGACTCGCCTGTTTCCGTGTTCAGGCGGCCCACCATGTTCGCGCCCTGCACGGTGAACCACAACGTCCCCTTTTGATCGAAGAGCGGCGTGTGCGGATCGCGCGCCTTCGGATCCAGCGGATACTGCGTGAATTTGCCGGTGGAGGGCTCGAACTTCCCGATGTAGGCCTTGAAATTTGCGGTGAACCAGATGTTGCCCTGCTTGTCCATCACCAGTCCGTGCGGGCCCGACATCGGCCTGCTGGTGCGATATTCCTTGATGTCGCCCGTCTTCGGATCAATGTGGCCCAGGAGGTTGGCCATGTGCCCCGTGAACCAGATCGTGCCGTCCGGCGCGGCCAGCGGATCGTGCGGACGCGTCCCTGGCGTGGGCAATTTCCATTCTTTAAAGGACACTTCGACGTTGCCGGGAATGGACGCGGGCGCGGGGCCCGGCTTCTCCGGGAAATTCTTGATCAGATAATTCGTGAGCATGTCGACTTTATCAGCAGGCACGGCGGCGCCGACGTTGAGCATCATGGCCACCGTGGTTTTCCACTCTTCGGGCGAATGCCCCTGCGAGTTGGTGATGTTAGACAGGCTATGGCACGCCGCGCAGGTGTCCGAGATGAGTTCCTTGGCGTCGCCATCGGGCAACTGGACGGCCGAGCGATCTTGCATTTGTTCCTGCCCTCGCGCGGGCAGAACCAGAAGTAGAGATCCCGCCATCATGCAAATCAAAAGTGATTTACGAGACATAGCTCCTCCGGCACGGTGAAGTCATCCCTATCTTAGAAGAAGAACGGCCTCGATGCGTTACAAATATTTGTCTTGTAAGGGGCCGAAGCCGCCGTCCCGCCTGCGGCACCGCCCCCTTGCATTGTATCTCAGGAAGGGAGGGATCCCTCGGCACGCAGGACGCTTCAGAGTGGCCCCACAACGTCCTCTTTCCAGAACCTCAAGAGAATCCGATGCAGCCGACCGGATTTGCGCCGGGAACCGCCGCGGCCCATCCATCCGAACGCTTTCATTGCGGGAAGTTGATATATAGTGAGAACCCCGGAGGAACTTGTGAAGCATCTTGCCGTGCTGTGCATGGCCTGCCTTGTTCCGTTCGTCTCGGCGGCGCAGAGCAAGCAGTTTGCGTCCAAGCCGCTCGAGATTACGGGCGTGACGGTCATAGACACTACCGGCGCGCCGGCCAGGGTGGACCAAACCGTAGCTGTGGAAGGAGATCGCATCTCCCAGGTGGGCGATGCGAAAAAAGTGCACGCCCCGAAGGGCGCGCAAGTCGTAAACGCGCGCGGACTGTACGTGATTCCCGGCCTGTGGGACATGCATGTGCATGTCTGGGAGACCGATCGCACTTTTCCGCTGTTCATCGCCAATGGAGTTCTTGGCGTGCGCGATATGGGCGGGCATCTCGACGAGTTGAAACGCTGGCGCGCGCAAGTCATCAGCGGGGAACTACTCGGCCCGCGCATGGTCATATCCGGCCCGCTGGTCGATGGGCTGAATCCCTCGCATCCAGATCACTCCATCGTGGTTCACGACCCCGCCGAAGCCCGCGCAATTGTCGATTCGCTCAAGCAGAGTGGAGTTGATTTCATCAAGGCGTTCGACAATTTGACGCCCGACGAATATTACGCGATTGCCGAGGAATCGAAAAAAGTGGGGCTGCCATTTGCCGGGCATTTGCCGCAGGGAATCTGGGCCAGCGACGCTTCGACTGCGGGCCAACTCAGCATTGAGCATCTGTTCGGCAGCCTCGAGGAATCTTCGAAGAATTTCGATCAAATCGTGCATCTCAACGATTCGCCGCCGGCGAGCCCCGCCGAAAAAGCCTCGCGCGCTCTGGCCTTGCTGAAACTGGAAGTCGACGGGCCCGACCCCGAGCGGCTCAAGAGTCTTGCCGAGCTGTTTGTGAAAAATGGAACCTGGCAGGTTCCGACGCTCGTCGCAGGAAGGATCGTGCCGTTTCTCAACGATGATGCCGTCGCAAAAAATCCGCTCCTCGTTTATATCGGGGCGAAAGACCGGAAAGATTGGAACGATCTGCGAGATCGCTATATTAAGGACAACCCGCCGGAATTCTGGACGCTGCACAGGGCCGCTTACCAGAAGGAGCTGGCCATCACGCGCGCATATCACGGCGATGGGGTTCCGATGCTTGGCGGCACTGACGCGGGCGGCCCTCCGTTCGTGATTCCGGGATTCGATTTGCATAACGAGCTCGCCGCGCTGGTGGACGCCGGCCTCACTCCGCTGCAAGCGCTGCAATCGGTGACGCTGGACGCCGCACAATTTCTCGGCCGCAGCGATGATTTCGGCACGGTCGCCAATGGAAAGGCCGCCGACTTTGTTTTGCTGGATGCCAATCCGCTCGACGACATTCACAACACGCAGAAGATTCGTGCCGTAGTCGTCCAAGGAAAATATTTGGATCGTGCCGCGCTCGATGCGCTTTTGTCTCATGCGAAGGAGTCGGCGAGCCATTAATCCTCTCGCGGACAATCGTTGAGAAGGTGCAACAACGAATGCGCCAGCGGCTAAAGCCGAATTCAAACAGACGCGTTTTGGCCGGGTTGAAACCTGGCCCTTCAAATATGTTTGTGGGGCGCGACTTAATAGGCTGCGGAAAAAGTAGTTTATTTTGTCATTCCGCGCGAAGCGAGGAATCTCTTCGATTTGACCCGATGAAAAGAAAGAGAGATTCCTCGCTTCGCTCGGAATGACAGAATTCTGGAGGAGTTTTTTCCGCAAGCTGTTTAGCCGTGCCGAAACCGCCGTCGAAATCGAGGCCCTTGAGCCTCTGCCTGCAGCGTTGCTTGCGTAAATTAGAGGAGGGCACAAATGACAAGGACATGGCGCGAGTTGGCCGTCCCCGGTTTAACGTATGTGACTCTGACCCTCGCCGCACTTTTCAATTGCGCTCCCCCCGCGCGATCGCAAAGCCTCGGCGCGCTTTACGACAAAGCAAAAATCGAAGGCCCGGTGGTCCTCTACGTCGGCGGCCCGACGGCCCCGTGGGACGCCGCGGCCAAGGATTTTTCCGCGCGCTACGCCGGCGTGAAGGTGTCCGTCACCGGCGGCTTCAGCAACGTGCTCGACAAGAAAATTGATGCGCAACTCGCCGCTGGCAAGCTCGAGGTCGACATCGCCATGTTCCAGACGTTGCAGGACTTTGCCCGCTGGAAACAGCAGGGCGCGCTTTTAGAGTTCAAGCCGCAAGGCTTCGACAAGATCGACCCCAGCTTTAAGGACCCCGGCGGAGCCTTTGTGCCCATCCAGGTGAATGCTCACACCTACGCCTACAATCCCAATTTAGTGAAGCCCGAAGACGTCCCGCGCTCGGCCCTCGACTTCCTCAATCCGCGCTTCAAGGGCAAGGTGGTCTCTTGTTATCCCGCCGATGACGACGCCACGCTCTACATCTTCTACAACATCGTCCAGAAATACGGCTGGTCCTACATGGACCGCTACATGGCCAACCAGCCGAATTTCATTCAAGGGCATCTCGGCGTGGTGCGCAGCATCGCGTCGGGCGAAAATCTCGTCACGTTTGACACCATCGCCACCATCAGCATGGACCAGAAAAATTTGGGCCTGGCGCAGGCCGTGGCCTTTCCCGAATCCGAACCACTCCCCATCTGGCCCTTCACCGCAGCCATCTTCAAATCCGCGCAACATCCGAACGCGGCGAAACTTTTCCTGTCGTGGTACCTCACGCCCGAAGAGCAAGCCAAAGCAGGGAACTGGTCGCCGCGCTCCGACGTCCCCGCTCCTTACGGCTGGAAGCCCATCCTCTCCTACAAGGTGGTCAACACTTACCGCGCTTTCCTCGCCAACACGAAGCAGCTCGAAGAATTACGGAAGCGTTTCGAGACCTACACGGGGCCGGTGAAGAATGTGGGCGGAGTGCGGTAACTCGCTGCGGCGAATTTTGAGCGTCGTTAGGTGACTAAAATCGTCTCACACTAGAGAAACAATGTTGACGCGACAGGCTTGCCGGCACATAGTTCTATGCAAGGTTGAAGTTGAAATCGGAAATTTCAGCTAGAATGCCGTTTGTGGGATTCCTTTCCATCAAGCTGAGTTTCTGCTGTACTATCATCGCGGCGGTGAGTTATGGCGCAGACTGCGCTCATTCCAGCGGTCGCAATCCAAAGCTCGGCTAGCCTGGATTCTCCGCGCCATTCCGCGGTTGTCCGCATTACCCACTGGATCACGGCGCTCAGTTTCTTTGGCCTGCTCTATAGCGGGATCGCAATTCTCATCGCCCACCCGCGCCTCTACTGGGGCGACACAGGTGGCGTGGGAGCTCCCTCGTTGATCGATCTTCCCATTCCTTTCATGATCGGCCACTCCGGTTGGGGGCGGTATCTGCATTTCCTATCGGCCTGGACTGCCGTGTTGACCGGTATGGTGTACGCGTTCTCTGGCGCGGTCAGTAAGCACTTCCGCCGGGATTTGCTGCCGACCAGGGAAGAAATGAGCTGGGGCCGAGTGTGGCGCATCGTTTGGAATGATTTGCGGTGGAAGCGGCCCGCGGAGGAAGACTCCCTGACTTACAACGTGGTCCAAAAGCTGACCTACCTCGGGGTCGTCTTCGTGCTGTTTCCGTTGATCATCCTCAGCGGGCTGGCCATGTCTCCGGCCATTGCCTCCGTAGTCCCGACACTCCGGATTGGGTTCGGTGGGCAACAATCGGCCCGCACCATTCACTTTTTCGTCACGCTGGCCCTGGTTCTCTTCCTTTGCGTGCATATCGCCATGGTTTGCCTGGCAGGTTTCACGGGCCGCGTGCGGGCCATGATTACGGGTTACAGTGCTGCCAGAAAGGTGCGCACATGAGCGAACGATTTTCTCGGCGAAAGATGATCACGACGGGCATAGCCGCTGCCGCAGGCGCTTCCGGCTTGGCGGTCGCCGCGCACCTCGCGGATCGATACGGCCTGATTCCTCCCGACAACAGCGGCATCTATGGCGTCGGCGAAACCATGACTTATGCCGCCCAACGACTCTTGATGTCCCGCCATTCCCTGGCCCGCGAATTTACCCGCAGTGACATCTCCAAGATTGCGCCTGTAAAAGGCCCGCCTCCCGAGGACGAAACCTACCAGCGCTTATTAGCTGGCGGTTTCGCGGACTGGCGGCTCAAAATCGACGGCTTGGTGGCTCGCCCCTCGTTTTTCTCTCTCGCGGACCTGAAACGCCTTCCTGCGGAGAGCCACGTCTACCATCAAGCCTGCGAAGAGGGCTGGTCCTTCATTGCCGAATGGATCGGTGTCCGTCTTTCTTATGTTTTGAATCTGGTCGGGGTCCTGCCGCAGGCGAAGTACGTTGTGTTCTTTGGCTTCGACACAAATTTTTTCGCCGCGGACAAACAAAGTATCAAAGGCAAGTGGAACAGCTTGGATATGTCCGATGCCTGGCATCCGCAAGCTTTGCTGGCCTACGGAATGAATGGCCAGGACCTCCCTACACCTCACGGCGCTCCGGTTCGTCTGCGTGTGCCCCGGCAACTCGGAGGGAAAAGCACGAAATATCTTTCCCTGATCACCGTCACTGACACTGTAAAGGGCATTGGCAGGGGATTTGGAGCCGGGGGGACGGAGCGCGGCTTCTCCTGGTACGCGGGCATCTGACGCTCTACGGCGCGCGAGACAATGTCCATGGTGAGCGCTCGCGCTCAATGGTCATGCAGCGGCTCTCCATGCCTTCGCTTTGACTTTGTTAACTGACGTAATGCTCGCCAGGCGCTTCGGGATGCCACATCTCGCAATCACCATCGATTTGCGGTGTGCAATGGCGCCGTGTTTCGGGCCAAATTGAATTTAACTGGGGAGAGTCACCGTGAGATGCCTTCGCGTGATCTGTTTCGTCGCAGCAATAGCCGTTTCGGCATTGGCGTTCGGCCAAGAACCGGCCAAGCAGACGCCGAAGATGGGGAGCAAGGAATGGATGGAGCTCGAAAAGACGCTGTGGGACGTGGATCAGCAGTGGCTGTGCAGCGCGGGCGCGACTCCGTACAACAAGGATTACAAAGAGTGCGTCGAATTCCGCAATCAATTCTGGACCGATCAATTTTTTGAAATTTCCATCAAAGGAAAAGTTCAGACCAAGGCGGAGATGGTTGCCGCGCAGAGGGCGGCTCATCCCTCTAAAGGCGTTGGCCCGCATCCCGATGATTTCAAATTGATGGCGGTGTACGGCAATTTTGCGCTGGCGACGGATCACACGTTTCTGCAGGCCGAAAGCTCGGACGGCAAAGTGGCCGGCACCGAAACGCGAGTGCTGCGCATGTTCTCCAGGGAAAATGGGAAGTGGAGGCCCGCCGGGGCAGCTCTGGTTCCTATCATTCAATAACGTTGTTCGGTCTCAGGGTGGTGCCGTAGTCTGAATTGCAAGAGGTCGGGGCTTTTAGCCCCGACATTCGTTGTTGGTTCGCGGGCTTCAGCCCCTGAAGCTTCAGGGCCTGAAGGCCTCGCTTACGCGATTCTGGTTGTCCGACCTGAAGGTCGGACCTCCAACACACCAACTTCAACTTCAATAATGTCAGGCAGTTCGAATACAGCGCAATATCTTGCAGGAGTGTCCATTTGGGATGGAGCAGCGATCCCCGCCACTCAGCCTTCCTTCTTTTTTGATAAACTTAATCTTAGATGTCACGGCGAGAGGAGGAACGTCATGTCAACTGGGCCTCTCGTGGCAGCCGCCCCCTACATCATCGAACAGAAATATCAAGAGTACACACCTGAGCAGCATGCCGTTTGGGCAGAACTGGTGCGCCGGCGGCGTCCGCAGATCGATGCGCACGCCTGCCGGGAATACCTCGAAGGGTACGAAATTATCGGATTGCAGGATGACCGGCTGCCAAATCTCCGCGCGATCAGCGATCGGATCGGTCCCCGAACCGGCTGGAGCACGACGCCGGTGAGCGGATTTCTCCCCGGCGAAGCTTTTTTTGAAATGCTTGCAGCGCGAAAGTTCCCGACGACCACATGGCTGCGCGGCGCCGATTCCCTCGAATATATTCCCGAGCCGGATATTTTTCACGATGTCTTCGGGCATGTCCCGATGCACGCGCATCCCGTCTTTGCGGATTTCCTGCAGCACTACGGCAGCGTTTGCATGAAAGCGAAAGACGCGGAAATCCTGGAGCGATTGGGCCGCTTGTTCTGGTACACGGTGGAATTCGGTCTCATTCGGCAGGATGGAAGGATAAAGGTCTACGGCAGCGGCGTCATCAGCTCGCATCGCGAATGCACCAACGTGATCGATGAAGGTTGTGAGATCAGGAATTTCGATTTGGAAGAAGTTCTCGCGACCCCCGTCAAGGTGGATGAGATTCAGAAGCGCCTGTTCGCGATCGAAAGCTTCGATCAAATCTACGAAGCCGTGCAAGAAGCCGAAAAGCGTTTGCTGGCGGTTTGAGTAGCGCAGGCTTCAGCCTGCGGGGGTTCGTCCTTGCAAGAACAAACCCCCACAGGCTGAAGCCCGCGCTACTGACACCCTATTTCAGCAGTCGTTTGACACCAGAACAAAACGCGAGCACAATCCCCGAAAATGGTGGGAGGTGCGGCATGTCCACCCATATATGCATCGATTGTGACTCTCCGGGCGATGGGAATTGTCCGGTGTGTCACGGCCTCGGAAGAATGCCGGGCGACCATGTTCAGAGCATGCTCAGCGGCCTCGGGAACGAATCCTCCTGTGCCTCATGCGGCGGTAGCGGCGATTGCCAGAAATGTGAAGGAAGCGGGGAAATTGAAATTGGCGGCGAGGGTTGATTGTCTGGCCGCGCTGACGCAGTCGCATCCAAAATTTTGACTGGCGCATGCAAAAGGCGCGCGGCGTGGTGAGAATTTCCGCAGCACTGGCACTCTTGCCTGTGCTGTTTTGACCACTTTCACACTTCTACGCGTTAACGGGGATCGCAAAGCCCGCACAGGCAAAAATGCCTGTGCTACTTACTGCACGGCGAAAACCATTACCTCCGCGCACTTGTCTCCGTGTGGCGGCACGGCCACAAAGTACTCGTTCAATGCCGGCACCAATAACCCGGTTTTGCCGAGCGGGCCGCTGGGAATCTTCCCGATGGCTTCATAGTGGTCCGGGTCAGTCTCCTTGAAGACGTTGACGAACCCCTCGCCGGCGGCCACGTAGACTCGCTGATCGGCGGGATCAAAGATCATATCGTCGACTCCGGTGGAGATCGCCAGATTCTGCAGCACTTTTCCGGTATCGGAATCCAGCACGTTCATGTTTCCGTCGCGGCACGCGGCGAAAAGCCGATGATGCTTTTCGTCAAAGGCAACTGATGCGTTTACCTTGCAAGTCAGAGGCCACACGGCAATCACGGCTTGCTTCTTGCGGTCAATCACGCCGATGGAATTCTTCTCCGTCATATTCAGGAACAGCCGGGATCCCGATTTCTCCACCACCATAGCTTCCAGACGATTGGAGTCAATCTTGATCTGGCCTACTTTCTCGCCCGTATCCGTGTTCACGATTTCCAGGAAGGTGTAGTTCAGTTTCGCATCCAGCCCGCCGTCGGCAATGTAAAGGTAGTGCGTCACGGGGTCATATCCGGTGGCGTCCGAGTCCGCCAGGAGTTTGACGCTCTTCAAGAATTCGTAACTGGTGCCGTTGAAAATTTTCAAATCGCCGTCGGAACCGTCGGTCACGAAGATTCTGTCGATGTCGGCTCGATACACCACCGAATGCCCCACGCCAATTCCCTTGATGCTGTGAACAAACTTGCCGTTGCGAATGTTATAGACTTCGACCGACTTGTTATCTTCCGGGACCACGAACAGGCGGTTGTTTTTCAGATCGGGAGTCAGGTGGTCGAAATGGTTCTGAACGCCGACCATGCGCGTCGTCGTCAAATTCTTGGCCAACTGATCTGCAGAAACGTCGGGCTGGCCGCTGCGAATATCCGTCAGTTCAATCGTCTTGACCAATTTCAGCGGAGGCGTATCCCCGGCAAATACGAAGGCGCGCGGCGCGGTCCACGCGGCGATGGCCAGTGCTGCAATCCAGAAGAAATAGCGATGATAAGAACGCATCAATTCCTCCACCCTTCCAAACCTTGCAGAATAGCACTGCGATAATACCGAAATGATAGCACGCGGCTGAGCCTGCCTCCAAAAATCGACCGAGGGATTGGCATTCTTGCCCTCTGTTGTAGTCACTGAACGGTCAATAAAATCGGGTCAATGTCTCATCCAATCCTGCGTTGACCTCGTAGTACAGGCTGCAGGGCAAATCAAAATTAGAAGAGAGGGTAAACGAAATGATGAAAATCACGCAGTTGTGTGTCCTCACTCTGGTCGCTGCTTCCGCCGTCCTTGCCGCAAAGAATCCCATGCTGGGCGGGCATGAGATGTTCCCGTCCAGGAACATCGTCCAGAACGCATTGAATTCCGACGATCACACCACGCTGGTCGCCGCCGTAAAGGCTGCCGGACTGGTGGACACGCTGGAAGGGCCCGGGCCTTTCACAGTATTTGCCCCCACGAATGAAGCGTTTGCCAAGCTTCCCGCGGGCACGGTAGACACGCTGCTGATGACCAAAAACAGATCCACCCTGACGAAGATTCTTACCTACCAGGTCGTGTCCGGAAAAATGGACACGAAAGAAATTGCCAGGGCCATCAAGGCCGGGAACGGCAAGGCGGAGTTGACTGCCGTAAGCGGCGGCAAGCTGTGGGCCAGCATGCATGGCAGCGACATCGTCCTCACCGACGAAAAGGGCGGCATGGCCAAGGTCACCATCTCGAATGTTTTTCAATCGAACGGTGTAATCCACGTGATCGACTCCGTGCTTCTGCCCAACTAGTCCAAGTTCAAAATCTTCAACACAGAGGACACAGAGAAAATCTGAGGAACCAGGCATAGAGGCACAAGAAACCGGAAGAAGAATTGCAAGATATCTTTCGCGTTTCACTGTGCCTCTGTGCCGTTGCGGGGCACCCACTTTGCTTGACAGGGGCGGGACACGGGCGTATACGGAAGGTGACCTTGTCCACTGCCGCAGAAGATCAAGGAGGCGTCCGATGAGCACCAAGAAGAGGGATACCGGAACACGCATCAGCCAACTGGAAGATGGCGCGCAACGCGCAAAGCCGATTCTGCACCAGCACGCCAAGGAAGTTCAGCCCTACGGAAAAATCGCCAAATTGCCGATCGCCCTCGATGAGACCGCCTGTGAATCGAGTATCACCAACCTGAACCAAATCCTCGCCGATACCATGACGCTGCGCGACATGTACAAGAAGCATCACTGGCAGGTCGCGGGCGCCACGTTTTATCAACTTCATTTGCTCTTTGACAAGCATCACGGCGAGCAGGATGAACTGGTCGACACCATTGCGGAGCGCATTCAACTCCTCGGCGGCGTCAGCATCGCCATGGCGGCGGACGTTGCGGAAACGACCATCATTCCACGTCCGCCGCGGGGCAGGGAAGAAGTGCCCGTGCAGATTTCGCGCCTCCTTGAAGCGCACGAGTTCATCCTGAAAGAAGCGCGCACGATGGCTCGGGAAGCCGTCGAGGTTGGCGACGACGGAACCAACGATTTGCTGGTGAGCGACATCATTCGCGGCAACGAGTTGCAGGTTTGGTTCCTCTCGGAGCACTTGGTGGCCATGCCGCTGTCTCACCCGGAGCAAGCTAAGTCTGCCGCGGCTGGGGAATAGCGCGACCACGCAGACGATCTGTTCGGCCAATGTCACCGGGAAACTTTCGTAAAAAACGAATTGTTCCCGGTGCGTAGATCCTTGCCATAGCCGAGTACAAATTCGAAGCTGCCGAGAACGCGAAGCTTCGTCTGTACACCCGTGTCCCACAGCCAATTCCTCGCGCCAAAATATCCGGAAGGATCATAAATCCTGCCTGTATCGAGAAACGGTCCCACTCGAACAGAGAAGAGTCCGCTGTGGTATGCGATTTTGTCGACTTCAGAATTCACCAGGACGAAATTGCGGCCGAGCGGGCCATTTCCCTTTTGTCCGTTGATCAGTCCCGGGTGCCCACGCAGGAAAAGATCGTTGTCGCGCTCGAAACCGATCGTAAAGAGTTCATCAAACGGCACCATTCCAAATGTCCCGCCGCCCTTCACGTCGGCTTGCAACTCATAATCATCCCCTCGCGCCTTCGGGAACCAATGTCCCGTAAGCGAACCCTCGATGCGGCCATATTTACCGAGCGGATTTTCAAAAAATGTGCCGAATTCCCCCGAAGCGGCGGAATTGAGCGTGAATCGTCTTTCCGGAAATCGGATGAGAGAACGCTCCACTCCAGCGCGAAGCGCAAGAGAAGATCCGCTGGTGAAAAATGAAGCCGACTGCGCGGGGATTGATAGCAAGTCGCTAAAAGCCCGGTACGAATATAAGACTCCAGTATTCCAACGCCATTGCTCGCTGGGAATAAATTGCAGTTCCGCCCCGGCGGCGGCCTTTTTCATTTTCAATGCGTAGAGGGAGGGCGCGGACGGTACGAGCGTGTTTGCGAGGTCCCAATTTTCATTGCGGCTGTCAAGATAGATCCGGTAGTGTATCGCGGGACTGCTTGCAAGCGGTGCCGCGAGTTCCGAATAGACGCGCCGTTTTTGATCGTCCCAGCGAACGAGCGAGCGCCAATTCAACCCATTCTTGCCGAGGTTGTAAAATTCCGGGTAGATGGTCAAATACGGCAAGCCTCGCAAGAGGGAAAGAGCGCCCTCCAATTTCGCGCTGCCCCAGCCGTTCCTCTCAGGGGCGTGAATTGTCAAATCAAAGGTGTCATCGGGCCGCGATTTGAGCTCAAAAAACGGGCTGGAGTAGAGGCCCAAAGCTTCGAGGCGCGCACGCAAGAGGAGAAATTGGCCGCGGCTCCACTCACTTCCCGGAGAGAAACGCACGGCGCGATCAAGGACCAGCGGGTTTAGTTTCGGCTGCGGATCAAAATTGAGGTCGCTGAGTTTTGGCTGGCCCGCCCGGTTCCAATATTTCAGAGCGGCTTCGAGGTTGCCGTCGAGAAAATAAATCGAAGCGACAAAATTATTTGCGTATTCGTCTTGCGGTTGGATATCCAGCGCCCGGCGAAGGTCCCGTTTGGCAACAGAATAGTTGGACTGACGGTAGGCGATTCCTCCAAGCTCAACGAAGAATCGCGCGTCGCGAGGATGGCGTGCGGCGCCTGCTTCCAAGGTTTGCCGGGCTTCCTCCCAGCGTTCCAGCTTGGCGAGAGAAAGGGCCCGGTACATCTGCAAATCGGCGTCCTCATTGCCCGATTCCGGCACTGCGCGCACGACGTCGCTCCAACGCCGCGCGTCGTACATCTGCTTGATCTGGGAAACGCTTTCCTCACCCGGAGATCCCGACTGCGGAAAGGCTGCTGCCGCCCGGAAAAACAAAAGCAGAAATAACAGGATAGCGAGTTTCAATCGCCCGACTGCGGGACACCAAGAAGGGTCCAGTTGTGCGTGGGATTCCATTCCGATTCGAATCCCTCCCGCGAAATTCGCAACATTTTTTGCTGCGCGGGGTCATTCATATAGACATAGCCCCGCTCCGCGTCGATTCCCACAACCACGACGTAATGGAGTGGTTCAAGCGGCCCGCTTGCCTTCAGGCTCACGATCAGGGGCCGTCCTTCCTGAACGTGGTGCTTCAGATCCTCCCATTTCCCCCGGAAAGCGAACGCGCGATAACCGGAGGCCTGAAAATATTCTCGCATCTTGCTTGCGGGAATGCCACCCGCGGACGGGGAGTAGAGTGCCGCTTGAATTCCTTCCGGGTCCGCCGAGTTCGCTGTGGCTCGCCCCGTTCGGTTCTCCCAGTATTGCATGACCATGGAAATGGCCGCCGATCCGCAGCCATCCCTGGCCTGGGCGACGAAGGGGACGTCAATCCACACCCCCGGCGGCTGCGCGGCGACAACCGAGCCAATGCTCGCCGCGCAGGTAAGGAAGAAAAAAATAACGGCGCGTCTGTTCATAATTCAGCGCACGGCCACGATGATCAGAATCAATGCGACGATGGCTATCAGAATGATGATGAGGTCACGGTCACTCATCCTTCCGGCCGCAAAATCTTCCTGAGCCTTCTGCGACCGCGCGGACAAGTCCGCCAACTCTTCATCGTTCAGATTCGATATGGCGTTCTTGACCCGGCCGGAATCCAGGTGCGCAGTTTTCATCGCGCGCTGGGCTTCCGGGGTGGAGACAAAATTTTGCAGTTGAGCCTGGTTTTTCTGGCGTGCTGAGGAGGAAGCAGCCAAATCTCTTTGAATGTCCGATGGGCCTACGACATGATCCTGCGCCAAAGCGGGCCGCGGAGTTGAAAACGCCAAAGTGAGCAGGAACGCGAATAAAATGCCGAGGAAGAGCAATATGGACTTCTTCATTTTTCCTCCGAGAAAGTTATACTTCGGCGGGCTGGTAAAGCCAGTGTATCGGGAGACTTTTGGAAGTGTCAACGATTTTGAAACGCAGATCAGGCTTGCGTATTTCGATCCAGTAAACTTCTCACCACGAAGCCGGCCTTGGCGCGCCTATCTTTCGCCAGCCCTGGCGGCACTGGATTTTTGCCGGATCATTCCAGCCAATTCTCGCGTGACCGGCACGTCGAGCCCATGTTCCTCGGCGCAACGTAGAATTGGCCCGGCGATCGCCTCCACTTCAGGCGGGTTGCCCGCGGCAACGTCCTTTTGCATCGAACTGCGTCCTCCCTGCGGCGTTTTATCAAAGAACTGCAGGATCGCCGCAGGGTCGAGCGGTGTCCCGCTGGCCGTGCCCACGGCGGCGACTTCGCGAACTACGGCTTCCAGCCTCTTCCGCCATACCGGATCGCGATTCACTTCGCCGATGGTCAGCCCGGCAGAGGTGGTCGTCAGCGCAAACGGCGCGAGGAAAGACAGCTTGGTCCAAAGGATCTTCATTTCATCGTCGACGAATTGACAGGCAAAGCCAAATTTCTTGAATTCCTCGACGGTGCTCGCCAACCTGCTCTCACCGATCGAGGAGAATGAAAGGCGAATCGCCATCCCACGATGGACGATCTTGCCGGGCGCGAGCCGTTCCGCCTCCACGCCAATACTCGCCGGGACGACTCGGTCGTGTCCAAATCGCGCTCGCAGCAAGGCCACATGGTCAATCCCATTCAGCAGCGGAACGACCGCGCCAATCTTCGCGGGATCCACGGTGACGCTGCGCAGCGCTGCTTCCAACTGCGTGGCCTTCACCGTGATCCACAGCACATCGCAGGGTGCCGAGACGCTCGCAGCACGATCCACTGGGACGCTGAAGGAGCCAAGGGGGCTCTCCAGCGAAAGCTCCGCCGGGTAGGTTTTCAACGCCTCCGGTCGAAGCACTAGCGTGACGGATTCACCCGACTTCGCCAGCGCCGCGCCAATTAGGCCTCCGACGCCACCTGCTCCCAGAATCGCGTGACGCATGTTTTCCTCCTGAATTCGCCTTGTCGAACTGGCTTTTTATCCGGAGCTAAGCGTACAACAGCTTGTCTCTTCGTTATTTGCCAGGACTTTCGCAAAAACCAGACAGGCTGAAGCCTGTCCTACTAAACTTCGGGGTCAATTGTACGCCGGGTTGCGGCCGGCAAGCTGTCCAGTTCTCGGCAAAGGTAAGGGAATGAAATGAAGGGTTCTTTACCTGCTACTCGTCCCGCCCTCATCCTTTAAGAATCAATGCAGGTTACGAAACCTCCGGATAGATCGAATAGAGGCTACAAGTTGCCGCCGATGTTATGATTCCCCCATGGTGACGGAGAAGGGGACACCAAAGATTGCCTACTTCTGCATGGAGATCGCTCTGGACCCGGCGATCCCTTCTTATGGCGGGGGTTTAGGCATCCTGGCCGGGGATATGCTGCGGTCGGCGGCAGACCTCGAACTCCCCATGGTGGCGATCTCGCTGGCGTATAGAAACGGCTATTTCCGCCAGCGCCTGGATCAAGATGGCAACCAGATCGAGGAACCTGATCCGTGGCAGCCGGAAACCGTCCTTCCTTCTGTAGAAGTTGCGTTTACGGTCCGGATTGAGGACCGTGACGTCCACGTCCGTGCCTGGCGCTACAGCATCCACGGCTTGTCCGGGTTCATCGTACCTGTCTACCTGTTGGATACGGACGTGGACGAAAACTCCGACTACGACCGCACCCTGACCGATTCCCTTTACTCGGGCGACCAGCGCCATCGAATCTGCCAGGAAGTGCTGCTTGGGATCGGCGGCATTACTTTGCTGCGGCACCTGAATGTCTCGCAAATCGGTAGTTATCACATGAACGAAGGGCACGCCGCGTTCCTCACCCTGGCCATGCTGGAGGAGCAGCTCAAGCTTCGCAAGTATACGGTGGCCGTCGAAGCGGACATCGAGGTGGTGCGCCGCCGCTGCGTATTTACGACGCATACCCCGGTGGAAGCGGGCCATGACCGGTTTCCCTGGGATCTGGTGCGCCAGGTGCTCGGAGAATACAGGACCGGTCTGTTGCAGCAATCGGGCTTCGCCAACGCCAACATGCTCAACATGACCGACCTGGCCATCCACTTTTCCCGCTACGTGAACGGAGTGGCTATGCGCCACGGCGAAGTCTCGCAGCACATGTTCCCCCAATTTCCAATCCACGCGATTACGAATGGGGTTCACGCGGCCACCTGGGCGTCGCCGGCATTTCAGGAATTGTTCGACCGCGAGATTCCCGAATGGCGCCGCGACAACGCATACATGCGTTACGCGGTCGGGATTCCGGTCGAAGAGATTCGCAAGGCGCATTGTCTTGCCAAGGCCGCGCTGATCAAAGAAGTACACAAGCGATCTGGCGTGCAACTGGATGAATCGGTGCTCACCATTGGTTTCGCTCGCCGCGCTGCGACCTACAAGCGGGCGGACTTACTGTTCAAGGACATCGATCGCCTGAAATTCATCGTCCAGTCGGCCGGACCGATTCAGATTTTGTATGCAGGGAAAGCTCATCCCAACGATGCCGGCGGCAAGGCTCTGATTCAGCGCGTGATTCAGGCCGCCGCTGGACTCAATCACAACATCAAGATCGTTTACCTTGAGAACTACAACATGGCGCTTGCCAAGCTCATCACCGCCGGAGTCGATCTCTGGCTGAATACCCCCCAGCGCCCGCAGGAAGCTTCCGGGACCAGCGGAATGAAGGCGGCCCTGAACGGCGTACCCAGCCTGAGCGTGCTGGACGGCTGGTGGGTCGAGGGTTGCGTCGAGGGTGTCACCGGCTGGGCCATCGGTTACGACAGCAAGATCGTCGGCGACGAATCGGCGGCCGAGGTCGCCTCGCTTTACGACAAACTGGAACACCAGATCGTTCCCATGTTCTACCGGGCGCCCGAAGCCTACTCCCACGTCATGAGATCGTGCATCTCCCTGAACGCCAGTTTCTTCAACACCCACCGCATGCTGAGCCAGTACAAGGCCAACGCGTACTCGCCCAGGGCATTGATCAGGAAAGCGAAAGAAGTTTGAGAAGGAGCCGCCCGCACCCTTTTGTTCGTGCCTGACGAACAACGCATAGATTCACGCTTCACTTTGAAAATCACGCCCTTTTCGATGTTGAGGTGTCACGCCAGCGTTTCAGACTGCAAGTTGTTTCCAATGACGGGGCTAGCGTTGCGATAGAATGCGGGGCAAATCCATCGTGGAAAAAAAACTTTCATGACCAAGGAATGCGAAAAACCGCTGGTATCGACCGATGACCGGGATCTCCGCGGGATTTGGGAGGCCTCGCAGTTCCTGATCGTCAGCCTGGTGTCTTCGACATTCTTTCTTATTCTATTCGCGTGGCTGTCGGAGGAAGTGTTTGAAGGAGACTTGCAGCGATTCGATTTCGCTGTGCGAATGAGGGTTCACGAATTCTTCAACCCTCACGTCACAAAATTCATGCAGGCCATGACGTTCCTCGGTTCCATCGCTTTTCTCAGCACCCTGTTTGCAATTATTGTGGCAGTGTGGCTCACCAGGGGGATGAAACGCCCAGCAGTCTGGCTGACCATCGCTGTCGCTGGCTCGGTAGTCCTCGATGTCTCGCTAAAGCTGAGTTTCCATCGCGCGCGTCCCGTGCCTTTTGTGGGTGTCGTTCCCCTGACTTACAGTTTTCCTAGCGGACACGCCCTCAGCTCATTTTGTTTTTACGGGGTCCTCGCGGGATTACTTTCTGCACGAATTCAAAGCCGGGCAGGCCGTATTTTCATTTGGACCGCCAGCGCCGCGCTGGTATTGGCGATTGGCCTCTCGAGGATTTATTTGGGGGTCCACTACCCGACCGATGTCATAGCAGGTTATATCGCAGCCGCCGCGTGGGTGAGTACATTGCTTTTCGCCGCGCATGTCCGGCGACACACCAGATCTCCGCGAGTCAGTGTCTGACAGGAATGTATCGGGCCCTAACCCAAACGTTCTCCTTTCAGCCATTTTTTCCCCAGCGCGTACAGCGCGTCGGCTTCGGGTCCTCGCAAACCCGGCATATCCGCCTTGACCTTGAATCCGAGGCCGGATTGCAGATACGCGAGATGCCGGTAACCTTCGGGAAATTGCGCGAGAATTTTCGGATCCAATTTTACGGTTTGCGAAGGATCGACCGGGTCCATGCGGTCCTTTTCATAAAATAGCCGCCGCAGCACAATGGCCCAGCGGTCGTTTCGCTTTTCAAAGAAATCATAGAAGCGGCCTGTGCAAAGGACGTCCACCACAACTCCGTGAACCGGCGCGCGCTGCGAAATCGTCATCTTGGTTTGCGCGATGGCGCGCGTGCCCGCAACTTCGACCGACGTTCCTCCAAGCAAGTGCAGGATGCTGACGCCCTTGTCCCAGCCTTCCTTGTTGACCCGGATGAACTCCTCGAAAGTCCCTTGAAACCACGTGGCCATCATGATGCCTTCCTCGTGCCACACCGTGCGGAACCTCTCCCAGTCGCCGGAATCGCGATACACAACCCAGTTCTCGACTACCTCCTTGATCGCCAGAGTTTCCAGCATACTTTGGTCCATGCGCCCCCCCAGTGTCACGGGTGACTAGTGACTGGTGACTGGTGATTCGTGAATTGTGATTTGTGCCAGAAATCCGAGTTTAGGTAACTCATTAGAGCAGAATATTTCCAGGCCGTATTCACCAGTCACTAGTCACAATTCACTAGTCACCCGTCAGACCCTTCAACTTCTCACATATGTCGCCAAAAACTTCAGCGCCAGTTCCCACGCTTGTTTCGCGGCGGTTTCCTTGTAACTGGGACGCGCATCGCAGAAAAATCCGTGGTCGGCGTCCGAAAATTCGACGTTCACATAGGTCTTCTTCGCTTCCTGCATGGCGTCGATGATCGCTCGAATGTGCTCTTTGGGAATGTGCGAATCGAGCGCGCCCCAAAAGAAGAGCATCGGCCCGTGCTGCTGGGCGACGCGCGGAAGCAGGGCCGGAGCGATTCCCCCGCCATAGAACGATATCGCCGCCTTCAGCGGAATCGCCGAATTGGCGAGAAACGAGACGCGCCCGCCCATGCAGTAGCCTACGCTGGCCGTCGCATCCGGCAAGACGCGCGGATTTTTTTGCAGCCAGTCAAACGCCGCGCGCGCGTCGGCGATCAAGCCGTCCGGCGTGAGCGCCTGCATGTGCGGCATGCACGCCGGAAAATTCGAGTAGATGCCTTCAAACCCCGGCCCCGTTCGATGAAATAGCTCCGGCGCGATCGCCACATACCCTTGCTTGGCAAAGCGGTCCGTCACATCGCGGATGTGCGGATTCACGCCGAACGCTTCCTGAAACACCAGCAAGCCCGGCGCTTTCGCGCCTTCCGCGGGAGTCGCGACGTACGCGTTCATGGAAGATCCATCCGCGACCTGCAGCGTTACGTTCTCCGTGCGTATCGTTTCCATCGAGTTGACCTCGCCTATCGGTTTGAACTGAGCCGACACATCATATCCATTTTCCGCGCAGGCTCCAAGTTGCCGCCGCAAAGTGGCGCAAGCTTCAGCTTGTGGGTTTTGATTTTGCTGCTGCAGCAGAAAACCGCAAAGGCCAAAGCCTGTGCCACTCTCGGATAAATAAGATAGGATGTCCATCAGTGCGAGAGTAGAGGAATTTCGTGCCGACATCATCGCTTGCAGGCAAAGTAGCGCTGGTCACCGGGGCGGGCAAACGCATCGGCCGAAGTGTAGCCCTCCGCCTCGCTTCGGAAGGCGCGGACGTCGCTGTCAACTATCGCAGCTCGAAGAGCGAGGCGGACGAAGTCGTCGCGCAAATCGTGGCCATGGGAAGGCGCGCGGTGGCCGTGCAAGCCGATGTCGCCAAGAGGGCCGCTGTAATCGCGCTGTTCGCCGCAGTGGAAAAGGAATTCGGGCGGCTGGATATCCTCGTCAACAACGCCGGAATGTTTTTCCCCGCGAAATTCGAGGAGCTAACCGAGGAGCAGTGGGACCGGATCCTGGACACCAATCTGAAATCGCAATTTTTGTGCTCCCAAGCCGCCGCTCCGATGCTGCGGCGCAGCGGCCACGGCCGAATCATCAACTTCGCGTCGCTCGGCGGCCTGCTGGCCTGGCCGGCCTACACGCATTACTGCGTATCCAAGGCCGGCGTCATCATGCTGACGCGCTGCCTCGCTCGCGCCCTGGCCCCCGAAATTACGGTGAACGCGATCGCGCCCGGAACTATTACTTTTGACGGGGACGCTCCGGGCCTTGCGGAGGATTACGTGCAACGCGCGCCTCTGCACCGCACGGGCACTGCGAAGGACATTGACGACGCAGTTGTGTTTCTCGTGCAGTCGGCTTTCATCACCGGCCAAGTGATCGTGGTCGACGGGGGAAGGACGCTCACGTAGGACGGCCTTCAGGCTGTCTACTTTTGAATTTCCTCAAGCTCACTTGGAAATGAAATTGTGAAAGGCTGGATTGCCGGGCAGCTGTATCTTGATCATCACAAAACCAGACAGGCCGAAGCCCGTCCTACACAGCCGAATCAAGCGGAATTGCGCTCAACGCAAGCAAAGCTACAAATTCCTGGTCGGCCTCCAGGAAATCGTATTGAGGCAACTTCGAGGGATCGGCCCATTCGAACCCCTCAAACACCAGGTTCTGCAGCCGCGCTGCGGGATCGACATTTGCCTGAAAGAAAATCACTTCGAGGTCTGCCTGGGATTCGCGGTAGCGGTGCCGCGCGCGAAAAAGCTCCCTGCCAATCCTGGCCTCGATTCCGAGCTCTTCGCGAAGTTCGCGCGCCAGGGCTTCCTGCGGGATTTCGCCGGGTTCGACTTTGCCGCCCGGGAATTCCCATTGCAGCCCGTGCGAATCGTCACGACGCCGCTGGCAGACCAGAATCTTAGAGTCGCGCTGGATCAGCGCCGCGACGACCGTAAGTTCGGACTTCCTGGACTTCTCCGGTGCAGACTGGGGTGCGCCGACGTTCATATTTTTTACGAGAAAAGCGGGTTCGGTTTATCCAGATTGATTTCGAGATCGCTTATGGCTTTTTGCACGACCGCCGACTCGATTTTCCCTTCGCGAAACAATTCATACAGCGTGGCGAGCGCAATGAATCGCGCGTCCACTTCGAAAAAGTCCCGCAGCGAGGCCCGGCTTTCGCTGCGGCCAAAACCGTCCGTTCCGAGCGAGGCCAGCCGCCGCGGCGCCCACCGGCTGATCAGATTGGGCAGCGCCTTGAGATAATCCGACGCCGCTACCAGCACGCCGTCCGAACCCGCGAGGCACTCGGAAACGTACGGCACGCGCGGTTTTTCGCCCGCGTGCAAAAGATTCCAGCGCTCCGTATCGATCCCGTCGGTATAGAGAGACTTGTAGCTCGTGACGCTCCAGACGTCCGCGGACACGCCGTATTTTTCCGCCAGAATTTCCTGCGCCTTCAAGGCCTCGCGCAGAATGGCGCCGCTGCCGAAAAGTTGCGCGCGCAGTTTGGACTTCTTGTCTTCCGACGCGCGGAATTTGTACATGCCCTTGAGAATGCCGGTTTCGGCGCCCGCGGGCATTGCAGGCATGGCGTAAGGCTCGTTCATCACGGTGATGTAATAAAAAATGCTTTCGCCGTCCTTGTACATGCGCCGGATGCCGTCCTGGATAATGACGGCAATTTCGTACGCGAACGCGGGATCGTACGCCCGCATGGTCGGAATCGGCAGAGCCAGAATGTGACTATTGCCGTCCTGGTGCTGCAGCCCCTCGCCCGCAAGCGTGGTGCGTCCCGCCGTCCCGCCCAGCATGAATCCGCGGCAGCGCATATCCGCCGCGGCCCAAATAAAATCGCTGATGCGCTGCAGGCCGAACATCGAATAGTAAATGAAGAATGGAATCGTATTGATGCCGTGCGTGGCGTACGCGGAGCCCGCAGCGATGAACGATGCCATCGAGCCCGCCTCGGTGATGCCTTCCTCGAGAATTTGTCCGTCCTTCGCTTCCTTGTAATAAAGCAGCGTGTGAACGTCCACCGGCTCGTAGAGTTGCCCGCGGCTGCTGTAGATGCCCACTTGCCGGAACAGCGATTCCATGCCGAACGTGCGCGCCTCGTCGGGGACGATGGGAACCACCAGCTTCCCGATTTCCAGATCGCGCAGCATCTGGCGCAGCATTCCCACGAACGCCATGGTCGTCGAAACTTCGCGGCCATCGCTGCCGGAAAGGAATTCGCGAAACAGCGCGTCGTGGTCCGCGACAATCGGTTTGGACCGCACCTTTCGCGCCGGAGAATATCCGCCCAGGGCCTGCCTGCGCGCCCGGATGTATTGGATCTCGCGGCTGTCTTCCGGGGGAAGGTAGAACGGCGTTTCCGCAAGTTGCTCGTCGCTGATCGGAATGCCGAAGCGCGAGCGGAATTCGCGAAGCTCCTCTTCATTCAGTTTTTTCTGCTGGTGCGTGATGTTGCGTCCCTCGCCGCTCTCGCCGAGCCCATAGCCCTTGATCGTCCGGGCGAGAATGACGGTGGGCGAACCCCGGTGATCCGCCGCCGCCTTGTAAGCGGCATAGACTTTGCGCGGGTCGTGGCCCCCCTGGCGCAGCGTTCGCAGCGCTTCATCCGGAAGGTCCTCGACCATTTTCAGCAGGCGCGGATCGCCTCCGAACACCTGCTGGCGAACGTACGCGCCCGATTCGACGCTGAGTTTCTGCGCTTCGCCGTCCACCATTTCGCCCAGGCGCTTGGCCAGCAGCCCGTCCGTATCGCGTTCAAACAGGGGATCCCAGTCGCTGCCCCAGAGTACCTTGATGCAATTCCAGCCGGCGCCGCGAAAGGCGGCTTCCAGTTCCTGCACAATTTTCCCGTTGCCGCGAACCGGGCCATCGAGGCGCTGCAGGTTGCAGTTGATGACAAAAATAAGATTATCCAGATTCTCACGTGAAGCAAGGGTAATCGCGCCCAGGCTCTCCGGCTCGTCCGTCTCGCCGTCGCCGAGAAAGGCCCAGACCTTGGCATCCGTCTGGGGCTTCAGGCCGCGGTCTTCCAGGTAGCGGTTGAACCGCGCCTGGTAAATAGCCATGAGCGGGCTGAGCCCCATCGACACGGTGGGAAATTCCCAGAAGTCCGGCATCAGCCAGGGATGCGGATAGGAAGACAGCCCGCCGCCCTCGCGCAGTTCGCGCCGGAAATTTTCCAGTTGTTTCCGGGACAGGCGGCCCTCCAGAAACGCGCGCGAGTAGACGCCCGGCGAAGCATGTCCTTGGAAATAAATGGTGTCGCCCTCGAATTCGTCGGTGCGCCCGCGGAAGAAATGGTTGAAGCCGACTTCAAACAGCGTTGCGGCGGAGGCGTATGTGGAAATGTGTCCGCCAATGCTGTGGTCCACGCGATTGGCGCGAACCACCATGGCGAGGGCGTTCCACCGGACCAGGCTCTTGATGCGCCGCTCGATTTCCTGATCGCCCGGAAAGATGGCCTGCTTTTCAAAGGAAATGGTGTTCAGGTAGGGAGTGTTGGCGGTGAAGGGAAGCGCGATGCCCAGAGATTGGGCGTGGCCGCGTAGCCGGTCCAGCAAAGTGATCGCGGATTCCTGGCCTTCTTCGCGTACCACCTGGTTGAAGGACTCTACCCACTCCTGTACTTCCTGTGGATCCATGCCGAGAACGTTGGTGTTGGTTTCTCTATCCATAATTCCTTGCCCTCATGCTCGCTGGGCCTCTAACTCTATAGTTTACGCCCGATCTTCCACCCTGGCGTGGAAAATCCGCGCGCCATTCGCAGTTCGGCTGACAAGACGACGTGGCTTGTTAGCGGTTGGCGCTGCCGGAGGGCGCCGATTCCATTGCCCCGGAATGCATGCGAGCGCTCATCCTGGGCGCACGCAGCGCCAGATCTGGCCGCCGCGGAAGAAGTCCTTGTGCCCGTGGACAAGAATATCTTAGCAGGTCCGGCAATTCGTGCAATTGCATTTCGCGGTTCAGTAGCGCAGGCTTCAGCCTGTGGGGTTTGATTTTCGCAAGCGAGACGAACCCCCACAGGCTGAAGCCTGCGCTACTAAGAGCCTATCGGCGCATTCAATTGCGGCCGGAGGTCAGTGCGGGAGCAGGGTAGTCGGGGAGTTTATCCTTGGTGTTGTCCGCGCGCTTGACCTCGAGTTCGTCAAACAGCACCGACGGACTCACGATGGTCATGAACGGCACGCCGGTGCGATTGCTCACGAGCGGGTCGTCGCCCGCGGCGACCAGATCGCTGCGCAACGCGCGAATGTCCAGCTCGTTGAAAACCGCCCCGCGCACGAGTTCTTCGTGGCCGTCGTTCGTCCACACCCGGTAAAGCATGCGCGGCGCCAGGCGCGGCCCGAGCGTATCCACGAAATACCCGTACTTCAATCCGCGTGTGCGGCATTCGTCGAGGAGCTGCTTTTTGAGATCCTCACGCGTGCTGGTCTTCGTCGGCCTGAAGAATAAATTGCCGGGAGCGGGCGCCGTGTTGCCGTTGCCGGAAGCGCGGCCATGGCCATTGGAGGCCGGGAAATCCCGGATCGGCACTCGTCCGATCAAATAATTCACGAGCGTTCCTTTTTCCACCACGGTGACCGGCGCGGC
>DATHPN010000002.1:0-7903 GCA_035483715.1 Candidatus Acidiferrum sp.
CGCGAATTCGCGGCCGTGAAAATCTCCGCGGGCTACGCGGTCCCGTCCTGGTGGTCGCGAACCACATAACCTATCTCGACATCGCCTGGATTCTTCCAGCGTTGCCGGCGCGCCTGCGAAATCGCCTGGCAACCGCCATGCGCGCCGAACGCCTCGCCGAAATGCGGCGTCCGCCGAAGGGTATGAACCTGTTCAACCGCCTCCGCGAACGGCTCGATTATTTTCTGGCGCTGTCGCTTTTCAACGTATTTCCCTTGCCCCAACGGTCCGGCTTCCTGAAAAGTTTTTCGTTCACAGGCGACCTGGCGGATCGTGGCTGGAGTGTTCTGGTCTTTCCGGAAGGCCAAACAACTGAGGACGGGCGCATCGCTCCCTTCCGCGGAGGTGTTGGCCTGCTCGCGAAACAGCTGAACTTGCCGGTGGTTCCGATGCGCCTCGCGGGACTTTTTGATTTAAGGCAAGAAAATCGGATCCTGACCCGGCCGGGCCATGTGCAAGTGACGATCGGGAAACCCGTGCGCTTCTCCGCCGATCAGGAGCCAAACGAGATTACCAAGGAGCTCGAACGGCTCGTGGCGGAACTCTAGTTCGTTTCCGATTGCGCGATACAGCGACGGAGCCGCGGCAAATATTCGCGCTACTGCTGCTTGTCTTTTTTCTTACGGAGATCGGGCCAGAATTCTTTTACCAGATATGTCGCGACGTCCCATCCCATCTGCGTGCCAAACACGGACGCCACGTTACCGAAACTGCGCTCGCTCTGCGGATGGTATGCGTAGGTTGAAATCGCTGCAGCGGAGCCAGCTCCCAAAAGCTCGGAGTAGTTGAATTGCGTCTGGCCGGAATCGGAGCGGGTAATGACCACGCGGCCGATGGCATGAATCGCGCGCTTGCGAAATCCCCCGTGGCCCAATTGGTAGAAGCGCGGATCCTGGTGCAGCACGGAAGGAAAAACCGCGTAGGCCATAAAATTCTCGATGGCGTTATCACCGTAGGACGTGCCATAGCGCTTGGCGTAACCCTGCGCGCCGTGGCCGTACGAGGGGTCGCTGTCGCTGGCCTGTCCCAGTCCAGCCACGAATCCCACCAGAACGAATTCCATCGGATCGTAGATGCCGCGCGCGACCAGTTTGAATTTTTGCCCCGGCGTCAGCGGAGGAACATTTTCGGCATTTTCAACGGTGAGGAAATTGGGCAGCGCCCAAAAAAGGCGGTCATGCGAAGTGTCGCTCTGCTGTGCCGAAGCTTGCTGTTGCAGGGCTTGCTGTTGCGGGGCTTGCTGTTGTTGAGGCGCCGTCTGCGTTGAGTTCGTTTTTTCCTGCTCATGCTTTTGGTGAGCAAGCGGGCCGGGCGTTAGCGTTACCTTGGAAAAGAGGTCTGCCTGAGCGGACGGTAGCGGCGTTATCTCTTGCGCGGTGGATCGCGCGGCCAGGGGGCCCGTCGAAAGCATCCAGCAAATAACGATAAACACCGGCATTCGCCCGGAAAGCACGGTCCGATTCCCTCCACCCAGGATTGACCAGTCTATCCGAGTGTAGATGCACTTGGGGTAAGAAAAGTATCACGCCCCGCGTATCTTTATTAATTGCGTCGGCCCGGTAAGTGCAATTTTTTGTTATAGAACCTGTAACCATTTGACGGGTTGGTGAATCGAATGCAAAAGTTCCAGGGCCGGGGGGCCTTGCCTAGAAGAAGTGTTCGCTGGCGTACAAACGCGCGGACGTCGCGAGGGGCATACTACCGGAACATTGGACAGCGAGGCTGCCGGGCGCGACAGCCGGACCAAATCTCAACGTTCAAGGAGGACATCATGTCCGATCATCACCAGCCGCTTCCCACTGTCCCATCTTATCCCTTCCGTCTGGATGTGCCGCTGCACAAACTGCTGCAGGAATCCCCCGAGAAACCAGCGCCGGATTCATCGAAGGAAAAAAAGACTTTGCCCTCGCCGGTTTTCCCGTCGCAACCCGAACTTTTTCATGATTTGGACGCCGAGGACATCGCCGCGCACGACCAGGTTTTGCAGACTGGCAGTCGCCACTGGCCGGCTTCTCGTATTTTCAAAAACATGCGCGGCTGGATGGTGCCGTATTTCAAATCGCGCGTGCTGCCCGGAGATTTTCAGCCGATCATCGCTTATCTTTTCACCGAGTGGAAATGCAACCTCGATTGTCACTACTGTTGGTCCTACGACAATCGCATCAAGGGCATGACTGAAGACACCGCCCGCCGCGCGATAGACTGGCTGCATTCCACACCTTGCCGCGTGCTCGCGCCCACGGGCGGCGAGCCGCTGGTGCGCCCTGATTTTGTGCACAAGGTCGTTTACTACGCCGCGAAAAAAGATTTCTGGGTTTATCTCGCCACGAACGCTCGTTTGCTGCGCCCTGATGTGATCGACCGCCTCACCGACGCGGGCATCGCCACCATCAATTTCGCCGTGGATACAATCAAGGAGAAACCCGGCCTGCCGAAGGCCTTCGAACATGTGAGTTCCTACTTCGATTACCTGGTGCGGCGCCAGTATCGTTACGGCTACACCGTCTTTTTCAATACGAATATCTGCCGCACGAATATCGAAGATGTGAAGCAGTTGGTGGAGGTCGCTCACGACAACGGCATCTCCCTCACTTTTCACATCAACGAAGCGCCCATGATGGAGCAGCCGCACTTCAAGCATCTCGATGCCAACGACACTTACATTCGCCCCGAGGATTTTCCGATGGTGGATGATTTGCTCGATTGGCTAATTGACAAGCAGCGCCAGGGCTACAAGATGGTGGACTCCGTTACGCGCTTGCAGAATATGAAGGGATTTATGCGCGGAGTCGGAGAACACTGGGGCTGCCGCGCCGGCCAGAACTGGCTGATCATCCGCACCGACGGCACTCTGGCGCCGTGTTTTCCGATGTACAACGCGGGATACGATTGGGGCACGGTGGAAAAGCAGAAATTCGATCTGAAGCAACTTCACGAAATGAAGCAGGGTTGCGAGCCGCACTGCTTCTCGACGCTGGGCTATAACGTGGCGTACTGCTACGACGCAGCGCGCGTGGCGAAGTGGCTACTCAAACAGGCCAGCCACGGATTCCAGGGTGTGACCGGAAGTTTCGAGTAAGCGCGGCGTGAGCTAGACCTGTCTGGGGGCGAAGAACTGCCGCTCTTGTGTGCCGAGTGCGGAGTTTGAGCCACTGTGGGTGTTCGCACGGGGGGATTTCGGAGTTGCAGTTGAATCGAACCCGACAGGCTGTGATCGGCTAAAGATTTTTCCAGGCCACAGAGGCGGCGCCAAGCAGGGGGCATTCCTCGTTCAACACGACGTGGATGGGAATTTGCACGAGGAAGGATTCGAGTTTTTCTTTGTGCTTCACGGCGGCGACGAACTTTCCGTTTTTCAGCTTTGGCAGAACTTTCAGGGCTATTCCACCGGCGATATAGATTCCGCCGCGCGCCATCGTACGCAGCGCCAGATTTCCCGCTTCCGAACCGTAGATTTCCACCCACAGATCAAGCGTCGCGGCACATACCGGGCACTCGCCGCTCAATCCGCGGCGCGTGATTTCCGGTGCGGGATCCTCGCCGTCATCATCGAACCCCGGATGCCGCACGTCTGGATTCAGGAATTCATGCACGCGCTGAAACCCGCCGCCGGACAAAATCGTCTCGACGCTGACGCATTCCTGGCGCGTATTCAGCAACTTCCATAGGTCCGCTTGCTGCAGGGTGTTCGGAGCAAAATCGGCGTGGCCAGCTTCGGTGGCCATGGGAACGTGCCGGTGGCCATCCCAGAACAGGATGCCTTCGCCAAGACCCGTGCCCGCCGCGATCACGATTTGCGTGGAGCGTGGCGAAGGCACCCCGGCGTGCAGCGTTTCGAGCTCGCCAGGTTCCAGCACGCCGATACCGTACGCCGCCGCTTCAACGTCATTCACCAGGCGCACGTGATTCAGATGCAGGTGCGAGGCGACGCTCGCGCCATCCACCACCCAGGGAAAATTCGTCGCCTGCACGCGATTGTTGACGACCGGGCCGGCAATTCCGAAAGACGCCGCCGTGATTTTCGCCCCTGCTCCATTCAGAAAATCGCTGGCGATTTCTTCCAGTCCGGAATGTTGCTGCGTGGCATAACGCCGGTCGGCGACGCGGACCAGTTTCCCCGCCTTGATATCGAAGAGACCCAGATTGGCCTTGGTCCCTCCCAGGTCGCCCGCCAAAATCATTTAGGCCTCCGAACTTGAAAATCGAGGGTGGAGTGCATGAACACGCGGCCTGCCTATAACGGGCGCCAATGCCGGCCTTCGGAAGCCGCCAAATCATCCACCGCGCGTGGGCCGTCGCTACCGGCTGGGTAATTCGGGAAAGGCGGCGGCGAGGCATACTTCCATGCTTCCAGGATTGGGTCCACCAATGTCCATGCAGCTTCGACGCTATCTGCGCGATCAAACAGAGTGGCATCGCCGCGGATGCAATCATTAATGAGGGTGGCGTATGCAGGGCGCGAGCCGCCGCCGAACGCTTCCGTATATTTGAAATCCATGGTCACCGGCTGGATGCGCATTTGCGCTCCCGGCGATTTTGCGCCAAAGGAAAGTGAAATACCCTCGTCGGGCTGAATATTCAGAACCAGCGAATTGGTTTCGTTGTTTTCGCCGCGAAACACCATGTGCGGCGCGCTCTTGAACTGGATCGCCACTTCGGTCAGCGGCCGCGCCAGTCGTTTGCCGGTACGCAGGTAGAACGGCACGCCGCTCCAGCGCCAGTTATCCACGTGCAACTTCAATGCCACAAATGTATCCGTCGCGGAATCCGGCTTCACTCCGGGCTCTTGGCGATATCCAGGAACCGGCTTACCGTCCACCTGACCGGGGCCGTACTGGCCGCGAACGACGGATTTCCAAACCGATTCCTTGGTGAACGGCCGGATGGATTGCAAAACTTTAATCTTTTCATTGCGCACGGAGGTGGCGTCGAAAGTTGCCGGCGCTTCCATGGCGGTCAGTGACGTGAGCTGCAGCACATGGCTCTGAATCATATCGCGCAGTGCGCCGGCGGACTCATAAAACGCGGCGCGGCGTTCGACGCCCAGCGATTCAGCGGCGGTGATCTGGACGCTATCAATGTAATTGCGATTCCACAGCGGCTCGAAGATGCCGTTGCCGAAGCGGAAGACCAACATGTTCTGCACGGTTTCTTTGCCTAGATAGTGGTCAATGCGGTACACCTGGGATTCGTCGAACGTTTCGAGCACTTTCTTATTCAAATCTTTCGCCGATGCCAGATCGTTTCCAAACGGTTTTTCGATGATGATGCGCACCCAGGATTTTTCGCTCTTCGGTTTGTTGAGCCTGGCCTTCTTGAGCTGTTCGATGACGTGCAAATAAACTTCCGGAGGCGTGGCCAGATAGAAAAGGCGATTCCCACCGAGCTGGCCTTCGCTATCGAGTTCGTCCAGGCGCTGCGCCAGGCGACGGAACGCTTCGGGATCGTCGTAGTTCCCCGAAAAATACCGCAGAAATTTCAGGAATTCCGCCTTCTTGGCGTCGTCGGCGCCTTCTTGATTGCCTGTGGGCAGGAATTCGCCGGCCTTCCGGGTGAAATCGCCGTCGGTCATTTCCGTGCGCGCGAAACCCAGCAGTCGAAAACGCGGCCCCAGACAAGCATGGAATGAAAGATCGTAGAGCGCGGGCAGGAGTTTGCGGCGCGCCAGATCGCCGGACGCCCCGAACATCACGATCGCGCAGGGATCGGAAGGCGCTTCGCAGTAGAAGTTGCCTGCAGGTCTAGTCTCGGAAGCGACGATTGCTTTCGTGTTCATGATGACTTTCCTGGTGGCCCGGCGACGACCGGCCGGACGCACACGCATGTTTTATTAAAACAAGAGCCCTTCCACAAGAGCCTATCACAACTCTGCGGATGCCCCGCTACAGGACATCGGCATCGCCCGGGGTTCGTACCCTGCCTAGCCTGCCCAACTGGAATTTCGGCCGCCGATGCAGTATCTTGAATTGCAGCACAGCCTGCAAGGAGACGTCCATGGCCGACGAGAAAAATTCAGGAAATCCGGGGGCAGCCGCTTCCGCACAAGCGGCGCCGCAAACTCCGCATATCGTGAAGTGCGTAAAATTCGGCCGAGAAATGCCGGGACTGGATCGCATTCCTTGGAAAGGCGAGATCGGCAAGCGAATTTACGACAACGTCTCCAAGGAAGCCTGGAAGCTGTGGGTGGAACATTCCAAGATGCTTATGAATGAGTTCCGCCTGAATCCGCTGGACCCGAAATCGCAGCAGGTGATGGAAGAGCAGATGGAGACTTATTTCTTCGGCGAAGGCGCAAAACTGCCGGACAGCTACGTACCTCCCAAACATTAAGAGGAATCGAACGCAGTTCCCTTCCGAAACACGGCTTCAGCGCACGCGCACATTACCGCCGTCCGGCGCGAAAATCGCGGCAGAGCCGGGACCGTAGTGCGCTAAAATGGGTAGTTCTGAAGAGAGGAGAATTAATCCCCGCATGAGTTCCGCAAAGAAAAATTCATTTGGCACTCGATCGCCGCTGCGCGCTGGGAATGATTCCTACGAAATTTACCGGTTGCGCGTGCTGGAACGCGCCGGAATCGGCAAGATTTCGCGGCTTCCTTTTTCGCTGAAAGTCCTGCTGGAAAATTTGCTGCGGCACGAGGACGGCCAGTTCGTATTTTCCGACGACATTCATGCCTTGGCGGGTTGGGACCCTTCCAGCGCCGCGGGCGCGACTGAAAAAGAAATCTCCTTCATGCCGGCGCGCGTATTGCTGCAGGACTTCACCGGAGTCCCGGCGGTGGTGGATCTGGCGGCCATGCGCGAGGCCATGCGGCACCTCGGCGGCAATCCCAAAAAAATCAATCCGCTGCTTCCGGCGGAACTGGTAATTGACCACTCCGTGCAAGTGGATAAATTCGGAGTCGAGGGCGCGTTCGCGTTCAATGCCGACTTGGAAATGCAGCGGAATATCGAACGCTATGCGTTCTTGCGCTGGGGCCAGTAGGGCTTTCAGAATTTCAAAGTGGTACCGCCGGACACAGGCATTTGCCACCAGGTGAATCTGGAATATCTGGCGCGCGTTGTTTTCAGCCAGGAGCACGAAGGCGCGCGGTTGGCGTTTCCGGATTCGCTGGTGGGCACGGATTCGCACACAACCATGGTCAACGGACTCGGCGTGTTCGGCTGGGGCGTCGGCGGAATCGAAGCGGAAGCGGCGATGCTCGGCCAACCGCTTTCGATGCTGATTCCGGCCGTGGTCGGCTTCAAATTGCATGGGCGTCTGCCAGAAGGCGCGACGGCGACCGATCTGGTGCTCACCGTCACGCAGATGTTGCGCAAGAAAGGCGTGGTCGGAAAATTCGTGGAATTTTACGGTACGGGACTTTCCAGTCTTACACTTCCCGACCGCGCGACGATCGCCAACATGGCTCCGGAATACGGCGCGACGATGGGCTTTTTCCCGGTGGACAGCGAAACGCTCGCGTATCTGCGCTTCACCGCGCGCGATGAACAGCGGGTTCGCCTCGTCGAAGCCTACACGAAAGACCAAGGCTTGTTCCGAACGGATCAAACACCCGATCCGATTTTCTCCGACCGGCTCGAGCTCGACCTCGCTAGCGTGGTCCCGACGATGGCGGGACCCAAGCGCCCGCAAGACAGCGTGCCGCTGACGCAAGCGAAGGCATCGTTCGAAAAGACGCTGGACGCGCAGCCAAAGCACGTCAGCGTACAAAATAATGGGGACAAATTCGACCTGGCCGACGGCTCGGTCGTCATTGCAGCGATTACCAGCTGCACGAACACTTCGAACCCTTCACTGATGCTGGGCGCCGGGCTGCTGGCAAAAAAGGCAGTAGAGCGCGGTCTGAAAACCAAGCCCTGG
>DATHPN010000003.1:0-13827 GCA_035483715.1 Candidatus Acidiferrum sp.
AAGAAACCGTATATTTCCCGGCGTCGCCGGGGCATGCCGGATCCGACAAAGGCAACGGCAAGAAGGGGAGGGCCAGGGTCACTACGCCGCTGATATTTTCGTCCGTAATTCCGGTGTTGGCAGTGAGGCAGCCGGTTCCATTGGCCGAAAAATTGCCCGCCGTTGCTATCGTTCCGCCCAGCCCCGATCCGGCCAGAAGGAATGCGAAATTGCCGTTGAGGGCGCTGACGTCAAGCGCGGCATTGGGAGCCTGCTGCGAGGTGAATCCCCCGACCTGCAGCACGGTGTCGGCGCCCACAAATTTCGCGCCTCCACGGGTGGTGACATAAAAAGTTAGCGTGAAGATCGGGCCGGCGGCGCACGAGGCGTTCAGGGTCTGGAGCGTCAAAGTGCCGCGCCCGTTCGAGCCGATCGTGTACGAGGAGAGCGGGGGAAGCGGCGACGGAATGCACGAGGTCTTGGTTCCAAAGATTTGAAATTGGCTGAGCGTTCCTCCATCGTCGATGTCGATGGACCCGCCCGTAATATTTCCCACGCCATCCGCGCTGAATTCGCCGACCTGCGAAAGTCCATTCGATCCGTGCACTCCGGCAAAGTCAAAGACGTACGCGCCGCTCAACGCCGAAAGTGGGGCTCCTGAGAACGTAGAAGCGTTTTGCGCATCGGCCTGCCCTGTCGCCGTCCCGCTGGCGTCGAAACCGATGAAATCCAATTGCGTGCCACTCACCAGGACAAATTGGAAATTTGCGGGCGTGAGCCCGTCGCTGAATTTCAGGGACCCACGGCCGTCCGCGCTTACCTTGTAGGTGCCGGCGGTGGTGATCGGCGAAGTGGTCACGCCGGAACTGGAGTTGATGTCCTCCAACACGCTGCCCAGATTTCCGGCGCCGTCCGCCGCAAAGCTGCCGGCCCTGAAAAAGTGGCCCAATGAGTTCGTTCCCGAAATCGAAAAAGTAAATTGGCCCTGGAAGGAAGAAGTGGAATAGCCGGAAATTGTGACATTCAGGGTCGCAGTCGAATTTGGAGAATCCTGTGCTGCGGCCGTAACGGTGACGGTCTGACCGATGGGCGGCGTAAGCGGCGGGCTGTAAACGCCACTCGCGCTGATCGTGCCAAGCGTCGCATTCCCGCCCAAAACTCCCAGTCCGCCCACCGGCCCCACATACCAAAGAATCGTATTGGTCGTGCCCCCGGTTTCGGTCGCGCTGAAATTCACGGTGTTCGCCGTGCCTGAAGTTACTGTCACGGGGGCGGAAGGGGAAGTAATCGCCACGATCGGAGCAGGCGTGATAGTGACCGTGGAAGTGGCGGAAACTTTTTGATCTTCAAAGGAAACGACAGTTACGCTCACGGTGTTGGGGCTGGGAACAATCGTAGGGGCATGGTAAACCCCGTTTGAATCGATTGTCCCGATCGTAGGGCTTCCACCGGTCATGCCGTTCACCTGCCAGATGGGAACAGAATTGGTCCCTCCCTGGATGGCGTCCTGAAACAACTGGCTGGTGGCCACGTTCACGGAGGCCGTTGCAGGGGAAATTGTGACGCTGATATTCGTGGCCGGATCGGTGCAGGTGGAAGTGGAAGTAGTCGAGGAGCTGGTCGAAGTCGAGGTCGTGCACGTCACCGCGGTGCTTGGCGCATTATATCCGCAGGAAGTCAGGCAGAAGAGGGCAACGGGCAAAGCAAAAAATAGGAGGCGTTTCACTGCGCCTCTCTTATCGCTGACCGAGATTTGTAACGCATACGATTCCGCCTCAACCCTGATCCGCAAAAAATAAAATTATAACTGAACTCTCGTGGGCCACACTTTCCGGCCCGGCATTTATTTTTCGAGTCAAGCTTGCAAGCACGCAACCTTGTTATGAGCAACGCGCTTCGCGAATTTGGACTTCATCCCAGCAGCCGGGGCGGGCACTCTGGCTCAAAACTGATTGAAGATTGCTCCAATCGCGGTGCCCGTCGTATCCGTGTCCAGAGCGAAAAACAGTGTCGGATTCACCATGTACAGCACCAATTTCCGATTCGTAGCCGGCGTTGTACTCAGGGGAAGAGTCATTGTCGCTCGCAGACTTACCAAAGGTGGTGGGAGAGGAGTAGGGAGATAGGTTCCGTTCGCGATAGCAATGCAATTCGTGGTGAGCGGAACGCAGCCCGTTTGCGTCACGCCGAAATCATTGAGATCGAGCGACCCCCCCGTCACATTTCCTTTCCCGTCAGAGGTCAACTGCCCGAGAAAATCTTCCCGATTGCCTGCCGTTCCGGCCGCGTTGGTGCCGCCGAGTCTGAATGCGTAGCTGCCGGCCAAAGTACTATTCGCAAACGGCCCGTCCACTGACGGCAGGAGCAAGCCATGAGCGATGACCCCGGAGGTGGTTTCCTGGAGCACGGCATCGGATGGCGAAATGATGTAAAAAACATAGGTATTGCTGCCAATCCCCAGTGTGCCCCTTCCGCAGGAATCTAGTGAGTACGTGCCAGTCAGAGTACCGAGCGTCGATGACACTGTGCCGCCGCTATTTTCGTCCACCGACCCGGCGCTGACGGCGCCGGTGGTCCCGTTGTTCGACGCAGAGAAGGCACCCACGTCCGCGATCACGACTCCCGGGGGACCCGATCGGCTATCCAGTCCAGAGGTCTCAAACGCGATTGAGCCATTCAGTGCGTTCAGCCCCCAGCCGCAAGTCAGGCTGGTTTGCTGCTTGTACGCGTCGCCGACCAATATCGATGCCGGCGTGGTGGGAGTCGCCAAAGCAGCCGCATCAATTTCAATGAATATTACCCGGCTGGCTGAAACGGGATAAAAACTGAAATTGAGCCCGTTCAATGCCACCGTGCCGCGGCCGTTCGAACTGATCGTATACGGCGTGGTGGCGAGAGGAACTGGACCGCCCGCATTGATCTCCACCTCGCCGGGCGATGTGGCGCTGCCCTGGCCGATCGTCCCGAATCCATTGGCGGCAAATTCGCCGATGGCAGACTCTTCCGTTGCGGCGGTCGAGACCCCTGCAAAATTGAATGAGTAAGTGCCGGACAAATTTGCATTGTTGGGAGAAACCAACTGGGCCTGCGACAGGATCTCACCCCCGGCGGTGGTTAGTGCGGATGCTGAGGTCGGAGAACTGAATTCGATAATTTGCGCCTGTTGGGGAGAAATAACCACGATACGGAAATAAGCGGTTGCCGAGGGCGACCCCAGGGGACAAGCCGGACTGCCATTCTCGCAGAATTGCATGGTGCCGCGGCCGTCCGGACCGATCGAATAGGATCCGGTGAAGGCGCGTTGTGTGGTGACGATGTTGGGCGCTCCACCCTGATTGGTATCCTCGAAACCGGTGAGGGAGCCGCCGCCTGCTGAAAAACTTCCCGCGCGAGCCCAAAACGCTTTCGACAAGTTCGTCAGCCGTCCACTCGTGGAGAAAACGTATGGCCCGCTCAGGACTTTATTTCCGAAATTCACGGTAACCATAACGCTCATGGTTTCCGTCGCCAGCGCCTGCGAGGTGGCGGTGATGGTGACGGACTGTCCCTGCGGCGGGACCAGCGGCGCGGTGTACACGCCTTGCGAGGAGATACTTCCAGAATTTAAAATCACGGCAGGATTGTTCGTGTTGGCGACGCTCCAGTTGACAGGAACGATTGCGCCGGTGGAAGCCGTAGCCGTGCAATCCAGCTGGTTGCCGGAGGAAACGGTTGACGCCTGATTACCCTGGGAATCGTTACAGGTGACGGTGGTGATCGCCACGGCCTTCTCGAGGGTCAGGCTCTCCGTTGCGGTCAGGGTGGATTGCACTTGGGAAACTGCAGTGATCGTAACGACGTTGTTGGTCGGCACAGTCGCCGGCGCCGTGTACAAACCGCCGCTGCTGATCGACCCATTGCCGGTTCCGCTGACCGACCAGTTCACCAGCGTGCTGCTCAGGTTTAAAACGGTCGCCGTGCATTGAGAAGTCCCCAGCACGGTTACATCGGTGGGGGTGCACGAAACTGTGATGGTCGGAGTTGTGGTCGTGGTGGCGCTGCTGCCGCAGGAACTCAGGAACGCGGGTACGGCAATTAGCACAAAAAAGAAAAGAAGACGTTCCCAACGCACCTGGCCACGCCCCAAACGAGAATTTGGCTCAAACACTAGAACTCCCCCCGCCCGCACCACGCTGATTTCCCGGGGAAGATACGGTCCCCTTCATCCCGGCGAACTCCCCTGCATACGCAGGACAGCATCTAAAGGGCGCGCCTGCTCGATGGAGCACACCTCGAAATCCTTGCACCGAAAAGACGCTCCCGTTTACCGTTAGAGGAAGCCTCACACCTGCCGGTATTTCTCCGGCCGCTGAGACCGTGTTTTCCCACACCGCCGAATCCCTGCACCAGCACACTTGCAACGCACGTGGTTGCAATCTGTAAAGGAAACTGGACAGAATCTCATTCCCCGCGAGGCATAGATGCGGCCTCGCATCATTGTGTCGCCTGCAGAAAAGCGGAAGGTGACAATAGACCGTTGCCCCCCGATAAAGTCAAGAGAAATTTGCACTTCCCGTAGATCTTCAAACTCGATTCGCAGCGCGCAAAATCGATGGAGCGCCCGAAAATAAAGGGAGATTCTAAACCATTCCGCGGTAGTTGAAAATCCTTGTCGCGAGACGCGGACGAAAAGGAATTGGAAAATCCCTTCGTTTATGGCCGCTGCGGAAAAAGTAGTTTAATGTCATCCCGAGTGAAGCGAGGGATCCGCTCTTTCGCCAATTCCAAGAAAAAAGCAGATTCCTCGGGCAAACCGCGCCCTGGGAATGACACCTTTGGAATTTTTCCGCACCCTGTATAGTCGCCACGTTTACTAAATATTTGCATGGCTGTAACTCGACATCAATACCCGGATTCCAGAGTACCGCCGGTCGCGCCAGCCCTCTCCGTCCCAGAGCGGCGGCAATCCCAGCTTCCTTGAAAGAAAGGTTAATGCCATGTTTAAGAAAGCCGCAGCCCTGGGGCTCTCGTTAGTCTTGTTGTCAGCCCCGATGTTCGCCCATGAGGGCGATGTTCCGAGGGGAATCCCACATCTGGACCACGTTTTCGTGATTATGATGGAGAACCATGGTTACCAGCAGGTGATCAATAACCCGAACGAGCCGTATTTGAATAGCCTGATCGCGAACAAGAAAGTCAATCTGGCGACCAACTATTTTGCCGTGGGACATCCTAGCTTGACCAATTACCTGGAAATCGTCGGCGGCTCCAATTTCGGAATCCGCAGCGACAATGCCCCCGATTGGCATAACAAGACCTGCAGCCCCAACATTGCGACCGGGGTCGTGAATGCCGATGACAACGGCAGCAGCGCAACGCCACCCGTGGTGGCGCCTGTCCCGTTCGAAAACGGCAATGTCTGCCCGATCGCCGGAACGGGCGAGGACGCGGCAACGCCTGCCGTTGACAACTGGAACGAAATTTCGCCGGAGAAGACCGGCTTGCAGTTTCTCTACCTCGCCGATATCGATGGCGTGAAGGCGGTACCGGCGGCCCGTACGAAAGGCAAGACCATCGGTGATCAACTCGTGAGGGCCGGTTTGAGTTGGAAGAGCTACCAGGAAAGCCTGCCGATTACAGGCGCCGACCTGGTCAACTACAGCAACGGCACAGCGAGCAACTTGACCGATTTCAGTGCCCTCGCGCCGCTGACTTCGGCCAGCGTCGTTCAAGCGTACGCCGTGAAGCATAATCCCTTTGCCTATTTCAAGAGCGTCCAGGAAGGAACAGAGTGGGGCAACAGTTTGGATAGCATTGTCGGCTTCGACGGCCCGCGCGGATTGTATTCCGATCTGGCGAAGGGCGATGTCCCGTCGCTGGCTTTCATTGCCCCGAACCAATGCAATGACCAGCATGGGAGAGGCAATGCCGACGCATTCTGTGCCTTCGACTTCGGCGTTCCGAATGGCAACGGTCTAACCACCGGCACGCAGGAGGGTTTGAATCCTGGCTTGATTCTGCAAGGTGACACGACGATCGAACGGCTGGTCAAAGCCATCGAGCACTCACCCGTATGGCACGACGGCCGTACGGCCATCGTCATCGTGTGGGATGAGAACGACTACAGCGGCGTCAGCACCACGCCCAAGGGGCTGTTCCCACCGCAGAATCAGAATACTGTCGTCCTGACAGTCGAAACCAATGGTGACCCGGGCGATGAAGGCATCCAAAGCAGCAGGTATTACAATAGTTTTTCGTTGCTTAAGTCCATGGAGGCGGGGTTCGGTCTGCCCTGCTTGAATCACGCATGCGATGACGACGTCAAAGTAATGCGCGACCTGTTTGGGCACGATCACGACTAAGCTGTCGGCAGCAGGGGTATCCGCCGCTACGGATGCCCCTGCGATTTTTTCCGCTGCGAGCGTGCCGTGCGGCCGCACGTTGACAGTCGCGCGCATTCCCCGTAGAATGCGTTGTACGCCGACATCTTTCTGGAGGTTTTAACCCAGTTCCGCGTCCCCGTAATTTTTGAGCGGCTGGAACTGAGCGGATGGCGCCGAAGTATATATTTGTAACCGGTGGTGTTGTATCCTCCCTTGGCAAGGGCGTAGCAGCGGCGTCGATTGGCTGTCTCCTCGAGAGCCGCGGTCTTCGAGTCACCCTCCAAAAATGCGATCCTTACTTGAACGTGGATCCGGGCACCATGAGCCCGTATCAGCACGGAGAAGTGTACGTCACCGATGACGGCGCCGAAACCGATCTCGATCTGGGCCACTACGAGCGCTTCACCCACGCCAAACTGACTCGCGAGAACAACTGGACGACCGGAAGAATCTACGAGGCGATCCTCACGAAGGAACGGCGCGGAGATTACCTGGGCAAAACTGTGCAGGTGATCCCGCACGTCACCGATGAGATCAAAGCTGCGTTCCGCAAAATTGCGGTTGATACCGACGTGGTGATCATCGAAATCGGCGGAACGGTTGGAGACATTGAATCGCTTCCGTTTCTCGAAGCGGTCCGGCAGATGCGCCTGGAACTTGGTCCGGAAAATTTTGTGCACGTGCATGTCACGCTCGTTCCTTTTATTCCCACGGCCGGTGAATTGAAGACCAAGCCGACGCAACATTCGGTGAAGGAACTTCTCTCCATCGGAATTCAGCCCGATCTGCTGCTGTGCCGCAGCGACCGCACCGTGCCGCAGGAATTGAAAAAGAAAATCGCGCTGTTCTGCAACGTGCCGGAAGCGCGCGTTATTTCCATGCCGGATATGGACACGATTTATGCCGTGCCGGTGGCGCTGGCCGACGAAGGGCTGGACGATCAGATTCTCCAGCAGTTGCATTTGCAGGCGCGGGAGCGCGATCTGAGCGCATGGTTCGAGTTGCTGGACCGCATCCGCAAGCCGCACGGCGAAGTGCGTATCGCCGTGGTGGGGAAGTACGTGCAGCTGGAAGACGCCTACAAAAGTTTGCGTGAAGCGTTGATCCACGGCGGGCTGGCGCACAAGGACCGCGCCATTGTCGAGTGGGTCGAAGCCGAGGAGCTGGATTCGCGCGAAACGGCGGGGCTGCGTTTGCGGCACGCCGACGGAATTCTGATCCCTGGCGGATTCGGCAAGCGCGGTATTCAGGGAATGATTTACGCCATCGAGTACGCCCGCACGCACAAGGTTCCGTTTTTCGGCATTTGCCTGGGCATGCAATGCGCAACGATCGAATACGCGCGCGACGTGGTGGGCCTTGCCGGGGCGGACAGCACCGAGTTCGATCCACAAACGCCGCATCGCGTGATTTACAAGCTGCGCGAACTGCTTGGGGTGGACGAAATGGGCGGCACCATGCGCCTCGGCGCGTGGCCCTGCAAGATTGAAAAAGATTCCACGGCCTTTCGCGCTTACAGAACCACCGAAATCAGCGAGCGCCACCGCCACCGCTACGAATTTAATTGCGAATACGAAAAAACGCTCACCGACGCCGGATTCCGCATCACCGGCCGGTCGCCCGATGGAAAATATGTGGAAATCATCGAGGCCCCCGACCATCCCTGGTTTCTGGCCTGCCAGTTCCATCCGGAATTCAAGTCGACGCCGCTGGTGCCGCATCCGCTCTTCTACGCGTTCATGGGCGCGGCGCACGCGCACCAGCAACATGGGCGCGGCGCAGGCTCTGGAAGTCCAGCCGCAATTTCCGTGTCCAAGAGCTAAAACGTACGGCTGAACCACCACCTGCATACCCAAGCTGCGAAAAGCTGAACCCGACCCTTCCCCCCGGGATTCCGAAGTCCGGCTCCTAGCTTGGCTCGCCACGTGCCTCTCTGTTTTTTCTGTTCTATTACAAGCGCGGCGAAACTCCGCTCTACGGCGACGCCATCGCGCACATCAACATCGCCTGCCGTGTCTTCGACTCGAAAACTTCCGGACTCTTGCAACTCGGAACCCTAGCGGTCTGCGGAAAAAACCATCCAGACTTTTGTCATTCTGAGCGAAGCGAGGAATCCCTCTTTCTTTTCATGGGTCAAATCGAAGAGGGATTCCTCGCTTCGCTTGGAGTGACAAAATAAACTACTTTTTCCGCAGCCTGCTAGGGCTCTCTCTGCCGCATCTACCGACGATTCCGTTTCTGATCTCCAGACTGATGTGGCGGCGAGGCGCAGGCGGCTCCATTTCGTCGATGGCCGCGCATATCTTCGGCGTCATCGGAATCTTTTGCCTCACGCGCGGCGCGCTCTCGCGTGGTAATCATCCCGGTTCCTGTGTGGGTCCGTTCCCGTCACTGCGGGAACTCTCGCCAAAGAAATCGCGGTTACTGCCAGCGTGGGTTTCTGAAAAGGCCTTGGCGATAAATCATCGGAAGGATTCGCCAGGGTGGGAGGCAGCCGCACACTCTTTTACAAGGAGTACAAAGCAACAGTGTCAAGAGGGAGTCTCAATCCATTGGGCTGAGGTTAGTGAGACACGATTCAGCCTGTGGTGTTTGGCACTTGCAAGGACCAAAACCCACAGGCTGAAGCCTGCGCTACTAAAGCCTTGCCGCTGTGCGCGCTGGCAGCTGCGGGCGGCGTTTGTGCCATTCGGTGGCTTGCTCGTAGGCGTGGGCGAGCTGGATGACAATTGCTTCGCCTCCATGGGGGCCTACGATTTGCAAACCGATTGGGAGGCCTTGGCTGGTGAAACCACACGGGAGAGAAATTGCCGGCCAGCCGTTGACGTCGAACGGCGACGTGTTGCGAACTTCCGGCAATATATCATCCGCGTAAGGATCCGAAATTGCCGCTGGCGGAATTGGGAGCGTTGGCGTGACCAGCGCGTCCACCGACTCCAGCCATTTCCCGGCCTCACGGCGGACTTGCGCAAGCTCCCGGCGGCCTTGGATGTAAGCGGGCGTAGTCACGTTGGCGCCGGCTTGAATGCGTTTCAGTGTGAGTGGTTGGTAGAGCTCCGGAGTTTTGGTGACGAATTCGCGGTGGTACGCGTAGGCCTCGGCCGCCCTCACAACGTCTCTCAGAGATTCCATATTGTTGGCCGGCAAAGTGACATCACGAATCCCGGCCGTCAGTTTCGCCAAAACGGATAAAGCCTCTTTCACTGCGGCGTCAACTTCCGGATTGAGGTCGGCGAAAAAGAATTGGCGGGGCGCGCCAACTCGCAGCGAAGAAACTTTCGTCCCGAGTGCCTGGGCATAATCGGGAATATTCATCTTCTCGCTGGTGGTGTCCTGCTCGTCATAACCCGCGATCACTTGCAGCAAAAGAGCGGTGTCCGCCACCGTGCGGGCCATTGGTCCAACGTGGTCGAGCGACCAGGAAAGAGGGATCACGCCGCGAATGCTCACGAGTCCATACGTGGGTTTAATGCCTACGATGCCGCAAATGGATGCCGGCAGGCGAACGGAGCCGGCCGTGTCTGACCCGAGCGCCCCGTAACACAGATCAGCGGCCAGTGCCGCTGCCGAACCGCCCGAGGACCCACCGGCGATATGGCCTGGTTCCCACGGGTTGTGCACCGCGCCGAAGTAGCTGACGATCGAGGTGCCTCCAAACGCGAATTCGTGCATGTTGGTCTTGCCCAGAAGCACGGCGCCGGCAGCCTTGAGCCTGCGCACCACCTCGGCGTCTTCCGTCGGGATGCGGTCTTTGAATACGCCGCTGCCAGCAGTTGTCTTCACGCCGGCTGTATCAAAAAGATCTTTGAGAGCAATCGGGACGCCGTGAAGCGGGCCCCGCCATTTGCCTTGCATTACTTCGGTCTCGGCCTGGCGCGCTTGCGCCATGGCTGTTTCGGCGGTGATGGTAATGAAAGCGTTCAAGGCGGGTTGGAATTGGTTGATCCGCGCGAGGCACGCCGTGGTCAATTCCACGGGCGATACTTTTTTCTTGTGGATCAGATCGGCTGCTTCCCGGATGCTCAACTGCGCGAGGTCGTTACTTTGGTTGCCGCTCACTGGATTTTTCCTTTGAGGATTCAGGCTTGTTTCCGCCGCCGCGGAAATTTTCGCCAAAGAAACGGCGGTTCCCGCCAGAGCGGCTTTCAGAAAAGACCTCCGCGATAAATCATCGGAAGGAATTGTCATTTGTGGCGGAATTTATCACACAACTTGATTGCGAGTACACGGCAACTCACTCATCGGGGAATTCAGGTGGTTGCGGAACCAAATGCCGGAAATTTCCGTAAGCTCAGATTTCGGAGCAGGCCCAGATTTGCCGCGAAATTGCCCTTTCCGCCCCGAAATGCGCGGGACGGAAAGGCCTCTACAAAACCGTCCTGCTTCGATGGAATTGGGTTTTGTAGAGGACGCCCGTTCTTTGGGCGAGCAGCTGTCAGTTTCATCCAGAACGTATAAGTAGTTGCCCCCGGCTTCACTTTCATTGCAAAACTTGGCTGTCCCGCATACCCTATGATCCGCCCGAGATTCATTGGGAATTGTGAATGCAAAGCGCGCGGGAAATTTCGGTTGGAAGCGTGGGCATCGGCGGCAACCTGCCGCTTGTGCTGATTGCGGGACCGTGCGTCATTGAGAGCGAAGGCCACGCGCTCATGCTGGCCGAGCGGCTGGCGGAAATCACCGCCAGCGCCAAGGTGCCGTTCGTTTTCAAGGCCTCCTATGACAAGGCCAATCGCTCGTCCGAGCAATCTTACCGAGGCCCGGGGCTTGCGGAGGGATTGCGGATTTTGAAAAAAATCAAAGAGCGCTTCGGGGTGCCCATTCTGACGGACATTCATGAAGCGTCTCAGGCGGCGCCCGTAGCCGAGGTCGCCGATGTCCTGCAGATTCCCGCGTTTCTTTCGCGGCAGACGGACATACTTGTCGCCGCCGGAAACACGGGCCGTGTGGTGAACCTGAAAAAGGGGCAATTCCTCTCGCCCGGGGAAATGGTCTACGCGGTTGAGAAAGTGACGAAGACCGGCAACGAGGGCATCATTCTCACCGAACGCGGCGCTTCCTTCGGCTATCAAAATCTGGTCGTTGATATGCGCTCCTTTCCGATCATGCGAAGGACGGGCTGCCCCGTGGTTTTCGACGTGACCCATTCCGTGCAGCTTCCCGGTGGAGAGGGAAAATCCAGCGGAGGCCAGCCCGAATTTATCGAGCCGCTGGCGCGCGCGGGTGCGGCCGTGGGCGTGGACGGCATTTTTCTAGAAGTGCACGAAAACCCCGCGAAGGCTCTATCGGATGGAACCAATGCCTTGCCGCTGGCGGAATTGCCCGCGCTGCTCGGAAAATTGAAACAAATTGCCGCGCTGGTCCGCGGCTGGAGCGTGCAGTGAGTCTCGATACGGCGAAACGCGTTCTGCGCATCGAGGCTGCGGCGCTCACGGAGTTGCTTCACAGGCTGGACGCCAGTTTCGAGCGGGCCGTGGATCTTTTGCTGGCCTGCAAGGGCCGCGTGGTGGTCATCGGGATGGGGAAGTCGGGATTGATCGGCCGGAAAATTGCCGCGACATTTTCGAGTACCGGCACGCCTTCGGTTTTCCTGCATCCGGCGGAAGCGGTTCACGGCGATCTGGGCATGCTAATGCGCGAGGACGTGGTGCTGGCGGTGAGTTACGGCGGCGAAACCGAGGAAATTGCGGCGTTGCTGGAGACGATTAAGCGGCTGGGCCTGCGCATGATCACGCTCACTGGCCATCCGAAATCCACGATCGGCGTTGCGAGCGATGTCACGCTCGATGTCAGCGTCAAGGAAGAAGCGTGCTCACTTAACCTGGCGCCGACGGCTTCGACGACGGCGGCCATGGCCATGGGCGACGCGCTGGCCGTTTCGCTCCTTGACCGCCGCGGATTCAGCCCCGGCGATTTTGCCGCATTGCACCCGGGCGGGCGCCTGGGCAAAAAACTTTTGCGCGTTGAAAATCTGATGCACTCGGGAGAGGCCATGCCGCGCGTCCCGGTCACCGCAAAAATGCCGGACGTCATCTACGAAATCAGTAAAAAGGGATTGGGCATGACCACAGTCGTGGACGGCGAGGGCCGCCTGGCGGGAATTCTGACCGACGGCGACTTGCGCCGCTTGATGCAGCAACGAGGAGCGGCCACGATCGACCTGGTGGTCGGCGAATGCCTGAACAAGGCGCCCCTGACGCTGGCGCCGGGCGAACTGGCCGGCAGCGCGCTGCGCATCATGGAAGAGCGGCACATCACATCCCTGGTGGTGGCGGATGCCTCGCGCAAGCCGCTCGGAGTGATCCACTTGCACGATCTCTGGACTCTGGAACTTTTCTAAGTGGTTCGGGTTTCTCCTCTTTTCTCTGGGTTCTTTGTGTTAAAGGGTTTGCCGCAAAACCTGAAAAGCTTTAACACAGAGAACACAGAGAAAACCGAGGGCCCGGAGAATCGGAAAGACAACACAAAAAGAGATGCAGTTTATTTCTAATGGCAAAAAAGCGAACGGGAAAAGGATCTAACCCATCTTTGAACGCGCGCGCGAAAAAGATTCGCGTATTGCTGATGGATGTGGACGGCGTACTGACCGATGGCCGCATCTGGCTGCTTTCGCGCCGGGACGGCACGGCCAGCGAAATCAAAGGATTCAGCGCGTATGACGGAGCGGGCTTGAAGCTGGCGCGCGCCGCGGGGCTGCGCACCGGGATTATTACCGGCAGGGAATCCAGCGCCGTCACACAGCGCGCGCGGGAATGCGAAATCGAGTTTGTGTACCAGCACCGCGCCACAAAACTCGGCGCATTGGAAGAAATTTTGCAGTCGACGGGCGCAGGCGCAAGCGAGGTCGCTTACGTGGGCGACGATCTCCCGGATCTACCCGTGTTGCTGCGTGTGGGACTCGCGGCCGCCGTGGCCAACGCCGTCCCGGAAGTGAAGCGCGCCGCTCATTTCGTCACTTCCCGTTCGGGCGGCGAGGGAGCGGTCCGCGAAGTGATCGAGTTGATCGTCAAAGCGCAAGGGAAGTGGGCCACCGCATCGCAAGACGCCAAGGCGTAATATCCGACATCGATTTCCTGCCACGATTAGATTTCGTAGAAGACAACCCGGCGTTGCAACATGGTGCTCAGCTTTTCGTGGCGCCGGCGTCTCGCCGGCGATTGTGCACTTTGGAGAGGGTGCGAAAATCGCCGGCGAGACGCCGGCGCCACAACTCAGTGCGCGGCTCTCGTGGGATTCATGAGAATCGAGGAGCTTGATAGCCCGGAAGGACAGCTGTCCGAATTGTGGCGCACAGGATAGGCGGCATATCCGGCGCGACAAAAAGCTGCGGCCCACTATTTCCTGAATAGTCAGAATGGAATGACCGACTCGATTCGCAGGCGTGGGTTATGCTGCGAATCGGAAGACAAGCAGTACAGAGCCACAAGCGAAAGGAGCCGGTCGATGAAGAGAATAAAGTTTGTGGGATTGGATGTCCATGCCGAGA
>DATHPN010000004.1:0-63060 GCA_035483715.1 Candidatus Acidiferrum sp.
AAGCCATGGCCATAGCCGTGGGGGATTCCGGGGGTCTTGGGATTAAAATTCTGATATTAAAGCACTTAGAGCCGACGCTGCCTGGAGGCGGCCAGGCCACGGCTTCGGGAAGATGAGTTAAGTGCCTTGAAATTAGGGGCCTATAAGTGGCCTATCTCGTCTGGCAGGAGGCTTGCTGATAAAGTCGCGAGTTAAAATGCCGATGTTAGAGGCATAGGCTGAAGGTGCAGGGGAAAGTTAAAGTCCTCTTATTCGCGGCCGATAGGATTCCCGAGCAGGAATGCAGGGAGCCTCGGCAGGAGGAAAGAAGAGATGAGAATTGATCCACAAAATCCAGCAAGCGGAAGTTCCGGGACTGGCCGGGTCAATGAATCCCAGCCCGAACAAATCAGGAGCACACCGAAGTCCGCTGGGAACGAGCCAAACGACACGGTGCAGCTTTCTTCCGGCCAGGCTACCGTGCGGCAACTCGCCTTGCAGCTGGACCAGATTCCGGATATCCGCCAGGGAGAAGTCAATTCGCTCAGGTCCGCGATTGCGGCGGGAAAGTACCTCCCAGGCAGCGGACAAGTGGCGGAGGCCCTTGCCTCTCAATCGTTCGGAATCAGCGAGCTGGCGTAACGATCGCGGAGTAAGTGTCCATGGCGGAGATTCTACCTCCTCGCATCGAATCGATTTCCGACCCGCATTCCGGGCCTCCGGACAATCCAGCCCAGAAGCCGCGCGCAAAAGCGGCTGCCGTAGGGAAGCCCGCCCCGCCTCACTCCCCGGAAATCAGCGCCCCGGACGAGGAAGACAAACACCAACTGGACGAAATGGCGTAGCCCGTGAACCCTGAACTGGAAACCTACCTGGCGTTGCTGGAACGACTGCTTTCTCTGTTGCGCCTGCTGGCGCAGGAGTTCGTGGATTGCCGCAAGGAATTTGTGGCGCTCGATCTGGAGGGAATGTACCGGCGAATTGCGGAGCAAGAAGAATTGTGCCGGCAGATTCAACGGCTCCAACCCGCGATCCTTGCGCTGCAGCAAACGTGCGCTCTGCGAATTGGAGTGGAAAATCATGGTCCGGCGAGCAACCCGGAAAATGCCGGGTGGACATCACGGCTGACCAGCGTGATGCAAGAAATCGGGAAGGCGCAGGCGGAGGTCGGGCGGCTGAATCAGATTCATGCGGCCTATTTGCGCCGCTCTCGAAGGACGATCAACATTCTCATGAATTTTGTGGGAAGTTATGCGATCACGTATGCGCGTCCGGCCGAAAATATTTTGCCTGCGCCGGCGACAGTGGAGAAGGGCTGAGATCATGGGTAGCCTTTCCGGAGCTCTGGGAATTGCGCTCGGCGGGATGGAGGTCAGCCGGGGTGCGGTCGAAGTCACGAGCAACAACATCGCCAACGTCAACACGGCTGGATATTCACGCGAGCAGGTCAATCTGCTGGAAAATGCGCCCGTGGAGGTCGGAAACTTATTGTTTGGAACGGGCGTGAGCCTGGGACAGACGACCAGCGTGCGTGACGGCCTGCTGGAGCAGAGGCTCGATCAGGAAAACCAGTCGGCAAGCCAGCTGAATTCCTTTCTCGGACCCATGAACCAAGTGCAGTCTCTTTTTAATGAGACAGCAGGATCGGGACTGCAAAGTCTGCTGACAGCTTTCTTCAACAGTTTGACGCAGCTGGCGACCCAGCCGAGTAACGTGTCGTATCGGCAAGGCGTATTGACCGCGGGGCAAAACCTCGCCTCCGCCATTCGGCAAGATTCCTCGAATCTGCAATCTCTTCAAGGGAACACCGATTTATCGGTGGTTCAATCCGTAAGTCAGGTGAACCAACTCTCGCAGCAAATTGCCTCTCTCAATGTGCAGATCAGCGGCCTCGAGAGCGTGGGACAGGACGCCGGCGCGTTTCTGGATCAGAGGACGCAACTCGTGCGCCAACTTTCCGGGCTGATCGACATTTCGGAAACGAGCGCGGGGAACGGCAGCTTGACGATCGCCACCACGGGCGGGACTCCTCTGGTCGATTCCGGGCAAAGTTTTGCCTTGTCGACGAAGGTCAATCCAAACAACACATATCACGATGTCTTTTCTAACGCCGTGGACATCGCCTCGAGCATTACGGGCGGGAGCTTAGGCGGCCTGCTTCAAGCGCGCGACCAGGCCATTCCCGGCGTCCTCAACCAGCTCGACACTTTGGCCTACAATCTGGAAACCTCTTTCAACACACAGAGCCGCGCCGGATTTGACGCCAACGGAAACGCCGGGGTGAATTTTTTCACCCAACCGGCCAGCGTAAGCGGCGCTGCTTCTTCCATTGCCGTGGCCATTAGCGATCCCAACCTGGTGGCCGCAAGTTCCGACGGCAGCGTCGGAAGCAATGGGAACGCGGAGGCGCTCGCGAATTTGCAGACACAGAAAATCGTCAGTGGGCAAACCCCCTACGATTATTACTCGAATCTGGTATTCCAGATTGGCAATCAGGTTTCCCAGGCGCAATCCGAACAGACGGCCGTGGGACTGGTGCAGAAACAACTGGCGGACCAGCGCGGCGCGATCTCAGCCGTTTCGCTCGATGAGGAAGCCGTGAACCTGATTCGCTACCAGAGTGCCTACGAAGCCTCGGCGAACGTCGTGAATGTGGTCAATCATCTCTTGACGACCACGATCAATATGACCACGGGGTGAGGCCAAAATGAGCGTACGTATCAATCCCGACCCGGCTCCCGATTTGCTGGCGGCGATCGCTTCGAACCGGCTGGCGCAAAATACGGCGTTGCAGCAAATCTCCACGGGCCAGGTGGTCAACCAACTTTCCGACAATCCCGCGGCGGCGTCCCAGGACGTCCTGATTCACGTGCAGAATAATCAGGACGATCAATTCCTGAAGAACATCAGCGCTCTGCAGTCGCAGGGGCAGACGATCGACTCCACGCTGAGCTCGGTGGTGCAAGCCGTGACGCAGGCTATTTCACTGGGGGTCGAAGGCGCCAACGGAACTCTTTCGGATTCGAACCGGCAGGCCGTCGCGCTGCAACTCACGGGAATTCGGGATCAGGTGTTGGGGCTTGCGAACCAGACCTATCAGGGAAATTATGTCTTTTCCGGGACGGCAACGTCCACGCAACCGTTCGTGCTGGACGCCACGCAACCGGACGGTGTGAAGTACAACGGGAACACCGATGTGAACTCGATCGAAATTACGTCGGGGCAGACCATCCCGATCAATCTGCCGGGAAGCCAGATCTTCACGAATCCCTCGGGAGACTTACTGGGCGCGCTCAACGGACTGATCACTGCTCTTCAGAATAATTCCGGGCTCCCCGCGGCCAATACGAACCTGGATAAAGCTTTCACTCAACTGACCACGCAACGCGTCTTCTATGGGAACACACTGCAACAATTGCAATCCTCACAGACCTACCTCAATAGCGATAAACTCCAGCTTGCGACACAAGCCAACTCACTTGTCGGGGCAGACCTGGCGACGTCAATCACAAATCTGGAACAGGCGAACACCGCGACCAACGCGATTCTCAGCGCGACGAACCAGATTCTGACCACTTTGAATTTGTTGAATTATCTGAAGTAATTGATACCCCCGCCGCGACCGGCAAACGGGAATGCTCATTCCAAGGCTGAGGGCAGACTGCGGCTATCCGGGTTTGACGGCGTTGTGCGGGATTCTGCGTTTCGGGATTCGCGGTCAAGTGGTTTGGCTGTAGGCGTTGACCCATCCCTGCAAACCGACCAGGTGACGTTTCGCGCTTTCCAACTGAATCTTGCGAGCCAGCATAATGCAGCGGACTTTTTCAAGCGCAATTTGAAGCGCGCGAAGGTTCTTGACGTACTCCGCAACTTCGTTTCGCAGTCCGGCGTCGAGTGTCTCGCTGTGGGCAGCGTCTCCGATTTCGGGAGCGAGATTGGAGAGACGTCGCGACAATGCCTTCAAATCGCCATCGGTAATTGTCCCGGTTCCGTGGACCAGATTCTCCACCCGGCGCAGGAAGTCGCGGAGTTCCTGGTTAGCCGAAAGAAAGCGTTCATGATTATACTGATTCATCAGGCACTCCATTGAAGCTGAGATGTTTCGACGTCATCGTTTGCAGGATTCGCCGCGCCGGGCGCCGCGGCATCACCGGTCCGGTCCGTAGCAGGCACCGGCGGTTGTGTCTGCTCAACCCGTGTCTGCAGGTCCGCCTGATGCCATGCCTGCCGAACCCCGCTGTAGAGTTCAATCAGTTCTTGAATGGGTTCGGGCGTAGCCCGGATGTTGGCTTGCACGATCATTTGGCGGGTTAAGGAATAGAACTGGGCAAGATGTTTGGCGGGTTCCGCGCCGCGCTCATGATCCAGGACGTATTGCAAGTAGCCGATTACGACGATGGCATGGTTGAGCTCGAAGACCCGGGCTTCAATATCCCCGGCTTGAAGGGCCACAAGCGCGCGTCCGAAGTCCCGCAGAATGGTGTCATAGAGCGCGACAATTTCGCCGACGGGAGAAGCGCCGCGAGCGGCCGCATGCTGGTAACTAAGTGAGGGATCGTTGTTCATTATGCGACGGTCGAGAGCTGCTGGCTCAGTTGCTCTTGAAGCAAGGGCAGTTCTTCCAGAGTGGTGTTGACCTGAGAGTAGACCGCTGTCAGATTCTGTGTCTGAACCGCCAAGTTCGCTTGCAAATCCGTAATTTGAGTGCCCAAGGCCGTCGAACTTTGCGTATACGACTGGGAGTCCAGGGTCAACTCTCCGTTGGCCGGGCCGTTCAGATTGTTCAACACCGTGTTTAAGTTCTGTGCAAAGCCGGTCGAAGCCGCTTGAAAGAAATTCTGCACACCCGAGAAATTTGATGACAGCGCGTTGGACAGCGCCCCGGAGTCCACGGACAGTGTGCCGTCGTTGTTGGTAGTGATGCCGAGGCTGGCCAGATTCACGGCTCCGCCGGCTCCTGCCGTCGAATAGGTAATCGCGGAGAGTAACTGCTGTTGGACGTCGCGCAGCGATCCGTCGGCTTCCAGTGGTTGCGCAGATCCACCGGAACCCACCGCGAATTGCGCGTTGATGGCGTTAATTGCCGTGTTATAAGCGGTGACAAAATTATTGATGCCGGTGCTGATGCTGGCTGTATCGGGAGACACCGTAAGAGATGCAGGAGTGCCTATAGGGGTCGGGCCGGTCAAGTTTAAGGTCACGCCGTTGATTACATTGTTGACTTGATTGGTGGCGCTGCTGATGGGGACGCTATCCACGGATAGGACCGCGTTCAATCCCGCTGAAGCCTGAGTAAAGTTGATTGCCGTGCCGCCGGTTTGATGCAGGGTGGCGGTGAGAGTCAGGTTTCCGGGAGTCCCCGACGAATTGCTGACAATGGCCAGTCGCGCGCCATTGGCGTCCTGGATGATGCTCGCGTTCAACGCGGCCTGCTGGGTAAAGTTGATTGCCGAGGTATCGACTCGATGCAGGGTGCCGCTGACGGTGAGGTTGGCGGGAGCGGCTGAGGCGGTGTTGACAAGGGAGAGATGTGCGCCATTCGCATCGGTGATGACAGTCGCCTTCACTGCGGTCGTCTGAGCGTTGATGGCTGCCGCGATCTGAGTCAGCGTATTGTTTGTGGAATTCACAGTTACGGAGGCAACGGGCGCTCCGCTGGCCGTAATTGCAATGGTGTCCCCTGTGGCCAGCGCGGTGCCGGGCGTGGCTACCGAATCCGACTGATACGTCGCTGCCTGACTGTTGATCACTGCTGCGAGGCCGGCCAACGTATTATTTGTGGAACCGACAGTGACAGAAACGACTGGGGTGCCTCCGGCCGAAATTGCAAGGGTGTCGCCCGTGGCCAACGGGGTGCTGCTAGTGGTTACCGGGTCCGAGTAATACGATGACGTGGTTGCCAGAGAAGTGATCGAAATTGTGTGGGTGCCCGGGACGGCAGACCCCGAGGCATTCGCCGTGACTGCACTTGGGTTGGAAGATGTAGCCAACTCATTGCTCAGCACTCCAAGCGGGTCATTCAGCGCATTCACCGACGTTTGCAGGGCCGCCAGATCTCCTGTGATCGTCGCCAGTGTCGAACTCTTCGAATTAATCGTATTCCGCTGAGCCTGCAGGCCATTGATTTGCGTTTCCTGGGCCGCCTCGGCAGCCTGGACAAATGAGCTGACATTGATACCCTGGCCGAGTCCGGTATTACTGCCCGTGTTTGTGGTGCCGGAGCTGTTGAGGCCGGTATTCGTGCCAAGGCCTGATAACAATGATGATACGGAGCTTGCCATTCCAGTCCCTCTTCACATTAAATATCGGCGGAAGATGCGCCCAACTTTAGGCTCACGGCGCGAATGTGGGGTCTCAATTCGTGGAAAATTGGCAATTTCAACGCCAATGGGCGAGGTCCCTTCGTCTGGCCGGCTCCTGTTAGAGCCTGAACCCGGGATCTCGCCCATGGCGTTTCGTGCGCGTTCAATTCGGCTAGCGGAGCAGCGTGAGGATCGTCTGCTGTGCCGTGTTTGCCTGGGCCAGGGCCGAAATGCCGGACTGGTCCAGGATGCTGTAGCGTGACAGGTTGGCGACCACCGCCGGGATGTTCGCGGCCACGATGCCGTCTTCGGCGGAAGTCAGGTTCTGGACTTGGGTGGTGATAACGTTGCTCGCCGCTTGCAACCGGTTGACGCTGGCGCCAATTGTCCCGCGAAGGCCGGCTACCTGTGCGACGGCCGAGTTGATGAGGGCCAGTGTGTTGATGGCGTCCTGTGCGGTCGCCAGCGTGTTGTTCTCGGTTACGACTGGAGTCGTCGCCGCCACAAAGCCCGCGAGAGCGCCAACAATGATGTTGCCGCTAGAGGTGCCGCCTTCGGTCCCGGCAACGCCCGTACCCGCAACTTTTTGCGTCACGGTAACGTTGCTACCGGACGCTACTGCGCTAAATTGTGCGTTGGCCGCACCGCCGGTTCCGTAGTCTGTTCCTGGAACGCCACCGGAATTATTGATGGCGTCAGCCAGGTTTTGAGCATCCTGTCCCGCGTTGCCGGTCTCTTGGACAGCGTTTGCAGTCGCTCCAGCAGCAGCAGCCTGAAACGTATAGGTAGTTCCGCCAAGCACGATTGTCTCCGCCGGGCCCGGGCCCGCGCCGTTGAACGTGAACGTTTGCGTCGCCGGAACCGCCGCCTGAGCCGGTCCTGTTTTAGTTCCGGTCTGCAGGCCTAAGGTTGCCGCGGTCAACGCGGTCGTCGTAACGGCGATGGTGGTGTTACTTACGCCGTCGCTGAGGAAGAGGCTTGTCGGAGTACTGGTAAACACCGGCGTGCCGTTGTAATTGGTGCTGGTGCCGATGTTGGTGATTTCCGCATTGATCGCGGCGTATTCCGTTTGGATGGCCGTGCGCTGCGTGTCGGACACAGTGCCGTTGGCAGATTCGGTAGCAAGCGTGACGGCGCGATTGAGAAGCTGCGTGACCTCAGCGAGTGAGCCATCGGCCACTTGAAGGGCTCCGACGCCGCCGTTGGCATTCAGGGCCGACTGGCTCAATGCCGTGATATTTGCTTGTATTCCGTTGGCGATAGCCAAGCCTGCCGCGTCATCCGCGCCAGAATTAATTCGCGAACCGGAAGACAGTTGCACCAGGGTGTTAGTCAGGTTGTTCTGCGTGATCGACAACTGATTTTGGGCATTTATCGATGCAATGTTATTAAGAATACTGATCGCCATTTGTTTAGCTCCTTAGGGGTTATTCCGTATCCGTTTTGGAGCGCTTGGCCCCGGCGCCGATTGGCTCCGGATCTTCCCAGGCTCGCTTTCGATTTTCGGAACGGGTTTTCTTCCTCCACATGACTTATCGGCATGAAGTCTCCTGGCTTTAGTTTCGCGGCGCTTTCGAATCCCCGGTCCATTGACCTTTTGTGAACATGGAGCATCGCTGGGGGAAGAAGGCTCAGTAGGACTTCGTGGCTCGTGGCTCGATTTCGGCCAGCGCGACGGACAATTTCTCGGATTGCGGGAATCGGGACAGGCCAATCTTCAGAAGCTCCGCAGCGCGGGACAAATCCGGCAATTGGGCGTGAATGCTGGCGGCTCTCAAGAAGTCCTTTTCAGCAGGTTCGATTTGAACGAGCTTTTCCTCAGCCGCCGCTGCCGCTTCGTGCTGCCGGTTCAGCCACACACACGCTACGATCAGGCGGTCATGGAGTTCGGCGAGGCCAGTCTCGCTGACGATGGCTTTGCGGAGCCGCGCCAGTCCTGCAGCGGTGCGGCCATTGCGAATCTGAGCCAGGCCAAGCTTGCTGTCCAGGCTGGCGCGGACCGGGCCCAGTTTCCGTGTCCGTCGATATTCCTTCTCCGCAAGCTGGAAATTGCCAAGATCGTAATAAACGTCACCGAGCGATTCAGAGATCAAGGAATTTGTGGGAGCAAGTTTTCCGCCCCGGGAGAACGCCTCGAGCGCCTGCTGGAGACGTCCGAGCTTTCTGTGCATCATGCCGGCAAAGATCCACGCCTGGGTAAAATCCGGCTTCAAACCGCACGCGAGTTCAAAGCAATGCAACGAGCTCTCCACGGACGTTTCCACCAATCCCAGCTCGAAATGCGCCTGGGCATTGTGCGGCATCTCCCGAATCTTCTGGAGACTGAGTTCACGATAGTAAAGGTTCTTGCGATGTTGGGTTTGTGGATCGACGGCGAGTCCGAAGTGGTGAATCAAAAAATCGGCGCGGCCCAGGCCGCCGCCGGTTTCCTGAACGCGTATGCCTACGGTTTCGTGCACCCGGCCGACAAAATAGAGTTGCGGATCGCGGCGGAATAGGCGCACGTTTTCGTGGTCGACATAAGCCGGGTATTTCATCGCTTCGGGGAGTGGCGAACGATTGGGCATTGCGGGCCGGTCCCAAATTCCGTTGTTGAGGCTCAAAACGTAATTACGGATGGGGACTTGATATGCCCTGGACTTTTTGTCGTCGAGCAGCGGTGGCAATCGGCGCGCCGCTCCAGGGTCCAGCCGCTCGTCCGCGTCGAGCGAAAGTACCCAGTCGGTGTGAACCTCCGCAAGTGCTAGATTCCGCGCGCGCGCGAAGTCATTTTCCCAGGGAATCGAGATGACCCGAGCGCCCAAGGTGCGGGCGAGGTCGACCGTGTTGTCCGCCGAGCCCGTGTCCCCAATAACGATTTCATCCGCGACTCCACGAACACTCTCGAGGCATGCGGGAAGATCGAGGGCCGCGTCTCGGACGATCATCGAAAGTGCCAAGGTGAGCATGGCGGTTCAATGTGAAGACGGCAGCGCATCGACGACCGTGATCCGCCCCGTTACCGGCGCTCTACGCCCAGGACGGATTTCCCAGATAAACGAATTCTCATGTTCGGGCATGCTTTGCCAAATGGCTGCCCGCGTGCGTTTCCAATTTGAGGATGGATATGAGCATCGTCCATAAGTGAGGCAAACGAAATGCCAGACGCAAACGATTTTGCTGCCATCTCAACCCTTTATCCGATTCGCCGATGTGCAAGTCGGGAAACAAAAACTGAGGGTTCGTGTGCCGTAACGGAACAAGAGTCACGCCAGAGATAGAATGATTCAACTCACACGTCTGAACGGTCTGCCATTGGTCATCAATTCGGACCTGATCAAGCTGATCGAAAATACTCCGGATACGGTTATTTCACTGGTGAACGGTGAAAAGATCGTAGTGCGCGAAACCTCCGAACAAATTCTCGAACGGATCGTGCAATTTCGCCGGCGGGTGCTGGACGGCCTGAAGATGAACTTCTCTGGGTGGACTTCCCCAAAACCCGAATCCGCTGACGCCAAGCCAAAGGCATCTCCGCCTGAGGAACGGTAGGAAATGGATATTGGCACCATCATGGGCTTGCTGGTTGCCGCCGGAGCGATTCTGCTCGGTTTGATGTTGGAGGGAGGCCAGATCGCCCAGATTTTGCAACCGACAGCCGCGTTGATTGTGTTCGGCGGAACATTCGGCGCGATCATGGTGCAATTTCCCGTCCGCGTGGTGCTCGCGGCGTTCCGCAGCCTGGCGACGATTTTCTTTGTTCCCAAATCCGATCCACTCGGAACGATCCAGGAAATCGTCGCGATCGCGCACAAAGCCCGGAGGGAAGGAATCGTTTCGCTCGACAGGGATTTGGATAAGATTCAGAGCCCCTTCATGAAGAAGGCACTGATGCTCGCAGTGGATGGGACCGAGCCGGGAGAATTGCGAAAGATGATGGAACTGGAATTGGAGAAGCAGGGGGAGCACGAAGATAACATTCCCAAAGTTTTTGAGTCCGCCGGGGGGTTTTCTCCAACGATTGGGATCATCGGAGCAATCCTCGGACTGATCCAAGTCATGCAACATCTGGACAACATCAATGAAGTGGGGAAGGGAATTGCGGTGGCGTTTGTGGCAACGGTTTACGGAGTGGGAGCCGCGAATTTGCTATTGCTCCCCGCTGCCGGAAAATTAAGAATCCGAACTCGCGAGGAACAGATCATTCGCGAAATGACGCTGGAAGGCGTTATTTCCATTTTGGAAGGCATGAATCCGCGAATGATCGAGAACAAACTGATCAGCTTCCTCGCGGAAATGCCGGCGCAAGAGAAGGAAAGGGAACAGGTGCAAGCATGAAAAGGAAACCGCCAGAGCACGTGAATCATGAACGTTGGCTCGTGTCGTATGCCGATTTCATCACCTTATTGTTTGCATTCTTTGTGGTGTTGTATTCCTCCTCGCAAGTTGACAAACGCAAGGCGGGGCGACTGGCCCTGGCTATCCAGGTGGCGTTTCAGGAACTCGGGGTGTTTCAAACCTCCAACACCAAGATTCCGCTGAAAGATGAAGACGCGATCCCGTTTGAAAATGTGCAGGTCGTCGAAAATATTAACAAGGACACGGATTTGAAACGAATCGTCAATCCCATGAAAGGGGTGCTGTCCAGCGCCAGCGAGTCCCAGTCGTTGCAGGAGGCGCAGGCAGCGATCCAAAGGGCGCTCGACCCGGAAATCCACCGGCACGAAGTCACCATGTCCATGCGGCGGGAGGGTTTGGTCGTGAGCTTGAAGGAAATGGGATTTTTCGATAGCGGATCGGCCACCGTTCGCCCGGGGTCCCTGGATGCGATCTCTCGACTGGCGGTGGTCCTCAAACAACGGCCGGAAAATCTTCGCATCGAGGGACACACCGATAATATTCCCATTCACACGGCTCGATTTGCCTCGAACTGGGAACTCTCCACGTCCCGGGCAACGGATCTGATTCAGCTTCTGATCATGCAATACGGGCTTCCGCCGAGCCACCTTTCGGCCGCAGGGTACGGCGAGTTCCATCCCGTCGCTGATAATGGCACTCCCGAAGGCCGGGCACAAAACCGGCGCCTCGACGTCGTCATTCTGGCGCCCTTTCAACCCGTGGCGCCTTCGCAGCAGAATGGCAATCCGCGCGTACCCGAGCCTGCAGGTGCGCTGGAGCCGTCCGTGGGCCACCCGTGACGCGCGGCCGATAAATTCAAGAAATGCAGAGCATGGCCGATGAAACTTTTGAATTTCCAAGTTTCCGGAAGCGGTCACGGGCATGTTTCGCGTTGGAACACATGCGATTCGCCATCCCCGAATGGAAGAGATGTCGCGCTTGCGCCCTTGGGCGCTCTTAAAAAATTCCAATCCGCTCACCCCCGCGAGTAAGGGAATTGCTGCCAGGCAGGGAGATTTGCCGCCCGGCCAATTGCGCGAGCAAGTAGATAGCCTGTTCAAAAAGTTTCAAAGACGATTGGACGATCCTCATGGCAAATGAAAGCACTCTCCTGAAGGACGAAGCCGCCGCCACGGAAAACCTGGGGGACCCGGCGTGGATTCGCATCCGTGATCTGATCTACCAGGTGTCCGGAATTTACCAGGCAGAGAACAAATTTTATCTTCTTGTCGGACGGGCCAATCGGCGGATGAAAGTTGTGGGCGCGCGTACTCCCCGGGAATATCTGGATTTTCTGACGGCCCGCCCCAACCGTGACTCGGAAATGAGGAATCTTCTAAATGAAATCACGATTGGTGAGACCTGCCTTTTCCGCAGCCAGCCGCAGGTCGATGCGCTTCGCAAAGTCGTAATCCCCTCGCTCGTCGAGACCAAGAAAAAATTGGCATTCACGAAACTCCGCTTCTGGAGCGCGGGCTGCTCCACGGGCGAAGAGTCGTACACGCTGGCCATGATCCTGTTGGAGGAAACGCAAGCCTTGCTGAAAGGTTGGACGTTCGAGGTAGTGGCCACGGATCTGAATGACCGGTCGGTAGCCAAGGCTCAAGAAGGCGTTTACAACGATTATGCCGTGCGCAACGTCCCTCCCGATTTCCTGAAAAAATATTTCAAGCAGTCCGGACCGGAATTTCGAGTGGCGGATTCGGTGAAAACGCATATTACATTCTCCCGGCTGAACATGCTGGATGACAGCAAGATGCTTTTCATGCGAGGGCTCGATGTGATTTGTTGCTGCAACGTCCTGATTTATTTTGACGGGAAATCCAAAACGCGGACCATTCAGCATTTCTACAACGCGCTGATGCCCAACGGATATTTCTTTCTCGGCCATTCCGAATCGCTCTACGGGATCAGCGAAAAATTTCATTTAGTCCACTTCCCCGGCGCCACGGCGTATTGGAAGCCGGGCGAAACTTCCTCGAAGGCAGGGAGCTGATGAAAACCGAAACCCTTGACCGCCTGCGTTCGCGAATCGTAAAGATTGATTCGATGCCCGCAATTCCCGTGATCTTGCGCCCGTTGTTGCATTGCCTGGACCAGCCGGTTGAGCAGGTGGACATCAATCGCATTGTGGAACTCGTTTCCTACGATAAATCCATTGCCGCCCAGTGCCTTCGCATGGCTAATTCCGCGCTGTTCATGCGCAGTGCGCCAGCCGAATCCGTCCGCTCGGCCGTGATGAGCCTGGGGATGTGGCGGGTCCGGGATTTGCTCTTTTCCAACTCGCTTTCGCAAGTCATTCCCGCCAATCGCTGGGTCGTCGATCCCGCCGTGTTTTGGCGGCATTCGCTGGGGGTCGCGCTGGTTTGCCGCAAGTTCGCGGAAATGATTGACTACCCGGACACCGAGAAGGCTTATCTGGCTGGCTTGCTGCATGATCTGGGCGTGCTCGTGAATTGCATGGTTGCCCCGGAGGAATTCCGCGCCACGATGGAAAAAGCAACGCGCGAATTAATTCCGCTGGATGAAGCCGAGCAGTCCACGATGGGCTTTAGGCATAGCGACTCGGGCCGCATCCTTGCCGAAGCCTGGAAAATTCCCCCCGACATCGCCGACGCCATCGAACTACATCATCACATCGGAGATCCGGACCGCGGAGGGCCGCTCGTCGCACTGGTCCATCTCAGCGACCTGCTGTGCCGCATGCGCGACCTGGGCTATGGCTACTACGAACCTCGCCAGATCGATTTCCCCAATGAGCCGGGGTGGCTGTACCTGCTCATGAAATATCCAACCATGGCCGAAATTGATTTGGCGCGGTTCACCTTTGCGCTGGATGAATACGCCAGGGAGGTCAGGGATCTGGTGGCCACGGTCTTTGCGTCCTGACGCGCATCTTGAAAGGGTTTAGAAACGGTGCGCCAGTTCCGCGTTGACAGCAACGTTGCCCGGGAATAAATTCGATTGGTCAACTGGTCAATGCCCGTTGGCTGGGTCGGCAGACCCGGTAGGATTTCCCCCTTCCCGCCGCTGGAATCAAATCGTTAATTTGCCGAGAAGGGGATCTGTGTCCTCAGATTCTTCCGTGATTGAAACGTCAGAGACTTCCCGCAAGGCCTCGACTGCGAGAGCAAAAGGGACGGCGCGCAAAAAACCGCTGCAGCGGCGCATTCCGTCGAAAAACAAAGCGCGCGCCGGTACCTCGGCGGACCCGGAACATCGAGCTGCGCAACAGGCCAGCAAAATGGAAGCGATCGGCCAGCTTGCCGGGGGCATTGCCCACGATTTCAATAACCTTCTGACAGTGGTTTTAGGTCACTGCGAATTCTTGCTGAATCGCGACGAGCCGAGAGAGAGAGCCCGCCAGCGGGTTGAAGAAATCCGAAAGGCAGCAGAGCGCGGCGCGTGGCTTACCAACCAGTTGCTGGCTTACAGCCGGAATCAGGATCTTGAGCCGGCGGTCCTGCAAATTAATTCTGTCCTCGAAGACATGGACGGCATTCTGCGCTGCGTGCTCGGCGAAGACATCGCTCTAGACCTGGTCATGGATTCGAATCCGGGCTGGACCAGGGTAGATCGCGGAAAGTTGCAACAGATTGTACTGAATCTGGCAGGAAACGCGCGCGACGCCATGCCGCAAGGAGGTCGTCTGCGCCTGGAGACGTTCAATGTGAGCGTAAACCGGCTAACTTACCCAGCACAGCCTTATGTCGCTCCCGGCGAATACGTCGCCCTGGTTGTGCGGGATACGGGAATTGGCATGGACTCGGAAACCCGCGCGCGTGTCTTTGAGCCTTTCTTCACCACCAAGGAAAAAGGGAAGGGGACGGGGCTGGGGCTTGCAACCGTGTATGGAATCGTGAAGCAAAGTGGCGGATATATCTGGGTGGAAAGCGAAATCGGCGCGGGAAGCGCCTTCCATACGCTCTTGCCGCGTGTTGCGCAGCCAGCCGACCCTCATGTGGTTCAAGAAGTGCTCGACTTCAGCTCCGGCAGCGAAACCATACTTTTGGTGGAAGATGATCCTGCCGTTCGACGAATGGCTGCGGAAGTTTTGCGCAACAGCGGCTACCGCGTACTCGCGGCACCCAGCGGGGCGGACGCATTGCGCATGGCTGCCAAACATGAAGGGCGATTGGACCTGCTTCTCACCGACGTGGTCATGCCTGGCATGACGGGTCCGGAACTCGCTGGACAATTTCTCTCTCAGTTTTCGCAATTGCGTACTCTCTTTATGTCCGGTTACACCGACGACGCCATCGAAAAACATGGGCTACGCGGGAGGACCGTGCGGCTTTTGCAGAAGCCGTTCACGCACGAAACCCTTACGCGAAGCGTCCGCGAAGCTCTGAGGCCAGTGGCGCAGGCTTCAGCCTGTGGGGGTTCGGCCTTGCGGGGACCAAAACCCACAGGCTGAAGCCTGCGCTACGAAAAACTGCCTCCGGGAACGCACATCCCTCCACAGTCGTGGTTGACTTCCTGCCTTGCTACTCTTGTAATGGATAACGCGAAACTATGAATTCCTATTGCAGAATCTGTTTGTGAGCGGCGCCGGGACAGCGGTCGCCAGCCGCTTCGCCTCGAAGCGCTCGTCGTTTCTCGTGGCTTCCGGAATTTTTCTGAGCCGCATCGCGGGCCTTATTCGCGACCGCGTGTTTGCGCATTACTTCGGAAATTCCGACGCCGCGGACGCGTTCAAGGCGGCCTTTCGCATTCCCAACGCGCTGCAAAATCTATTTGGCGAAGGAGTTCTCTCCGCCTCTTTTATTCCGGTCTATGCTGCACTCCTCGCGCGCGATGAAGACGAGGAAGCACGGCGAACTGCCGGAGCCGTGGCGGCCTTGCTCGCGCTCAGCACTTCCGTGCTCGTCTTGTTCGGTGTTCTGGCGACGCCCTACCTGATTGATGCGATTGCGCCGGGATTCAGCGGCGAAAAACGCGAACTCACCATCCGGATTGTTCGCATCCTTTTTCCGGGCGCGGGGCTTTTCGTTTTTTCGGCATGGTGCCTGGGAATCTTGAACAGCCACCGGCGATTTTTTCTTTCCTACACGGCGCCGGTGATCTGGAACGCGGCGATGATCGCCACACTGTGGGGATTCGGCGCGCGATATGCGCAGTTTCCGCTTGCCATTGTTTTGTCGTGGGGTTCGGTGGTGGGCGCGGCCTTGATGGTGGCGATCCAACTGCCTGTGGTAATGGGCCTAATGCGCGGGCTGCATCTCTCGTTCGCGTTTCACCTCGAAAACGTCCGCACGGTAGTGCGCAATTTCTTTCCCGTGTTTATCAGCAGGGGAGTCGTGCAGATCAGCGCGTACGTGGATGCGCTGCTCGCCAGCCTGCTTCCGACAGGCGCAGTCGCCGCGCTCGCTTACGCGCAAACACTATACACGCTGCCTGTCAGCCTGTTCGGGATGTCGGTATCGGCGGCGGAACTTCCGGCCATGTCGGGCGCGGTGGGGGCGGAGTCCGAAGTCGCGGAAGTGTTGCGCGTGCGCCTCAATGCGGGGCTCAGGCAAATCGCATTTTTCGTGATTCCGTCGGTCGCGGCGTTTCTGGTGCTGGGCGATGTAATTGTAGCTGCAATCTACCAGTCCGGCCGCTTCACCCATGCGGATGCGAATTATGTTTGGGGAATATTGGCGGGATCGACGGTGGGATTGCTGGCGTCTACTCTCGGGCGGCTGTATTCGTCAACTTACTACGCGTTGAAAGATACGCGCACGCCCCTGAATTTCGCGATCATCCGGGTGGTTTTAACGACGGTTCTCGGATATCTCTCGGCGATCCCGCTGCCTCATGCCTTGGGAATTGATTCGCGGTGGGGCGTCGCGGGGCTCACGATTTCAGCGGGTGTTTCTTCGTGGATTGAGTTTACGCTGCTGCGTCGCACATTGAATCGGAGAATCGGCGCGACGGGGTTATCTCCCGCTTATCTTGCGAAGGGTTGGGGCGCCGCGCTGGTGGCTGCGGGAATCGGCCGCGCAATTTTACTTGCGGTCGGTCATCGCAATCCGATACTCGTTGCCCTCGTGGTCCTCGGCCCTTACGGCGTGGCGTATTTCGCCGGAGCTGCAGCGCTTGGCCTTCCCGAAGTTCGCGCGATTCTTGGCATGTTCTCCCGGATGCGCAGCCGGTCGTAAGGCATCTCTTTCACGATCGAGTGGCGTTTTTCGTGGCGCCGGCGTCCTGCCGGCGATTTTGAGTTGAGGCGCGATTGGAAAAACCGCCGGCGGGACGCCGGCGCCACAATACTGCATCATCTTTCGATTATGCGGGGCCGATATTGCAAAATTTATCGTGCTGATTTCTCTTGAGCCGCGGCGGCTTCCGTGGGCTTCCGCGCGGGCGAATCCGGCGGGGCGGCGCGGAGGTATTGCGCGGGCCAGCTGATTTTTTGTTTCAATTCACGAGCGGCTCTCAAAGGCCAGTACGGATCGCGCAGGAATTCGCGTGCCATGCAAACCAGGTCGGCCTGATTTTTGGCGACGATTTCGGCGACCTGCTCTTTGGTCTCGATCAATCCGACGGCGGCGGTCAGAATGTTAGCGTCGCGGCGGATGCGTTCGGCGAACGGAACTTGAAACATGGGGCCGGCGATTATTTTTTGATCGACGGCGAGCCCCGCGGAGGAACAGTCCACGAGGTCCACGCCCAGCGGCTTGAGCTGCTTGGCCAGTTCCACGGCCTGGTCCAGGCCCCAGCCGCCTTCCTTCCAATCCGTCGCCGAGATTCGAATGAACAACGGGAGATTTTCCGGCCACACTTTGCGGACCGCGGTGACGATTTCCCGGCCGATTCGGGTGCGGTTTTCGAACGAACCGCCATATTCGTCCGTCCGGAAATTGCTGAGCGGGGAATAGAATTCGTGGGCCAGATAGCCGTGCGCCGAATGAATCTCGAGGACCTGAAAGCCCGCTTCCAGGGCGCGGCGCGCGGCCTGCGCAAAGGCGTCCACGACGCTTCGAATCTCTTCTTTGGTCATGGCACGGGGCATCGGATAGGTTTCCGAGAAGGCGACCGCGCTCGGCGCAATGGGCACCCACCCGCCATCCTGCAGCGGAATCTTGCTGGAACCTTCCCAGGGTCTCTGCGTGCTGCCTTTGCGGCCTGCGTGGGCCAGTTGCATGCCGGGCATAGTTCCCTGGCTCTTCAGGAATCGAACGATGCGCGAGAGATACTCGATGTGCGCATCCTTCCAGAGTCCGAGGTCCTCGGGGCTGATGCGGCCTTCCGGCGTCACGGCGGTTGCTTCCGTGAAGACTATGGCGGCGCCGCCGACGGCGCGGCCGCCCAGATGCACGAGATGCCAGTCATTCGCGAATCCGTCCTGGCTGGAGTATTGGCACATCGGGGAAACAACAATGCGATTTTGCAGGGTGATTCCGCGAATCGAAAGGGGATCAAATAAATGGGCCATGTTCTCCTCTTGAAAATCTCAGTATCGTAAGGATCGCTCCGCACTCGGGTGTTTTCATCCGGTAATACAATTCGCGATATTGGATGCTCTTCAAGCCCGGTCTGGTGCAGCGGAACATTGTACAGTTTGCAAGCGCCCATTGCCTGAATTATGTGCGCCAGGGCACATCCGCACGTGCTTTCGTTATAAGGAAACGGCATGAAAACGGAAACATTTATATGCCGCTCTCGAATCGACGCTCCTGCGGCCGAAGTGTATGCGTGGCACGCGTTACCGGGGGCGCTGGAGCGGCTCACGCCGCCCGGAGAACACGTGGAAATGATTGAAAAAACCGGTGGAATCGAACGCGGTGCGCGCGTGGTGCTCCAGTTTGGGCGGTGGCCATTGCGGCGGCGCTGGGTCGCGGAGCATCAGGAGTACGAAGAAGGGCGTTACTTTTCCGACGTGCAAGTTTCCGGTCCGTTTGCGTATTGGAAGCACACGCACACGTTTGAGCCGGACGGGCCCTGCGCCTGTTTTCTGGAAGATCGCGTGGAATATGCTCTTCCGTTCGGCGTTCTGGGGCGATGGGTTGCAGGCTGGTATGTGCGCCGAAAGCTGGTGAAGCTGTTTGAATTTCGGCACGCAGTTACGGCGCGAGAGATGAAGTCGCGGGGCAACTAGTAGCGCAGGCTTCAGCCTGTGGGGGTTCGTACTTGCATGGATCAAAACCATACAGGCTGAAGCCTGCGCTACCTGATTTACGTCAATCGGTTTCCTGCGTGACGATGTGTACGTCCGCCGATGGCGCGTCGCGCAAGAAGCGGTGGATGGCGGTCATGTACAAATACTTGCGCCAGCCTTCGACTGCGGAGCGGCCGAAGATCACCTGCGTCACATGTTTTTCGCGGACGAACTCGGCTGTGGCGGAAGCCACATCCTTGCCTGTCAATTTCACGACCTTGGCGCCGAGGCTTTCCGAGAATTGAATGTTAGCGTTGAGCGAATTCTTATCCTGCTCCGAGGTATCGTGGCCGATGTCCACATAGATGGCGTACAGCTCGGCGTCCATGCGCCGCGCCATGCGGGAGGCGCGCGCGATCAAATATTGCGCACGGGGATTGGAGCTGAAGCACACTGCAAGCCGCTCCCGCACCGGCCACGGATCCTGGATATCCTTCTGCTCCATGTAGGTTTCCAGGCTGCGGTCCACCTGTTCCGCCACCTGGCGCAGAGCGAGCTCACGAAGGGCGATGAGATTTCCTCTGCGGAAAAAATTCTTCAGCGCCTGGTCCACTTTTTCGGTGTGATAGACCTCGCCACGCTTCATGCGGTTCTGCAGAGCTTCCGGGGTCAGATCGACCATGACGATTTCGTTGGCGTGTTCCATGACCCAATCGGGCACCGTTTCGCGAATCTTGATGCCGGTGATTGCGCCGACAGTAGGAGCAATGCTTTCGAGATGCTGCACGTTGACAGTCGAGAGCACTTCCATTTTTCCTTCGACGAGATCCAACACGTCTTCGTACCTCTTGCGGTGTTTGCTGCCCGGGATGTTGGTGTGCGCCAGTTCGTCGACGAGAACTACACGGGGCTTTCTGGCCCTGATGGCCTCGGGGTCCATCTCCTCAAAGATCGTTCCCTTATATTCGATTTTTCGCCGAGGCACCTGTTCGAGCTGAGTGGCCAGCTCGGCGATGCCCTTTCTTCCGTGGGTTTCCACGAAGCCGATAACAACGTCTTCGCCACGGCTTCGCCGGCGGATGGCTTCGCTTAACATGCTGTACGTCTTGCCCACGCCCGGGGCATAGCCCAGGAAAAGCTTCAGGATTCCCTCGGTGTGCTCTTTGGGGGAGACCTCTTCCAGCCACTCTTCCGGTGTTTTTGCCACGACAGATATTCTCGTTCATTCCGCCCCGGAAATGCTAGGCTAGAATCGGCCTGTGACCAAAAATCTGCCCACGACCATCGCTCGATATACCGCCGCGCTGGCTGCGGTCCTGGTCATCACCTATTTTTACAGTCATACGCACCGGTTTAATGTGACCACCGTGGCGTTCACCTATTTGCTGGCCATCCTTAGTGTTTCCGCACTTTGGGGACTTGGGATTTCCGTGTTCATGTCGCTGTCTGCGACGCTGGCTTACAATTATTTCTTCCTTCCCCCCGTTGGCACGTTTACCATCGCAGACCCTCAAAACTGGGTGGCCCTTTTCACCTTTCTCGCGACTTCGATTCTTGCGAGCGACCTCTCTTCGCGCGCCCGCAACCAGGCCGCGGAGGCAAACCGCCGGCGCCATGAGGTGGAGCGCCTGTACAAATTCAGCCAGCGCCTGCTGAGCGCGGGGAATCCCATCGAATTGTTGAACGCCATTCCCCGCCAGATCGTGGAATCCTTCGAGGTGGGAGCGGCGGCGCTGTTCTTATCGGACAAGCAGAAAGTATACCGGTCAGGAATGAACCTGCCGCAACTCGACGCGGCCTTTTTGAAGGCGGTTGTGGCCCGCGAAGAGCTGCAGATCGATGCCGAACATAGCGTCTGCTTTGCTCCGCTGCGGCTCGGCTCGAGGATTCTTGGCAGCCTGGGCATATCGGGTCCAGTCCTCTCGCGCGAGACTCTGGAGGCCATGGGCACGCTGATCGCGGTGGCCATCGAGCGGGCCCACGCCATTGAAATGGTGGGGAAAACCGAAGCGGCGCGCGAGGGCGAACGCCTGAAGTCAGCGCTGCTCGACGCGATTACCCACGATTTCCGCACACCACTCACTTCCATGAAAGCTTCGGTAACCACCCTGCTCTCCCCGGCAAAACTGGACGGCGGCCAGCGGGACGAACTGCTGCACATTATTGATGAAGAGTGCGACCGGTTGAACCGCCTCGTCGGAGAAGCCGCGGAGATGGCGCGTTTGGAAGCCGGCGAAGTTAAACTGCATCTCGAATCCGTTCGCGCGGAAGAATTGATTGCCGGAGCGCTCGATATATGCAGGGGCGTGCTGGGGACGCGGCCGATTCGCATTGAATTGAAAAATCGGGACCTGCGGGTTCGCGCGGACGTGGCGCGGGCTCAAGAAGTTCTCGTCCATTTGATCCAGAATGCAAATTTATATTCCTCCCCCGACCATCCCATTACAATAAGCGCGGAAGAAAAAGATGAATTCGTTCAGTTCAGCGTGGCCGACCAGGGACCGGGGATCGGCGAGGCGGAACTCGGGCTTATTTTCGATAAATTTTATCGCGGCACGGACCAGCGTTATCGCGTGCAGGGGACGGGCATGGGCTTGCCCATCGCAAAAGCGATCGTCGAGGCGCACGGAGGAACGATCGGGGTCATCAGCCAGGTGGAACACGGGTCCGTATTCTCTTTTACTTTGCCGATTCATCGGGGGACGACGGAACAAAAATGAGCACACCCACGATACTAGTTGTGGATGACGAACCGCAGATTCGCCGCGTGATGCGCACGACTCTTTCAAGCAACGGTTATACCGTGTTGGAAGCGCGCAGCGGGGAAGAAGCCCTGGAGACCTTGCGGAAGGAACGGCCCGAACTGGTCCTGCTGGACGTCAACATGCCCGGCAAAAGCGGTCTCGAAACTTGCCGGGAAATTCGCGATCAATCCGACGTTGCCATCATCATGCTGACCGTGCGGAATACGGAACACGATAAAGTGCTCGCCCTCGATGCGGGCGCCGACGACTACGTGGTGAAGCCTTTCGGCATGGAGGAACTGCTCGCGCGCATTCGCGCGGCCCTGCGGCGCACCTCTTCGGGCGAGCCTGTGCCTACGTATGTTTCGAGCGATCTGGAGATTGATTTCGAGCGCAGGAAATTGCTGGTGCAGGGACGCCCGGTGCGGCTGACGCCGAAGGAATTTGACCTTCTTCGCCACCTGGTGGCAAGCCAGGGCAAGCCGCTGGAGCACCGGCGCCTCTTACAGGCTGTGTGGGGGCCGGACTACGGCGACGAGACGGAATACTTGCGCGTGTTCATCAATCAGCTGAGGAAGAAAATCGAGCCGGACCCTGCGCATCCCAAGTACATCCATACGGATCCGTGGGTGGGGTACCGCTTTGAGCCTGTGAGTCCCACCCCGAGTAAACCGAAAAAGGGCAAGTAGGACGGGCTTCAGCCTGTCTGGGTTTGATTTTTGCAGACTGGCAGAGATCAAAGGAAGACTGGCTGAAGCCTGTCCTACTTTTTCATCGGATGCGTCGTATCTAAATCCAAATTCAATTCCAGCACGTTCACGCGGGGCTCGCCGAGGAATCCGAGTTGGCGGCCTTCCGTGTGGTTGGCGACGAGGGTGTTGACGTCGGCTTCGCTAATGCCGCGCTCGTGGGCGACGCGCGGAACCTGGAAAGCCGCGGCTTCCGGGGAAATGTGCGGGTCCAGGCCCGAGCCGGATGTGGTGACCAGGTCCATCGGAACAGGAGTACCCGGATTTTCCGCCTGGGCTTTCTGAATGTCTGCATTCATGCGGTCGATCAGCATCTTATTTGTGGGGCCGAGATTCGAGCCGCCCGAGTTGCTGGCGTCGTAGCCGGTGCCCGCCGCGGAAGGGCGCGATCGAAAATACCCGGGCGAGGAAAACGGCTGGCCGATGAGGTGCGAGCCCACGATCTTTCCGTTCATGGTAATGAGATCGCCATTGGCTTGCCGTGGGAAGAGAATTTGCGCGAGGCCGGTCACCACGAAGGGGTAGACGATGCCCAGCAGCAGCGTGGTCACGATGGTCATCCAAATCGAAGTCATGAAGTGCTTTTTCATCGCAGTGTCCTCAACACGAATTCTCTTTCTCAAGCCCAATGCAGCGTGGTTATGATCATATCGATCAGCTTGATGCCGATGAAGGGCGCAATAATCCCGCCTACACCGTAGACCAGCAGATTCCATCGCAGCAGCGCCGAGGCCCCCACGGGACGATACTGCACGCCGCGCAAAGCGAGCGGTACCAGCGCAACGATGATCAGTGCATTGAAGATTACTGCGGACAGAATCGCGGATTCGGGCGTCTTCAGCGCCATGATATTGAGCGCCTGCAGCACCGGAAACGCGCCCGCGAACATGGCGGGGATGATGGCGAAATATTTGGCTACGTCGTTGGCCACCGAAAAAGTGGTCAGGGCGCCGCGAGTGATCAGCATTTGCTTGCCGATTTCCACGACTTCGATCAGCTTGGTCGGATTGGAATCGAGGTCGACCATGTTGCCCGCTTCCTTGGCCGCCTGCGTGCCTGCGTTCATCGCCAGGCCCACGTCTGCCTGAGCCAGCGCGGGCGCGTCGTTGGTGCCGTCGCCCGTCATCGCCACCAGCTTGCCCTTGGCTTGTTCTTTGCGGATCAGGGCGAGTTTGTCTTCGGGCTTCGCTTCGGCTAGAAAGTCATCGACGCCGGCTTCCTGCGCGATAGCCGCGGCAGTGAGGCGGTTGTCTCCGGTGATCATTACGGTGCGGATTCCCATGGCGCGGAGGTGATCGAAGCGCTCGCGCATGCCGCCTTTGACGATGTCCTTGAGGCGCACCGTGCCCATGATCCGGCCGCTGATAGCGACCAGCAGCGGCGTGGCGCCGGAGCTGGCAACGGTTTGCACGACGTCATCCACTTCCGGTGGAATTGCGCCGCCGTGTTCGATGACGTACTTCTTAATGGAGTCGGGCGCGCCCTTGCGGATCGCGCGGCCGTCGAAATCGACCCCGGACATGCGTGTTTGCGCAGTGAAGGGAATGAACGTGGCTTCGAGGGATGACAGTGGCCGACCGCGCAATCCGTACTTTTCCTTCGCCAGCACCACGATGGAGCGCCCCTCGGGAGTTTCGTCGGCGAGTGAGGCGAGCTGCGCCGCGTCGGCCAGCTCCGCGTCGGTCACGCCTGGAGCGGTAATTAATTCCGTTGCTTGGCGGTTGCCGAGCGTGATCGTTCCGGTTTTGTCGAGCAGCAGCGTGTCCACATCTCCCGCCGCTTCCACCGCGCGGCCTGACATGGCCATTACGTTCCGCTGAATGACGCGATCGATTCCGGCAATGCCAATGGCGGAAAGCAATCCGCCGATCGTCGTGGGAATCAGGCACACCAGCAAGGACCACAGCACGAAGGCGCTTTGCGGCGCGCCCGAATAGATGGCCATGGGCTGAAGGGTCGCCACAGCCAGCAAGAAGATAATCGTTAGCCCGCTCAGGAGGATGTTCAGAGCTATCTCGTTCGGAGTCTTCTGACGCGAGGCTCCTTCGACCATTTTGATCATGCGATCCAGAAACGTCTCGCCGGGATTCGATGTGATGCGGACTTTGATTTCATCGGAAAGCACGCGCGTGCCGCCCGTGACCGCCGAGCGATCTCCGCCCGATTCACGGATCACGGGCGCGGATTCTCCAGTGATAGCTGATTCATCGACAGAGGCCACGCCTTCGATGACTTCGCCGTCTCCCGGAACGAATTGCCCGGCGGTGACCACTACCACGTCTCCCGCGCGGAGTTTGGATCCGGACATTTCCACGGTGCACCCATCGGGCTTCAACTTATAGGCGATGGTTTCCGTGCGGGCCTTACGCAGCGTGTCCGCCTGCGCCTTGCCGCGCCCTTCGGCCATGGCTTCGGCGAAATTGGCGAATAAAACTGTGAACCACAGCCAGATCGTGATTTGAAACTCAAATCCAAATCCGTGCGTGTGGTGAAGCACGTGACTCACCAGTTCCACGGTGAGAAGAGCGGCGCCAATCTCGACGACGAACATCACCGGGTTCTTCATGAGAGTTCGTGGATTCAACTTTACGAACGAATCCCAGGTTGCGCGACGGGCAATTGCGCCGTCCCAGATCGACTTGCTTTTCCTTGCTTGGGCTGTCATCTATGATTCCTCAGAATGTCTTCCCCGCGTACATCAGCAGGTGCTCGAGAATCGGGCCCAGGCTGAGCGCCGGGAAAAAGGTGAGCGCGCCAACGATTAAAATCACTGAGATCAACAGGCCGGTGAACAGTGGCGTGGTCACCGGGAAAGTACCGGAGGATTCCGGGACATGCTTCTTGCGCACCAGGCTTCCAGCAATCGCTAGCACGGGAATCACCATGAAAAACCGGCCAAACAGCATCGTCGAGGCGATGCTCGTGTTGTACCAAAGAGTGTTGGCGCTGAGTCCGGCGAAAGCCGAGCCGTTGTTCGCGCCGGCTTCCGCATAGGCATAAAAAATTTCCGATAATCCGTGCGGGCCCGCGTTCGCAAGACTCGATAAGCCAAATTTCGAGATAACCGCGATGCCGGTAAACACGAGCACGAACAGCGGGTAAATCAGCACGGTCAACATGGCCATTTTTACGTCGAAAGCTTCGATCTTCTTACCCAGATACTCGGGCGTGCGGCCCACCATCAACCCTGCAATAAACACGGAAAGGATAATAAAGACAATCGTGCCGTAAAGACCGGAGCCGACTCCTCCGAACACGACTTCGCCCAGCAGCATATTGATGAGTGGAATCATTCCTCCCAGCGGCGTGAAGGAATCGTGCATCGAGTTCACCGCGCCGCAACTCGTGTCCGTTTTCACTACGGCCCACAGCGCCGAGTTGGCAATGCCGAAGCGGACTTCCTTGCCTTCCATGTTTCCTACTGGCTGTAAGTGGTTCGCCGAGGTTTGCACCAACGGATTTCCCCGGGCTTCGGCCGAGTATGCGGCCGTGACTCCCACCAGAAATAAAATCGCCATCGCGCACCACACCGCCCAACCGTGGCGCGGCGATCCCGTCATTTGTCCCAGGGTGTAGGTCAAACCCGACCCGATCGCGAAAATCAAAACCAGCTCGAAGAAGTTGGTGAGGGGAGTGGGATTTTCATAGGGATGAGCGCTGTTGGCGTTGAAAAAGCCGCCGCCGTTGGTTCCCAGCTCCTTGATCATTTCCTGCGAGGCTGTGGGGCCGAGCGCGATCGTTTGTTCCTTGACGATTTGCGTGGTGGACTTTCCGCTGGAGTCGGTGGTCTGCACGGTTTGCGGATCCATTAGCTCGGCAGTCGCGTAGGGTTTGAAGTTCTGCGGCACGCCCTGCCAGACCAAAAACATCGCGCCCAATATGCAGGCTGGCATCAACACCCAGAAGGTGGCGCGCGTCATGTCCACCCAGAAGTTCCCGAGTGTGTTCTGTTCGCGGCGGGCGATTCCGCGGACGATGGCGATGGCCAGAGCGATTCCTACCGCCGCGGAAACAAAGTTGTGGTAAGCCAGGCCTGCCATCTGCGTCAGGTACGACATGGTCGTTTCCGGGGTGTATGCCTGCCAGTTTGTGTTGGTCGTGAAGGACGCGGCGGTGTTGAACGCCAGGTCCGGCGCCACGGCGGAAAGTTTTTGCGGGTTGAGCGGCAGATGGTTTTGAATTCGCTGCATCAGATAGAGAACAAACATGGAGACGCCGCTGAACATCAGCATGGCGGCGGCGTATTCGGTCCAACGCATTTCTTTTGTTTCATCGACTCCTGTGAGCCGGTATACGAGCTTCTCAATCGGGCGCATAACCGGGTCGAGGAAGGTTTTTTCCCGATTGAAGACACGCGTCATGAATGAGCCCAGCGGTTTCGTGAGCGCGAGAACTACCAGGAGAAAGAACAGGATTTGGAACCAGCCGTTGTTTGTCATGGTCAGAAGTTTTCCGGACGCAGCATCGCGTACACAAGGTAGATCAGCAAACCCACGGACACCGCCAGCGAGACGACCGTATCAAGCATTTTCCTTACCTCAATGCATCGCAGAATTTCACATACAGAACAGACAACACAAAAAAGACAATCGTAGAGATGGCAAAAATCGTGTCTAACATCGCCGCCCTTCCTTCATAATTCCCGGAGCATCATATCCCGCAACCCTGCCACCAGCTTCTCTTACCTTGTGGAAAATCGTCTCACTGGTTCTTCAGACGCTCCATTGGAGGTCGTCCTGCGAGCCGGTTTGCCACTATGACTTTCTTGAATCCGAAACGGAATCACGGAGAGGCCGCCTTGGGCACTGTGAGAAATTGGATGTGTCACGACGACCACGTTCGGCCAGTCCCGCCGCTCATATTCAACTGCGGACTTCCAGGCATTGTTTTTCGGCTGGTGCCCCTCTTTCCAGAAGTTGGCCAGCACGTATAGCAAAAAAACGATGCCTAAGCCATTGAGAAGGAAAAAAATGGTCATGACTTTCAGACTCCCTTCCGGCGCCAGCTGAGAACCCCATGAATCCGGCATCCAGTCGTTATGCTGCCTGGTAAGTCCCTAACGGCCGGTACGACAAGCAGGCAACTTTGGGTGCTACATGCGTTTTTTGCAGGCGTCTCACGCTGTGCGCCTTGTCTCACTTCCTCTTGTCGATCATCCATTTGGTATCTTCCTGACAAAGAAATCATGCGTCATCCCGAGTTAGGAAGTCGTGGACAGCTCATAAGGATTCTGTAAGACGGCGAAATGCCCAGTTAAGCCCTCTTGTTCCAGCACATTTGCGCCTCTACAATGGATATCTCTTGTTTATGTCTTTCTCCCATCCGCGGCACCGTCCCGTACGCATCGCGGGATTTCTGTTTGTGGCGTTTCTGGCCTCGGCCAGCGCGCGCTCGCAGGAGCGCGCGGATTGCCGCGCATTGCACAGCGCCATTCTGCAGTCCTCCGTGCGCTATTGCGTTTATCTGCCTGCCAGTTATTCGGCTGCGGATGCGAAGACAAGAAAATACCCGGTGCTGTATGTCCTGCACGGACTCGGGGGGAACGAGCAAACGATGGCTTTGGACGGGGAGTGGATGGCATTGCAGGATTTGCGACGGGAACGGAAGGCTGGAGATTTCCTGGTCGTGACGCTGGACGGATGGGACACGTTTTACATCAACTCACTTGACGGGAAAACTCTTTACAGTGATTTCTTTCTGCGCGAATTCATTCCCTATGTGGAACGAACCTACCGGGTTCGCAGCGAGCGCGCCGCGCGCGGAATCACCGGATTTTCGATGGGCGGATACGGAGCGCTGCGGATGGCGTTTGCGCATCCGGAACTGTTCGGTTCGGCCAGCGCGCTTAGTGCGGCATTAATGCGAGATCCGCCGCAGGGCGTGACCGCCAGCGCGTCTTCGGGAAATCTGGCCGCGGCGCTTCTGGCCAGAGTGTTTGGCAACCCGATCGACCGGAAATTTTGGGATCTGAACAGCCCGTATGTGCTGGCGGGGAAGAATGCGGCCGAGCTTTTGAAAATGAAAATATATTTCGATTGCGGCACGGAAGACTCGTACGGTTTCTACCGCGGCGCAAGCGAACTGCACGGGACGCTCGATTCCCTGAAGGTCCCCCATGAGTTCCACCTCTACCCGGGAGGGCACAGCGTTTCCTACTTGCTGGCCCATCGCGGCGCTTCGTTTGAATTTCACTGGCGCGAATTCAGTTCTACAAAATAAGTCGAAAGGGCGCGAGGGGGTGCAAGTGCGTCAAAGTCTAAATGCCCTGGCCCTAAGTCATGGTTCATGACATTTTATATTGATAATCAAAATAACGGTGGTGTAGAATCTCTCTCACGCGGTGAAGTCCTCCTTCTCCAGGATGCCGCGCAGATGCCGTTGGCAGGATGATTTCAGGCATCCTCCTATCAGGCCTAAGCGTGAAGTCCCGGTCGTTCAGACCACTCGGATATCTTCCGCGTTCGTTACGGGTGTGTACTCGCAGACCCGCTGACGACTGGATGGGAGGCGCCCGTGCGCACAATCATTGCAGTAGCGATCTTTGTTCTTATTTTTGCGGCATTTTGCTCGCCGCTCGCCGCGCAGATCACCCCGCCCACTTTCCTCTTTTCGCTGGAAAGCAAAGGGGTGCCAAGCGGCACGATTCACGTGTACAGCGTGAACGCCGCCACAGGCGCCATTACCGAAGTTCCCGGCTCGCCGTTCAGCGCCGGGCTGGTTCCTGAGCAACTTGTTGTGGATCCCACCGGGAGATTTGTCTACGTGACCAACGAACAATCACAGGATATTACGGCGTTTTCAGTTGATCCTTCGACCGGAGCGCTGACGGAGTTAGCCGGATCGCCTTATTCGATAGGAACCCCGCCTAATTTATCCACCCCTGTCGCGTCCGCCATTGACCCGACCGGCCGGTTCCTCTATGTTTTTGCGACCAGCATCGTCAGCGGCTCAACCGAGGAATTTCTCTACGAATACACCATTGACGGAGTTACGGGAGTATTAAATGCCGCGAGTTTAACTCCTGCGGCCTGGGAATTCCGTCTGGGCATCCTCATCAATTCCATTGTGTTTAATCCAGCAGGGAGTTATGCATATTTGGGTCAGGTGGTGGGTGGCAATTCGGGAGAGCCGACCCTGGTTTGCTCCGTTGACTTTAACAGCGGGACGCTCACGCCAGTTGGGGCCGTCCAGCCCGCTACGACCGGGGAAGCGAGCCAAATTGCCGTGTCTCCCGGGGGAAATTTTCTGTATTCAATTGACTCCCCCGCGAATCAAGCCGATGCATTTGCCATAAGTTCAGGGGGCGAGTCACTCAGCGAAATTTCAGGGTCACCCTACGCGGTGCCTGCCAACCCGTTTTCACTGGCAGTGCATCCGTCAGGGAATTTTCTCTATATCGTGAATGAGAACCAGTTTTTCCAGCCCAACCTTAATCCAAGCCAGTATGACGGAAGCATCTCCGCTTTTGCGATTAATCCCGCGAATGGGGCGCTGACGCAAATACCCGGCTCGCCCTTTGCGGCGGGGATCAATCCCACATCCATAGTTGTGGATCCCACGGGAAGATTTGCCTACTCCACTTCCACTACGTATGCATCCGCGACTGCAGGGTTCGCGCAAGTCCAGGGTTTCTCCATCGCCTCTTCTACCGGAGCTCTAACTCCATTATCCTGGTCGCCGTGGACGGATACAGCGGAAAGCTTCGCCGGTGGCTTGGCGGTCTCCCGCAGCCCGCTGACGTCATTGAATCCAGTGCCCATGATTTCTTCGCTTTCGCCGTCTTCGGCGATAGCGAACGACACGGCCTTCACTTTGCAGGTGAATGGAGTGAACTTCGTAACCGGATCCACGGTGTTTTTTGGAGGGCAGGCGCGCAGCACGACGTTTGTGAGTTCGACGCTATTGAATGCAGGCATCTTCGCCGCTGATGTCGACAACGACGGAACGGCCGTGGTCTTCGTATTCAACCCGCTCCCCGGAGGGGGGACTTCAACTTCCCTTGAATTCCCCGTGGCTGCACTTTCCCCCACCATTTCGGCCATCAATCCTTCGAGCATTGCTGCGGCAGCGCTCCCTTTCGCCTTGTCCGTGAGCGGCGCCAACTTCGTGGCCAGTTCCGTCGTGAATTTCAACGGCACTCCCCAGGCACCGTCGTTCGACGGTCCGTCATTAATCACCACAGAGATTACGACGGCTCAAATCGCGTCCCAGGGAACTGCCAGTATCACGGTAACAACCCCGACGAACGGCGTCCCCGGAGGTGGGACCTCCAACGCGGTCACGCTTACGATTACTGCACCCAACGTTCTCCCCGCAATCACGAGCATTTCTCCCTCCAGCGCGACGGCGGGAGGCCCCGCATTCACCCTCTCTGTGAGCGGGAGCGGCTTTGTGCAAGGTTCACAGGTCAGTTTCAACTTGCAGAATGTTTCCACCACATTGGTCAACTCCACCCAATTGACGGCTTTGATTTCGGCGAGCGCGATTGCGATAGCAGGGAATCCCTACGTAATCGTCACCAATCCGGACGGGTTCGCCTCCGCGCAGGTGACGCTCCGAGTCAACAATCCGCTGCCGGGAGGTGGCGCCATCTCCCCGCCGGGTCTTCCAGCGGGCAGCAACGACCTCACGTTGAAGATCACCGGCACGGGTTTTGTGCTTGGGTCTGTTGTCCTTGTAAACGGCACGCGACGGGTGACGACATTTGAGAGTTCGACTTTGCTGCTGGCCATGTTGCAGCCCAGTGATATCGCGCAAGGTGGAGCGCTGACCATCACGGTCATGAACCCGCCTCCCGGCGGCGGCACTACAGCGGCTATAAGTTTTATAGTATCGGATTTTAAAGTGACTTCGCCCAGCTCGACTCCTTCCATCACCGCTGGGCAGACAGCGACTTTTGCTCTAACCGTTTCGTCCATTGACGGCACGTTCTCCAGTCAAGTCACTTTTGGCGTATCCCAATCACCCCCTTTGCCTGCGGGCACGACGCCTACATTTGCGCCCTCGGCACCGATCACGCCGGGCGCGACTCCGCAACCTGTGACGCTTTCAGTCGCCACGACCCCGCACACCGTTTCGTCTGCCATCATTTTTCCGCGGGAACTCTCACCCGTCTTGCAATTGCTTATCATGGTGAGTGTAGGCCTCGCCCTACTCCGATTGTGGTTCAGGGCGCGTGGAGGCCGTTTACAGCGCCTGGCCCCGCAAATAATATTGGCCCTTTTGATCATAGCGGCCGCGGGCCTGATCGCTTGTGGCGCGGTGGGAACTGGGCCATCTACGCCGCCGCAGGTGAACCCGTCGACTGGCACTCCGGCGGGGACCTACCCTATAATTGTCACGGCAACTTCCGGAGGGGTATCGCACTCCGCAACTGTCACGCTTACGGTTATGTGATAATCGTCTCCGTGCTTTTTACAAGGCCCAAGGATTTATCGAGGGGCGCTCGTGGGGCCGAACGTTTGCTTCGGACCCTGCGCGCGTCAAGGGTGTGCGTATTTCTGGTCCTTGGGGGGCTCCTCCTCGCCGATGGGTTAGCACGTAGTACCGCGGTGCGGGCCCAGGATGTGCCGCCGAATCCTCCGCCGCCGGGCGCTCCGGCCGACTTGCCCGGCCAAGTCGTGCTGAACCCTACGGGGCCGTGCGTCCAGCCACCCCCCATGGTCCAATTGCAGGATTACGATGGGCCCTTTCACAAGGTGATCGGCACATTCACGCAGAAGCTCGACCGGCAATCGGTCCATGATCCGCACTACAAACCAGGCGTGGTCCTTTGCTCGCTGGAAATAAAGGATAAATTCTTTTTGTTCCTGCGCGATTCCGTAGATCCTGAAACATTTTTGAGCGCCGGGTTCGACGCGGGTATTTCACAGGCTGAGAACGACGACCCATCGTTTGGCCAGGGAGGGAAGGGATATGGCAAACGATTGGGGGTCTCCTATATCGATGAAGTTCAATTCCGATTTTTCAAGGAATTTGCTTATCCGACTATTTTTTCCGAAGACCCGCGCTACTACCGGATGGGCCAGGGCGCGAAAAGTCGGCGTTTCATGCACGCCGTGGCGCACGCCGTGGTCGCCTACAACGATAACGGCAATCCCATTTTTAACTACTCCGAATGGTTGGGAGAAATCAGCGGGACATCGCTCAGCAATCTCTATCATCCCGGTGCGCGGCGCGGCTTTGGGCCTGCGGCCCAGAACATTGCCATCGATGTGGCAATGGACATTGGATATGACGAGCTGCGAGAATTTTGGCCGGAGGTCGCGCGGAAACTCCGGCTGCCCTTCCGCGATCAGAACGAGCCTCCGCTGAGCGCGCTTCCTGCGGGGAGGTAGTGGCACAGGCTTCCGCCTTTGGGGTTAGTCCTTGGTAGGCCCGAACCCCACAGGCTGAAGCCTGCGCCACTTGTATTCAAGCCAGCTTGCCGACATGAGCTTCGAGCAGGTTCCAGGCGCGGTCTCCAATCGTTTCTTTCCAGCGTGAGTAATAGGCAGCCAGGAGCGGGCGGAACGAGGAAGTATCCGCATCGTTGAAGGTCATGCCCTGTGTGGCCAGCTTGGTGCGAAGTTCGGTGTTAAGTGCGTTCAGTTCTTCGCGCTGCAGGCGTACATATTTGACGGCATTGCGCTCGATGATCCCCTGCACGCCAGAAGGGAAGCGCTGCCACAGTTTCCAGTTGGCGAGCAGATTGAATCCGGACCAGCCGTGATTGGTCATGCTCACATATTTTTGGACTTCGTAGAGTTTCAATAATTGCGCGACGGCCAGCGGGTTGGTCTGGGCCTCGGCCGCGCCGCTTTTCAGAGTTTCATAAAGCTTGTTGAAATTGGCGACAACGGGAGAAGCGCCCATTGCTTTCCACGCTTCCACGTAAATAGGTGCGTCCGGAGTGCGAATCTTCAGGCCTTGCAAATCGTCCACCGCGCGGATGGGCCGCGCCGAGCAGGTAATCTGGTGGAATCCGTTGTCGAAGCAGCCTTTTGGGACGGCGTAAATGCCTTGGGCTTTCATCTCCTCCCGCAAATAATCGCCCAAATCACCGTCCAGCGAGTCAAACACCTGGGCCGGTGTGCGAAAAGCGAAAAGGAGTCCCTGAACATTCGATGCCGGGACGAGGTTTCCAATGGAGCCGCCATTCAAGGTGAAAAAATCCAGTTCGCCGCTGACCACCATGTTAAGCGCGGCGGGATCACCTCCCGAGATCTTGTTGTTGTCCGGAAAAGTTTGAACTTGAACGCGTCCATTTGTTTCTGTTTTTACGGCGTCCCACATTTGCGTGAGCCATTTGTCCAGCGGACTGCCTGGCGGCTGGTTGTGGAACTGGCGCAATTCAAACTCCGCGGCGCGAGCGCGGCGGCTGATGAGCAGCATCCCGCTGGTGGCCATCAGGCCTCGTGCGAAATTCCTGCGAGAGATTTTGTGAAGCATGAATTTCTCCTGGGTGCGGCAGGCCGCTTCCGTTAAGACGCGTGCGGCAATTCGATGTCGAACAGGCCAGCGGCTCAAACAGGGTGCGGAAAAGCTCCCCCGGCATTTTGTCATTCCGAGCGGAGCGAGGAATCTCTCTCTTCTCATGCGCAAGAACCGAGGAGGGATTCCTCGCTCCGCTCGGAATGACAGAATTAACTATTTCTTTCACAACCTGTAAAGCCGAATTAAATCTGCGTGCGTGACGGCGCCTCTCAATGGCGTTCCCTACAAAGATTTACCAGTCACCCTCACGCTTATCAGGCTAACCCATCTGGCTCAGGGATCGGCCGAAATAAAAGCTTCGCGCGGCTTGATCGTCCCATCCGACGTTGCAGTGCGGGATGGACCATTTCTGGATTTTTGTAGGCTCGGTCACCGCCTTGCCCAGTGCGGGGCAAGACAAGCAGTAGGATCCTGCGTGCGTCCCGATCCAGATCAGATTGCGATCGAACTCGACGAAAACATTTTCCGTCGTGCCACGCCACCAGGAATCGTAATTATCAATCTCGCCTTCGAGGGGTGGCACAAACCAGGCGACCTCTTTCGGCTCGCTGGGGTTCGAGATATCGAAGACGCGGACTCCTGCATTAAACCAGGCGATAACGATGATTGCAGGATTGGAAGTGCCGGGTGCGAGCCAGCATTGCGTGTTGTGCGAACCAAAACGCCCGCGCGCAAAACAGAAGTCCGTGTAAGGAGCGTCGGGAGGCGCCGCGGGGCGAGGGAAGAAGCCGATGATCTTCGGATTTTTCGGATCTTTTACATCCATCATGTAGGGCGTGTGATAGTTTTCCCGGCAATCCGCTTCGAGCGCTTCGTGCACGGCGACGACTTTGTTCATAAGGCTTGGATGCGCTGCGTCGGCGATGACGGGATAGCAGGTGTGGAACGGAATGGTTCCGAAAGTGTCGAATTCATACTGCATGTGGCCATAAGGCTTGGGGTGCTTTATGTCCGACAAGTCCATAGCGTAAAACCCGAACGCGCCAAATCCGCCGTAGCCGATCGTGCCGCCGTCTTCGACGCGCTTCGGTACCGTGATGGCGCCGTGATTTCCAGTCCATGAGGTGTGGTCTCCGGCGAAGCGATATTTCTTGTATTCTTCTTCCTCACCTAATTTCTGTCCCGGGACCCACCACCTGGAAACCTCCTGCACTTTTGCGGGATCGGACATGTCCACAATCATGAGGGCATTGCTGTAGGGGCGCTGATGATTCTCCAATCGCAGCGTTTCGTCCCACCCGCAGTCGAGATAGGCGTACTTTCCGCCGTCATAAAAGTTGTGGTGAGTGCCGTTGCCTTTTTCTCCAGTGTTATATTCCTGCAACAGATTGGGTTTGGTGGGATCGGAGATGTCGTAGTTGCGGATTCCACGAAGCCCTTTAAAGGCGAGGATTTTGTCCCGCAATTCCTTGTCGTACTGCCCATGTGGATATTGAATATTCGCGCTGGTGAGCGGCTGCGCCGCCGTACACATCATGATCCATTTCTTGAGCTTGGTGTTGTACACGACCGCGCCACCGCCTTGAATCACGCGCTTCTTATTTAGCATGACCGGGCTCTTGGCTTCGCTGACGTCGACAAAATCTCCCCCGGCCGGCAAGAGTCGTTGTTTACCCTTGGCCCACATGGCCATGAGCGGCTCGCCGCCGCTGATGCTAGCGCCGGGTAGGTGAGAGATAATTTCCATGTTGTGGATATATTGCTTTTTGTCGAGATAAGTCAGCGAACCGAGCGAAAGGGGAATTTCCGGAGGTAGATTGGAGGTGTAAAGTCCCTGCACTTGCGCTCGTGAATTCGTGGTGCCCACAAATCCCGCGGCGGCCGCCCCCACCGCCGCTCCGACTGCGCTCTTCAGAAGCGATCTCCGGCTGATTCCTTTGCCGGTTTCCAAAAGTTTTTCAGAATTTTCGTTGGACGAGACGGAAGGCTTGCGAATCTTCGACATGGATCTCCTTTGCCCCCTTCTGATATTTGTGGGGTACAACCAAGCGCTCTTAAGAGGCTTGCGCAGAAATCATTACACCCAAATGTGCCCGCATGTGGCGCATCATACTCCAATACACCGCTGGTTACGCATTTGAAAAAACGCGAGCTGGACTGAACGCTGCGATTCGCGGCCAGCCCAGCCCGTTCTTGTGTTCCGGCGCTACTTCCAGGCCTGATACACCGGCTTCGCAAGCAGAAACGCGGGATTCGCACCGGGTCTGGGGGTGAATTTCTGTATGCGACCTGAGTCCACTTCGGCAACGTATAAATTGCCGTCCTGGTCCACGCTCAAACCGTGCACGCCCCAGAGGTAGCCGGGATAATCGCCCATGCTTCCCCAGGTGTAAAGCAAGTGGCCTTGCAGATCGTACTCGATCATTTTGTTGGAGGTGCGGTCGAAGGTCCAGATGGTGTTTCCGGATCCGATGTAGAGCAAGTGCAGACTGGAAGGCGGATTGTCAATCTTCCATTCGTAGAGATACTTGCCGTTTTCATCGAACACCTGGATGCGGTGATTGTTGCGGTCGTTGACGAAAACGTGGCGGGTCTTCTGGTCAATGGCGATCCCGTGCACGTTGCTGAGATAGCCGTGACGAGTTTCGAGAGGCTCGTTATCGCCTCCGCGGCGCGGGCCGCCTTTGATGCCCCACTGCATCAGGAATTTTCCGTTCTTATCGAACTTGGCGACACGCGTTCCGGTATAACCGTCGGAGACGAAGAAGGTGCCATCTGGCAGCCAATCGAGGTACGTCGGACGGTTGAAATGCGTGGCATCCTCGCCGGGAATTTCCGGCGTTCCGATCGTCTGCAGAAGCTCGCGGCCGTCATGCGTGAATCGGTAGATGACTTGCATGTTGTCGTCCACTACCCACACATTCTTATCCGGATCGTAGGGGCTGATGTAGACGGAGTGAGGACGGCGGAAGAGCTTGTCCCACTGCTTCCACATCTCAATGATATTTCCACTGCCATCATAAACGACCAGGCAGTTCTCCCACCTCGCGTCCTTTTCCAGTTCGCGGTACGGCGGGCCCTTGATCCCGAGGTCGGGAGCTTTTCCTTCCCAGGAAGTCAGCCATTCCCGCGTGTCCTGATCCGTGCCGCCTGTTCCGGGTAGGGAGGCCGTGGTGGCATCGCGCCAGAAGCCTGCCACAGGGAAACTGATGCTCGGACCGGCTTGTGGCAGCAACATCGCCTTCGGCGGCGCCATCTTCGGCAATTCGCCGCGGTAGAGGGCATAGATTCGATTGGGACTTTCGGCGAAGACGCTTTCCCCTGCGCCATAGGTCCACTTTTCATTTCCGGGCAGGGTGCTTACGTCCTTCGGCCAATTCTTCACGACGTCGTAGGCGCCCGTCAGATCCTCGCCGCCCACGGCTCCGGGGACGGCAGCGAAACCGGTTCCAGGTTTGGCCTGACCCTCGACGGGCGAGAGCTTGCCGGAAATTCTGATGCCCACGGTTACGCCGATTGCCAACATCAACAACATCCATCCAACTTTTCTCATGAAATTCCTCCGAGAAGAGGCCCACTTAAATCGCAGGCCCAGTCAATTTTTTTCTTTTTCCATATGGCTAAAACAATATGGCGAGTTCGAGCCATGTCATTCTTCGCCGAATTGCAGTGCCGTTGGCGTGCCAGGGATAAGCGCGCAGCCGCGAGCTTATATATAGGGTTCCCACTATATGGCAAGACGTCTGTGCAGGAATATGGGTTTCGTATGTGCCATTTCCGGAATGGTCTGCGCCCGGCGCATCGCCGCAATTGCCGACAGGCGATCCAACCTGTCGTACAATATCCGCCTCAGGCTGGAGCAGCGCTCTAGCCAATCAGTGGGATGGCGCAGCGTTCCGCGCCACCGCAGAGGAGCCAGAATGAGCGTAACCGGCGCAAGTGCTTCCATTCCAAACGTGGCCACCCCGATGGAAATGCTCTGCATCAACACCATCCGCACACTTTCCATGGACGCTGTACAGGCTGCGAATTCCGGGCATCCCGGGACGCCCATGGCCATGGCGCCGCTGGCCTACTGCCTGTGGCAGGAATTTCTGCGTTACGATCCCAGCGATCCGCTTTGGCCCAACCGCGACCGGTTCGTGCTATCCGCTGGACACGCGTCCATGCTGCTGTATTCGGTGTTGCATCTTGCGGGAGTGAAGGAGGCCGGAAAGAATCTCGAAATTCTGGACGGCCCTGCTGTCCGCTTAGAGGACATCAAGAGTTTCCGGCAACTTGGGAGCCGCTGCGCCGGACATCCGGAATCGCATCTGACCACCGGCGTCGAGACGACGACGGGGCCGCTCGGGCAGGGCTATGCGAACAGCGTGGGAATGGCGCTTGCCGGACAATGGCTCGCATCACGATATAATCAGCCCGAGTTTGAAGACGTGTACAACTTCAACGTGTACGCGCTGGGCGGCGATGGCTGCATGATGGAGGGAATTTCCAGCGAAGCCGCTTCGCTTGCCGGGCACCTCAAGCTCTCCAACCTTTGCTGGATCTATGACAGCAACCGGATCACGATCGAAGGGGGCACGCCGCTGGCGTTTTCCGAGGACGTGGCCGCGCGATTCGCCGGCTACGGCTGGAATGTCACGCACGTTACCGACGCGAACGATTTGGAAATGATTCGCGCCGGCTTCCGCACATTTTTGGGAACGAGCGAACGGCCGACCCTCATCATTGTGAACAGCCACATCGGTTGGGGCTCTCCGCACAAGCAGGACACCAACGCCGCGCATGGCGAGGCGCTCGGCGAAGAGGAAGTGAAGCTGACCAAGCGTGCCTACGGCTGGCCGGAAGACGCGAAATTCCTGATTCCCGACGGCGTGTACCAGCATTTCCAGAAGGGAATCGGCGTTCGGGGAAAAACGGACCGTGATCATTGGACTGCGCGTCTCGGTGAATACCGGGCCACGTATCCCGAATTAGCCGACGAGATTTCGCGCATGGAGCACCGCCAGCTTCCGAATGGCTGGGACAAAGATTTGCCTTCCTTTCAGGCCGATGCCAAAGGGCTGGCCACACGCGACTCTTCTGCCAAGGTTGAAAACGCGATTGCAAAAAATGTTCCGTGGTTCCTTGGCGGCTCGGCCGATCTCGCGCCTTCCACTAAAACCTTGTTGACCTTCGAGCCGGCAAATGGATTTCAGGCCGGCAATTATTCGTTCCGGAATTTACATTTCGGGATACGCGAGCATGGTATGGCCGCGACGATCAATGGAATGAGCCTTACCAAAGTGCGTCCTTTTGGCGCCACATTTTTTGTGTTCACGGATTATATGCGCGGCGGCTTGCGGTTGAGCGCGATCATGGGAATTCCGGTGATCTATATTCTGACGCACGATTCGATTGGCCTTGGCGAAGACGGGCCGACCCACCAGCCGATCGAACACCTGGCAATTGCGCGCGCCACGCCCGGGCTGATCACTGTGCGCCCGGCGGACGCGAATGAAGTGGTAGAAGCCTGGAAAGTGGTCATGCAGCTTCAGCACGAGCCCGCGCTCCTGGTTTTGACGCGCCAGGCGCTGCCCACTTTGGATCGCGCGCGATACGCTCCTGCCGCGGGTCTGGCACGCGGGGCGTATGTGCTCGCCGATGCCCCCGGAGCGCGCCCCGATGTGCTTCTGTTGGCCACGGGGAGCGAAGTTTCGCTGTGCGTCGAGGCGTTCGAGCAGCTCTCGAAAGAAGGGATCCAGGCACGTGTCGTCAGCATGCCGTCGTGGGAGCTTTTCGAGAAGCAGGACAAGGCTTACCGCGATTCCGTTCTGCCGCCTGCGGTGAAGGCGCGCGTTTCCGTGGAAATGGCCGCCACGTTTGGGTGGGAGCGCTACGTGGGGAATTCGGGGCATTGCATCGGGATGCATAGCTTCGGCGCTTCCGCGCCGATTAAAGCGCTGCAGAAGCATTTCGGTTTCACGGTCGAGAATGTCGTCGCGGCGGCGAAGGAACAGATTCAAGCGGCGAAGAAATAGGGTTGAGTAACGCAGGCTTCAGCCTGTGGGGTTTACTCCTTGCATGGTCTAAAAACCACAGGCTGAAGCCTGCGCTACTTATACCCGGGAGAACGCATGGACTCAGCCGAACTTTGGAAGCGCTACTGCCGGTATTTTTGCCGCGTGGATTCGCTTGAGCTTTCGCTGGATATCAGCCGCATGCATTTCGACGAACCGTTTCTTTCCTCGATGGAACCAGCCATGCAAAAAGCGTTTCAGGAAATGGACGCCCTGGAAAGCGGCGCGATTGCCAATCCCGGCGAAAATCGAATGGTGGGACATTACTGGCTGCGCGCGCCGCAACTCTCACCCACCAAAGAGATCGCCATGGAGATCAACGGCACCGTGGAGTCGATTCAAAAATTTGCCGCCGGCGTGCATGCTGGAAAGATCAAGCCGCCCAGGTCGGAACGATTCACGCAAGTGCTCGCGATCGGGATTGGAGGTTCGGCGCTGGGTCCCATGTTTGTCGGCGATGCCCTCGGAGAGCCCTTGGCGGACCGCATGAAAATGCATTTCATCGACAACACCGATCCCGACGGTATCGCGCGGATGATCGAATCGCTGAAGGGCCTTCTTCCGGAAACGCTCGTCATCGTGACGAGCAAAAGTGGCGGGACTCCGGACACGCGCAACGGCATGATCGTTGTCGCCGAAGCCTATCGCACCGCACATTTGGAATTCGCGCGTCACGCTGTTGCGGTGACGATGGCCGGATCGCACTTGGACAAGCAAGCGGATTCGGAAGGATGGCTCACGCGCATCCCCATGTTCGATTGGGTCGGCGGCAGGACGAGCGAACTCTCGGCCGTGGGATTGCTTCCCGCGGCGTTGCAGGGAATCGACATTGTACGCATGCTCGCCGGGGCGGCGGTGTGCGACGCGGCCACGCGCATTCATGAAACGCGGCGCAATCCCGCTGCCCTGATGGCTTTAATGTGGTACGCGGCGACGGACGGGAAGGGCAAGAAAGACCTGGTCGTCCTTCCTTACAAGGATCGCCTGCTGCTCTTCAGCCGTTACTTACAGCAGTTGGTGATGGAATCGCTCGGCAAGCAGCTCGATCTTGACGGTCGCCGTGTCGAGCAGGGAATCGCGGTGTACGGAAATAAGGGGTCCACCGATCAGCACGCCTTCGTGCAGCAATTGCGCGACGGCGTGAACAATTTTTTTGTCACGTTCGTGCGCGTTCTCGAGTCCGGAGGGTCACCGGTGGAAGTCGAGCCCGGCGTGACGGTGGGAGATTATTTGCACGGTTTTCTGGTCGGCACGCGGGAAGCGCTGTACGGAAACGAGCGCCAGTCCATGACGATTACGATTCGCCGCGTCGACGCGCGCACGATTGGCGCGCTGATCGCATTGTTCGAGCGCGCTGTCGGCCTCTATGCCTCGCTGATCCACATCAATGCGTATCACCAGCCAGGTGTGGAAGCCGGCAAAAAAGCCGCGGGAGCCGTGCTCAGCTTGCAGGGCAAAGCGCGCGCGGCGCTTTCAAACAAGCCGCAGACTGCCTCCCAAATTTCCGCCGCTATCGGGGCTGCGGATTCCGCTGAAAGCGTCTACCTCATCCTCGAGCACCTCGCTGCCAATGGACGCGCGAAAATGAAGCCAAGCTCCGATCCCAGCGACGCAACATTTTTGCGCAGCTGATACGAATATCTTCGGTATCGTGTTCTTCATGTCCAGGGTGATAGCAGTTCGGAGCGCCATTGCTCTGAATGCCGTCGCGCAATCCGCCAATCGGGAGATTGGCGCCCCCGCATTTTTATTTTTACGGTGAAGTTAGGACGTGACCTGAGCAACCGTGCGCGCCCCGTCGCCTTTTTCCTGCCGGCCGAGGCCGAAGGCCTGGTGCAGCGCCTTCACGGCCTTTTCCATTCCGCCGGATCCCACAAGGAAAGAAATGTTGTATTCGGAGGAGCCTTGCGCGATGGCGATGATGTTGATGGCTTCCTTACCGAGAGTGCTAAAGACGCGGCCGGCGATGCCCGGCGTTCCAGCCATGTTCTCGCCGACGGCGGCGACGATGGCCACGTTGCGGTCCACCTTGATGTGTTCGAGGTCGTGCTGGTGCACGTCTTCATACAGAGCGTCGCGTAACGCTTTTTCCGTGCGCGCTGCGTCGGCGGCGTGCACGACGAAGCAGATGCTGTCCTGCGAAGAGGACTGCGAAATCATCAGGATATTCGCGTGCGCCGAGGCGCTCGCCGTGAAAATGCGAGCGGCAATGTCCGGCACGCCGATGATGCCGGGGCCGGCGATGGCAATCATGGCGACGTCGCGCGTCGCGGTGACCGCTTTCACGCCCTGCGGCGCGGGGCGCACGATATGAGTGATTTTGGTTCCGGCCAACTGCGGTTGAAAACTGTTGCGTATCCAGACGGGGATGGCGCTCTCAATCACCGGGCGCAGAGTCATAGGGTGCAGCACCTTGGCACCGAAGAATGCGAGTTCGCCCGCTTCGATGTAGGAAACTTCGTCGAGTGTAGCCGCGTCGGGAACCATGCGCGGGTCGGCCGTCAACACACCGTTCACGTCCGTCCAAATGATGACCTCGCTCGCGTCAAGCGCCGCACCCAGAATCGTCGCGGAATAATCCGATCCCCCGCGGCCGAGCGTCGTGGGAATGCCTTTCGCCGTTGCGGCAATGTAGCCGGTGACGACGGGGATCCCGCCCTCCTGGAGCAAGGGAAAAAGCACGGCCTGCGTTTTCTTGCGCGTCGGTTCGGCAAGAGGCCGCGCGCCGCCGTGAACTTCGTCGGTGACAATCAGGTCGGTGGCGTCAAAAGCCACGCCATGGAAACCCATTTCGCGAAGCACCGCGGCGGCCATTCTGGCGGTGAGGCGTTCGCCTGTGCCGGCAATCACATCGAGAGCGCGAGGCGAGAGTTCGCCGAGCAGCGCGCATCCGCGGCAATAATTGGCCGCGCGTTCGATCAGCGCGTCGATTTCGGAGAACAATTGCCGGCGGTTTTCGATGTCGGAAATCAGATTGCCGATGGCTTCGTGATGTTTTTCCTGCAGCGCTCTGGTCAGCGCTTCGGCCGCGGCTTCGTCGCCAGTCGCCGCTTTTCCAGCGGCCGCGATCAAGGTGTTCGTCACGCTGGACATCGCGGATACCACCACGACAATCGCGTGCTCTTTCGACGCTTCCGCGGCGATAGCAGCTGCGCTGCGGATGCGGCCGGCGTCTCCAACCGATGTGCCGCCGAATTTCATTATCTGGATCGGGCGGCGGCTCATCGCACCCTCGCTTCGGCAGGGATTGCGTTTTCCTGCGCGGATTTTCCATGGAGCAGGCCGCGCGCGCGCAGCAATTCCGCGTTCAAAATGGCCGCTCCGGCCGCTCCGCGAATCGTGTTGTGCCCGAGAACGACGAAGCGGTAATCGAAGACGCTGTCTGGGAGGAGGCGCCCGACGGTGACGCTCATGCCGCCACCCGCATCGCGATCCATGCGCGGCTGCGGCCGATCTTTTTCGTCGCGCACGAGGACGGGATGCTTGGGCGCGGTGTGCAAGTTAAGTTTCTGGGGAACCGAGGTGTACGAAGCGAGCGCCGCGCGAACTTCTTCGATCGAGACGCGCTTGGCCAGCTTTACGCGCACGGCCACTGTGTGGCCATCCGCCACATTCACGCGGTGGCATTGCGCGCTCACTGGGAACGGCGCATTCTCGAAAGAATTATTCCCGAGGCGGCCGAGAATTTTCCTCGTTTCGCTTTCCATCTTTGCCTCTTCGCCGTCGATGAAAGGGAGCACGTTGTCCACGACGTCCAGCGACGGCACGCCGGGATACCCCGCCCCGGAGACAGCTTGCATCGTAGTGGCGATCACGGCTTCGATGCCAAATTTTACGTGCAGCGGTGCGAGGGCCAGCGCCATGATGATCGTCGAGCAATTTGGATTCGTGACAATGTAGCCGGTCGAGAAGCCGCGTTCGCTTTTCTGGCGGTCCAGCACTTTCAAATGATCGGAGTTGATTTCGGGAATCAAGAGAGGAACATCTTCGTCCATGCGGAACGAGGACGCATTGCTGATGACGGGATAGCCGGCGCGGGCAAACGCTTCTTCCGAGGACCGCGCGACATCGGAGGGCAAACTTGAAACCACTACGTCGCAATCTAGCGGCGGCTGCGGGGGTTGCACGACCATCGATTTCACGATGGCCGGCATGTCGCCCACCAGCCGCCAGGTACAGGCCTCGCCATAGGATTTCCCTTGCGACCGGTCCGACGCGGCGAGCGCAGTCATCTCGAATTCCGGATGATGCTCGAGCATCTGGACAAATCGTTGGCCGACCATTCCGGTCGCGCCGAGAATTCCAACTCGCACTCGCTTATTCGACACCGCCCCTCCCCTGGAGATCATGGTATGGATGCTGCAGAGCAAGCTGCAAAATTTCTTCGTCGAGCTTGCTTGAAACTTCAACGTCGCGCGAGTCAACGTTTGCCGGGACGCCCGCGACGATTCCCACGACGAGCAGGGACGGAGATGCCGCTGCCGGGCATTCCGGCAATTGCCCGACGGTGGTGCGAAAAATCGTTTCGTCCTTCGTGGTCGCGCGCGAGATCACGACACACGGAATCTCCGCGCCGATTCCCGCTGCTTGCAATTCGGCGGCAAGCGCGGCGTAGCGATGGCCCGGCATGTAAATAACGTACGTCGTGTCCGCGGCCACTTGCCGCTCGCTCGTGAGCCCCGTCCCGCCTTCGCGATGCGCCGTGACAAACACAACGCGCGAGGAGTGGCGGCGATCGGTGAGCGAAATCTGCGCCGAGGCCGCCGCGCCCAGCGCCGCGGTAACTCCGGGAATCACCTCGAAGGCGATGCCCGCTAGGCGCAGGGCATCCATCTCCTCGCCCGCGCGGCCAAAGAGCAAAGGATCGCCGCACTTGAGCCGAGCCACAGTTTTCCCTTCGCGCGCCAGTTGCACCATCAGCGAGTTGATATGAGTCTGCGAAATTCCCTTTGTGCCGCAGCGCTTGCCGACGTTCACGAGTTGCGCTGTTGGCGGAAGGACGCGCAAAATCTCCTGCGGCACGAGATCATCGTGCAGCACGACGTTCGCGGACTGCAACACGCGCCACGCTTTGCGCGTCAACAGTTCCGGGTCGCCCGGTCCTGCCCCGACTAGATAAACCTTTCCGGCCATTTCGATGCTGCTCCAACTCATGTCGCGCCGCCGGTGAAGGCGGCTTCTTAGTCGCGCGGGCTTCAGCCTGCGGGGTTCGATGCTTGCAAAGTCCAACCCCACAGGCTGAAGCCTGTGCTACTCAACCTAATGCGGCTTCGGGTCCAGGCTTGCATATTGGTGCAGCAAGCGTTTGCGCTGCTCGGGTGGCATGGGAATGCTCTGCAATTCCTCGCGCGTGCGGCCGAGCTGCGCGACCCATTCCTCCCACTCCGGGCCGAATTGCTGTTCGAGTTCCTTGCGCAGTCGCTGGGCGAGAGCGGGACTCAGTCCCCCTGTGGAAACCGCGATTTGCAATTCACCGCGGCGCACGACAGCGGGGAAGTAAAAGTCGCACCGCTCCGGCTCGTCCACGGCGTTGCAAAGCACGCCCCTGCTCCGGGCTTCCGCGTAAATTTCATCGTGCAGCGCAGGAGATCCCGTCGCTGCAATCACAAGGAACATGCCTGCAAAATCCGCCGGCCTGTATTCACGGGCTTCCCATTCGATGCGGCCTTCGCGCGCCCATTGGCGCACGCGTGGAGAAGCTTTCGGAGCGACCACGCGCACGGAGGCCTCCGTCGCGAGCAGGCTCTCGATCTTGGCCTCGCCTACGGATCCGGCCCCGACCACGAGGACCCGGCGCCGTTCGAGTTTCACGAACATGGGAAACAAACTCATCGTTATATCAACTCCACTGCGATCTCTTCAGCAACGCGGGATTCAGCCCGCGGGTTTCTGTAATTGCGAAAACTAAATTCCGCAAGCTGAAGCGTGCGCTACTCCGGCGCGTGCAGGCCGCACTCCTTTTTCGCGAAGCCGGACCAGCGTCCTGCGCGCGGGTCTTCTCCGGGCTGCACCTGGCGTGTGCATTGCACGCAGCCGATGCTGGGATAATTTTGTTCGTGCAGCGGATTGTAGGGAACGTCGTGTTCGCGAATGTAATCCCAAACGTTTTCCCAGGTCCAGTCGGCCAGCGGGTTGCATTTCACGAGGCCGAAGGAATTATCCCACTCGATTTTTTTCGCGTTGGCGCGCGTGGGCGCCTGATCGCGCCGGATTCCCGTCACCCAGGCGTCGAGGCCTGCCAGCTTGGCCTTGAGCGGCTCGACTTTGCGCAGCGAGCAGCACTGATTTGGTTCAATCGTCCAGAGTTTCGGCGCGAATTTTTCGGCCTGCTGGTCGGGTGTGTACAACGATTTCACACGCTCCACGCGGATGCCGTATTTTTGTTCGATCTTATCGATCAGCTCGTAGGTTTCGGCAAAAAGAAAATCGGTGTCCAGGGTGAAGACGCGGAGGTCTGGGCGGACACGGGCGGCGATGTCAATGAGCGCGACGTCCTCTGCGCCGAAGCTCGAGGCGATGGCGGCCCGCGGATGGAACTCCGCCAGGCCCCAGCGCACGACTTCTTCCGCGCTCCAGCTCTCCGCGCCTGCCTGCACGGCTTCGATTTTTTCCTGCGCCGCTGTGCTCATCGTTTCCTCGTCAATGTTTCTTCTTCCGGCCTTCCTCGGAATTTCCGCCCATAAACAAAAACGCCCGCGAGCTTTTGGCTTCGCGGGCCGCGTCTAAGAGCTGGAAGGATGTCTTACTTCGCTTGCGTATCCTTGGCTCCCAAGGGGGTCCGCGCCGCCCGGCAACACGTGGGCGTGCGCTTGGTAATCGTAATGCCCTTGAGAATTGGTGTCATCATCGCCATTCCAGCTTAAATCAGCCGCCAAATTTGTCAAGCCAAAGTTCCCAGCCGGGTGCCATGTTGATCCGTTCCGCCGCGCATCTACTTCATCCACACGCATCTGCTGGAACTCCACCGGCGATCGAAGGGACGACCAGGACGCGGTCACCCTCGCGAAACTTGTAACTGTTGCCGCCCAGAAAGCGGATGTCTTCCTCGTTGACGTAAATGTTGACGAAGCGCCGGACCTGCCCGGCGTCGTCGCGCAAGTGTTTGCTGATGGCGGGGAAGCGGTGCTCGATCTCGCCCAGCAAATCCGGCAACGTCTCGGAACTGCATTCGATCGTTTGCACACCGTCAGTGAATCGCCGCAGCGCCGTGGGAATTTCGACTGTAATTTTCATCTCGATATTTTTTCCTGCCTTATAGTAACTGCCAGTGGCTGAAGCCGCCTCAGCGCCGGCCTTCTAACAAAGAATCCCTACGAAGAATCCCGACAAAGAATCACTACGAAAAATTGCGTCTTAGAATTACGTCTTACAATAAACTTACTCGCTAAGCGAACAGTTCCTGATTTCTCGCTGCCAGTTTTCAGCATCTAACATCCGGCTTCCAACCTCCGACTCTTAGCGCCCTGCGACGGCGGCCATGCGATCGTTGAGGAAGGATTCAAAGACCGTGAGGCGCGGCTCGATCGCGGGGGTGAGCGCGTACTCGTGCGAAATGGCGTCAATGGTTTTCAGGCCGTTGCCGGTGATGCAGGCGACGGTCGTCTCGCTCGGGTTGATGTAGCCCTGCTGGAGCAGTTTTTGTGTGACGCCGGTGGTCACGCCGCCGGCCGTCTCCGTGAAAACTCCCTCAGTTTCGGCGAGCAATTGAATGCCCCTGACGATTTCGGGATCAGAGATGTCCTCGGCCCAGCCGCCGCTTTCGCGAATCATGCGCGTGGCGTAAAAGCCGTCCGCGGGATTCCCGATGGCCAGCGAACGCGCGATCGTCGCCGGCTTTTGCGGCTCGAACTGTTCGAGATTGCGTTTGACGGCATCTGAAATCGGTGAGCAGCCGGTGGCTTGCGCCCCGAAAAATTTTACTTTCTTTTCCTCGACGAGGCCCAGCGCGATGAGTTCGTTGAACGATTTGCGGATCTTGGTGATCAGCGAGCCGCCCGCCATCGGGCACACGATGTTGTCCGGCAGCCGCCAGCCAAGCTGCTCGGCGATTTCATAGCCCACGGTCTTGGAGCCTTCCGCGTAATAGGGGCGCAGGTTCACGTTCACGAATCCCCAGCGGAATTTCTCGGCGATCTGCGAGCACAGCCGATTGACTTGATCGTAATTGCCCGCGATGCGGACCAGCTTCGCACCGAAGACTTGCGTGCCGGTTATTTTCGCGGGTTCCAGATCGGCGGGAATGAAGATCCAGGCGTCGAATCCTTCGCGGGCAGCTTGCGCGGCCACCGCATTTGCCAAGTTGCCCGTCGAAGAGCAGCTCACTACCTGGAAACCAAAACGCCGCGCCGCCGCGAGAGCGGTCGCCACCACTCGGTCCTTGAAGGAAAGAGTGGGGAAGCAGACCGCGTCATTTTTCAGATAGAGATTGGATGTGCCGAGTTGCTTGCCCAGCCGGCGCGCCTGCACCAGCGGGGTGAAGCCTGCCGGTATGGTGCCTTGATAGTCCTCGGGGAGGGGAAGCAGGGCGCTGTAGCGCCAGAGATTGCCGGGGCCGGCCTCGATATTCTTGCGTGTGAAGAGGGGGCGGATGGCGTCCAGATCGTAGACCACTTCGAGGGGGGAGAGGCATTCGTCGCAGAACGAGCGCGCCTGATTGCCCCATAGTTTTCCGCATTCACGGCATTTCAACTGGTAATGCTCGGCCATTTGGCCTCCTGCGTTCGGCCCGCACACAAATCAGATGGCGCGGCGGACGAATCGGCTTCCTAATTTTTGGCTGGTAAACTGCCGCAGGTTGGCGGCGCAAGAGGGGTTAAAACGAAAAACCCTCCGCGCCAAAGAGGGGGAGGGCTCAAAAACTCTGTCTGAGTGCTCGTCCGACTCTTTAGCAGTTTTTTACGTGGAGCAAGTTGCCCTAAATCGCCACGTGTCCAGCAAGAGAAGTATACGTAGGCCCCTGGTTCATGTCAAGGCGAATTTAACCCAGGAGCCAGTTCACTGGCTGGCGTAGCGGGCGCATGATTGCTATTGACTCATTAAGTCCCTCGCCCGACGAATGCACGGAACCATTCTCAAATTGGGAGAAAATAGTGGTGATCACATTTGAATTGGCCTTGAGAGGGATGCGATGGCGGAAACCCGCATCGAGTTGACCGGCTGGAAGGCAGTTGTGGCTGGTGTGCTACTTCTAGGATGGTTCGGCGGTCGCATTTACATGCATGTTCCCAAAGTGCCGGATGAAGGGCGCGAGGCACTGCGCACATGGCTCGTCAAGGATTACACGGGCAGTGGACCGCGAGATGTGGCCCGGCGGTTGGCAGATTATCGTGCTGGCAATCCGGTGCAACCGTTGGATTTACCTGCCGTCTTGCCTGACGTCGAGTTGGTGTCGGTAACGGCACATGGATGGCGCGATGCCATGGTCGTGCGTACGGAAGTTTCCGTGGATGGCGGACCGCCCCCCGATAGCCAGCCGGTCCGGTATCTTTTCCTCACTACAAAATTTGAGGGCGGCTGGATGGTGCTTTCGGAGAGCGATTCCTACAGGTACTACAGGGCATTGTTCTAGATGTTTGTGAATTGTGGCGCCTTGATGCCATGCGCCACGGGCTTTTGGAATTCGCCTTGCGACGGATTTGCGGTTCGGGTAATCTAAATGACATGCATTCAGTTATCCACCCCACGAAGGCTGGCGCAGATTGTTGTTGGCAGGTGGCTTGTTGCGCTTGTCCAAAGGCAGGGTGGAGAGGGTAGTCACGCCGGGAAAGATTTTCAGTCTGGCAATGATTGGAGCCCACCACCGGAAACCCTGGTCGGTGGGATTTTTGTTTTAGGACAGAATAATAATTGCTTCAGGACGAGCGGCGGGGATCGACAGTTATGGGTGAGACATCAAAGGAAGCTGTGAACACGACCACGATAAATGGCGGCGGCGAGCGGGCTGCGCTACTGACGCCGCAAAAAATAAATTACCTCAGGGCGTTGGAGGCGGAGAGCATTCACATCCTGCGCGAGGCGGTGGCGGAGTTTGCGAGGCCGGTGATGCTGTACTCTATCGGGAAGGATTCCTCGGTGATGCTGCGGCTCGCGCAGAAGGCTTTCTACCCGGGGAAAATTCCGTTTCCGCTGCTGCACATCGATACCAGCTACAAATTTCCGGAGATGGTGGAGTTCCGCGATCGCTATGCGCGGGAGATTGGCGCGGAGCTGATCGTGCACAAGAACCAGGAAGCGCTCGACGCGGGCGCGAATCCGTTTGTGCTGGGGACGCAGAAATGCTGCGGCCTTTTGAAAACAAAGTCGCTGCTCGATGCGCTGGCGGAAGGGGATTTCACCGCGGCGTTTGGCGGCGCGCGGCGCGACGAGGAAAAATCCCGCGCCAAGGAACGCGTCTATTCCTTCCGCGATTCATTCGGGCAGTGGGACCCGAAAAATCAGCGGCCCGAGCTGTGGAACATTTTCAATTCGCGCATCAACAAGGGCGAAAGCATTCGTGTGTTTCCGCTGTCGAACTGGACCGAAGCGGACGTGTGGTTCTACATCTACCTGGAAAATATTCCCATCGTGCCGCTGTATTTCGCGAAGGAACATAACGTTGTGATTCGCGGCGGGTCGATTGTGGTGGCCTATGACAAGTGGGATCTGCTGCCCGGCGAAAAGACGCAACGCATGGTGGTGCGCATGCGCTCGCTCGGATGCGTTCCGTGCACCGGCGCGATTCGCTCGACTGCCGACACGCTGCCGAAAATTATCGAAGAGATGATTTCATTTCGCCGTTCGGAGCGCGAAAACCGGGTGATCGACCACGACGAGGAAGGCTCGATGGAAATCAAGAAGCGCGAGGGCTACTTCTGATGAGCCTGGTCGCGAATCGGGAAGCCTGGGGCTTCGAGTCCTTCATGAAGCAGAATCTGGAGAAGGACTTGCTGCGCCTGACCACGGCCGGCAGCGTGGACGACGGCAAATCGACGCTCATCGGCAGGCTGCTGCACGACTCGAAATCCGTCTTCGAGGATCAGCTCGCCGCGGTAAAAAAGAGCCGTATCAATCGCTCGACGGGCGCGGTGGATTTTTCGCTGCTCACCGACGGGCTGCGCGCCGAGCGCGAGCAGGGCATCACCATTGACGTTGCTTACCGTTATTTTGAAACGCCGCTGCGGAAATTTATCATCGCGGACACGCCGGGTCACGAGCAATATACGCGTAATATGGCCACCGGCGCTTCGACCGCGAATCTCGCGGTGATTCTGATCGACTCGACAAAAGGCGTCCTCGCGCAGACGCGGCGGCACACCTACATCGCTTCGCTGCTGGGAATTCCGAACGTGCTCGTGGCCATAAACAAGATGGACCTCGTGAATTACAGCGAGGAGGTTTTTCTCACGCTGCAAAAAGATTTTGACGCTCTGGCGAAGCAGCTCGCCGTGCCTCACGTCGTCACCATCCCGATCAGCGCTCTCGCGGGCGATAACGTTGTCGAGCGCGGCGTGCACATGCCCTGGTACCACGGTCCGACTTTTCTCGAACATCTCGAAACCGTGCCGATCCGCATGGAAACGCCGTCTGACGCGGTGCGTTTCCCAGTGCAATACGTGATTCGCCCGGACGCGAGCTTCCGGGGTTTTGCCGGGCCAGTGGCCAGCGGAGTCATTCGTCCAGGCGATCCGGTGGTCTCGTTACCATCCGAGCGGAAGACCCGCGTGAAGTCGATTGTCACGTTTGACGGCGACGCGCCGGAAGCGTTTCCGCCTATGTCGGTCACGCTGACGCTGGAAGACGAAATAGATTTGAGCCGGGGCGACATGCTTGTTTCGCCCGCTCATCCACCCCGCGCGTCGCGGCATTTCGACGCCATGGTGGTGTGGTTTAACGCCGAGCCCACCGAACCAGGGAAGAGTTATCTCCTCAAGCACACCACACGCACGGTTCGCGCCAAGGCGCTCCAGTTTCGCTACCGCGTGAACGTCAATACGCTGGCCCATGAGCCGGTGAGCAGCCTGCACATGAATGATATCGGCTACGTGGAATTTGAAACGGTGAGTCCACTTTTTTTCGATCCCTACACGGAGAACCGCATCACCGGCAGCTTCATCCTGATCGACCCGATCTCGAACGCCACTCTCGGCGCCGGAATGATTCGCGCCGATCTTGCGGATCAAACCGCCGCCGAACCTTCGACGAAGGAATTCGCGCCCGTAACGGCCGGCGAGCGCTACATGCGGCACGGGCACATGCCCGCGCTAATCGTGGTGGAAGGCAACATCGCCCTTGCCACGCGCCTCGAACGCGCTCTGTTCGACGAACATTTCGAAGTTCTACATGTGAGCGGCGATGCTCTGCCGGTTTCTGCCCTGGAGAATCAATTCGCCGCGTTTGCGTCTGCGGGGCTCGTGGTGGTCTATTCCTGCGCCGCTTTGTCCCCGGGAGAGAAGCGCAAATTGGGGAATCTGGCGGCGGACCGCTACTTTGATCTCTCCGCATTGCAGCTTCCCGCGGAAGAAATTGATGCCGCGCGACAAATCCTCGCGCTGCTTCAATCGCTTCGTGTTGTTGTAGACGGGGGAAATCCGGGCAACGTCATTTGAGACTCACTTAGTTTTATTTTTCCGCCCGCAAGAGGCATGGTTGCTCCGTCCTTTCAGCCCGCGTATACTTTCCCGCATTCCAAATTCGGTGGAGTAAGGTTTTTGCGGCTCGATAGCATGACATACGACAGCGCGGGAAAAATTCAAGAAAGAATTAAGGGGATACGCTGGGCGCATCCCATCGACCTGGGACACGGGGTCGTGCAGGGAGAGTGGCATATACGCCGCCGGTTTGAGAGACGCCTCAAGCTGATGCAGATTCCCCAGAACCTGAAAGGCTGGTCGGTTCTCGACATAGGCGCGTGGGACGGTTATTTCTCGTTTGAATGCGAGAGGCGCGGCGCGGACCGCGTTCTGGCCATTGACACATACGCCTGGGATACTCCGCACGGCATGGACGGTTTTATGGCGGCCAGGGAAATCCTCGGATCGAAAGTGGAATACAAGCGGATGGACGTACAACATATTTCACTGGAGGAAATCGGCAAGTTCGATCTGGTCTTGTTTTTCGGGGTCCTGTATCACTTGCGAAACCCTATTATTGGCCTCGAAAAAATTGCCAGCGTCACCAACAAACTTCTGATTTGCGAAACGCACGTTCTGCTCCCTTTCATTCATGAACGGCACGCGCTCATCCCTTTTTTTCCCGGGGATGAAGAGACGCGCGGGATACCGTATGACCTGTGCGCTATTCCGACCTTGAAGTGTTTGAAAGACATGCTTTTGGCGGCAGGATTCAAGGAACTGGACGTGAAGTACACGCCTTCGTTCCGGTATTGGAAGAAGTTCGTGGCTTTATTAAAAAATATGCCGCAGTCCGGGCGGGGCGTCGTACACGCCAGGGTTTGACACTCCGCTGAAATTCAGGGCCTAAAGGCCATATGTTGCGTCGTTGTTCGCCCGACCTAAAGGTCGGGCCTCCGAAAAAAGAACTTCAAGTTCGATTGCGTGACACCGCTGCAAATTATGATAGTGCTTCACGAATCCGGAATTTGACCGTATGCGTATGTGAATGTTATCTTGAGGACGTCCTGATAGAGGTGCGGAAGCAATGAGTAGCCGGGCTGAGGTTCCGAGGAACTTCGGAGGCCCGAGCGAAAGGTGCAGCAGAAATTTCCGCCGAAGTCGCCGACGGCATTCCCGCCGAGGCAGCTGGGGGGCTTGGCTAAAACCGGCCCACTGTCATCCCGCGGATTGGGATGGAGCGCTATCGAGGAGCACGGCGCCCTGTGTTTTTCTGCGTCCTGCTTCTTTCCCGCGCGCCATTCCTTCCAGAGGATTACAATCAATCACGCTTTTAAGTAGCGCGGGCTTCAGCCTGCGGAAGCTTTTTATTGCAAGGTCCACGACCCGCAGGATGAAGCCTGCGCTACTGGAACGCTATCATGCACCCATTTGAAATGACGCGCGAGTTGGTCGACCTGGAGTCGATCACCGAGAACGAGAAGCAGGTGGGAGAATACCTGCTGCACTATCTCTCCGGACTGACGGCGGGTTCCGACGGCAAAGCGGAAGCCATGACGGTGTCGCCGGAACGCTTCAACGTGTACGCAGAATGGGGCACCCCCGTCGTCGTGCTGTCGACGCATATGGATACGGTGCCGCCGTTTTTTGCGTCGAGCGAAGACGAAGAGCATATTTATGGGCGCGGCGCATGCGATGCCAAGGGGATCATCGCGGCGATGATTGCCGCCGCGGAAAGGCTGATTGAAATTGGCACACGGAATTTCGGGGTGCTGTTTGTTGTGGGAGAAGAACGGAATAGCGCGGGAGCGGAAGTGGCTTCGCGCGCGCCGCGTGGAGCGCGCTACCTGATCAACGGCGAGCCAACCGAAAGCAAGGTTGCGCTTGGATCGAAAGGAATTTTGCGCTACGAAATTGTGGCCACGGGCAAGATGGCTCATTCCGCTTATCCCGAACTCGGCGAATCCGCCATCGAGAAACTTCTCGATGCGCTGGAGGCGATCCGACGCCTGAAGCTGCCCGAGGATCCGGTGCTGGGAAAAACGACGCTGAATATTGGCACGATTTCCGGAGGCCGCGCGCCCAATATAATTCCCGACGCGGCGAAAGCGGAGCTTGCCGTCCGATTAGTGAGCGACGCGCGTAAAGTGGATCAGGCGTTGCGCGCAGCGATTGGGGGCCGCGCCGAGGTGAAAGAAATTCTGACGCTGCCGGCGATGCAATTTTCCTCGCTCGATGGATTCCCGACTTCGGTGGTTTCGTTCACAACCGATATTCCAGTGCTTGCCCCGGCTTGGGGTGAGCCGTTCTTGTTTGGACCGGGCAGCATTCACGTGGCCCACACAACGGAGGAAAAAATTGCCAAGCGCGAGTTGCTAGCCGCCGTCGATACCTACGCGCAAATGACTCAGATGCTTTTGAGCCGTGCGGAAGCTCACCATGCCTAAGAAACTTGCCATCGTCGGTTACGGAAAAATGGGCAGGCTGATTGAGGAACTCGCTCCGGACGCGGGATTTTCCGTCGGCTTGAAGCTGGACATCGACACCAACGTGAACCAGGCGGGCATCACATCCGAAAATTTCCGCGGCGTGGACGTAGCCATTGAGTTTTCGACGCCGCACACGGCGGTGGCGAATCTCGAGCGGCTCTGCGCCATCGGCGTTCCGACCATCGTGGGCACGACAGGGTGGTATGGCGAACTCGAGCGCGTGCGTAGTTTTGTCAACCAGTGCGGCGCGGGCGTGGTGTATAGCCCGAACTATTCGATTGGCGTGAACGTTTTCCGCCGGGTGGTCGCCGAAACCGCGCGCCTGCTTGCCGGCCAGCCAGAATACGGCGCATGGGCGTGGGAAGTGCATCACGCAACGAAGAAGGACGCGCTTTCGGGGACCTTGCTCCAATTGATCGAGGAGATGCAGCGCGCGGGGTTTACGCGGCGGATCGACGCGAGCTCCAATCGCGCGGGAGCGAATCCGGGTACGCACGAAATTGGGTTTGACTCCGCGGCGGACACGATCACCCTGCGGCATACGGCGCGCAGCCGCGAAGGGTTCGCACGCGGGGCGTTGAAGGCCGCACAGTGGGTGATCGGCAAACGCGGGCTGCACGAATTTGGAGAAATTATTTTTGCGGACGACGCCAGTGCGATGCGCCGCCCCGCAAACGGATAAGAGGTGGCAACCATGTTTCGAGGATTTGTGGGTTGTGGCACGGCGCTGGTCACTCCGTTTCGGAAGGACCTCTCCCTCGATGAAAACGCCATGCGCGGCCTGGTGCGCCGTCAGATCGCCGGCGGCATTAATTTTCTGGTGCCTTGCGGGACGACGGGCGAAAGCCCCACGCTGTCGCACGAAGAGCACCTGCGCGTCGTGGCCATCACGCTCGAAGAGGCCAAGGGCAAGGTCCCGGTCCTCGCAGGAGCGGGCGGGTACGATACTCGCACCGTTATCGAAATGGCGCGCGAAGCCGAGCGGATGGGCGCGGAAGGAATCCTGTCCGTCACGCCGTATTACAACAAACCCACGCAGGAGGGGCTGTACCATCATTTCAAGGCCATCGCGTCGGCGATCTCGCTGCCCATTATTTTGTACAACGTACCGCCGCGAACGAACGTCAACATCGATCCCGCCACCGTGCGCCGTCTGTCCGAAATTGAGAACATTATCGGCGTGAAGGAAGCTTCCGGAAATATTTCGCAGATTACGCAGGTGATACAGCAAGTTCCGGAAGAGTTTATGGTCCTTTCGGGGGATGACGCGATCACGCTGCCGCTTGTGGCTATGGGCGGGAAGGGAATTATTTCCGTCGCCTCGAACGAAATTCCCGCGGAAATGACGCAGCTGGCGCAGTTGTGCTTGGCGGGAAATTTCGTGGAGGCGCGCGCCATGCAGCGGAAGTGGCTGCCGCTCCTGGAAGTAAATTTTATCGAGACGAATCCGACTCCGGTGAAGGCGGCCATGGCGGAAATGGGTTTGCTCGAACCCGTGTTCCGCCTGCCTCTTGTGCCGCCGCGGACGGAAAATCTCGCGAAGATTCGCGCCGTGCTGGAATCGCTCGCGCTCCTCGAAAGGGTCCACGTTGCCAACCGCAGCTGAGAAGCTCGAAAAGCAAATCGAAGCGTTGTTTGACGCCAAGCCCGCGCGGTACACCGAGGAAGACCATCAACTTTTCCGCGCGTTCAAGGAAGAGTTGAACGCAGGCCGCATTCGTTCCGCCGAGCCCGACGCTTCACAACCGAGCGGGTGGCGGACCAACTCCTGGGTGAAAAAGGGAATCCTCTTGGGCTTCCGCATGGGAGCGACCGTGGATATGTCGGTGGATCCCGCGAAGCAGCCGTTTTTTGACAAAGACACTTATCCCGTGCGACATTTTTCGACAGCTGATGGAGTGCGCATTGTGCCCGGGGGATCGAGTATTCGCGACGGCTGCTACATCGGGCGCGACGTCGTGTGCATGCCGCCGATGTTCGTGAATGCGGGCGCATATGTCGGTGACGGCTCGATGATCGATTCCCATTCGCTGGTGGGAAGTTGCGCTCAGATCGGACGCAGTTGCCACATCTCGGCCGCTTCGCAGATCGGCGGGGTTCTCGAGCCGGTGGGCGCGCTGCCCGTGATCATTGAAGACGAGGTGCTGGTGGGCGGGAATTGCGGCGTCTACGAAGGTACGATTGTGAAGCGCCGCGCCGTGCTGGGTACGGGAACGATCCTCAATCGTTCGACTCCGGTATATGACATTGTGCGCGGCAAAGTGTATGCAGCAACGGATACCGAGCCGTTGATGGTGCCTGAGGAGGCTGTAGTCGTGGCAGGCTCGCGTTCCATTCCACGGGGCGTGGGAATGGACTGGGGCATTTCGCTTTACACCCCAGTAATCGTGAAGTATCGCGATTCCAGGACCGACGCAAAAATTCAGTTGGAAGATCTCTTGCGTTAATTCGCCGCATTACCTAATGGAACGCTGGCGTGTCGCCAGCATCCTTGTAGCGGAGGTGGGCCGGAAAAATCGCCGGAGAAAAGCCCTCGCTACTTGGTTGCGAGGATTGCAGTCGATGGTGGTGGCACAGGTATGGTCGCCACTTTGCGGAAGCCGGCGGCCTTCAACCAGGCGCGGTATTCACGCAACGTGAAAACGTTTCCTTGCTCCGTCTGCAGAAGCATGTTCAATCCAAAGAGCACCGGCATGGCGGGTCCCGTGCGGGCGTCGTTCGGGACATATTCCCCGATGAGCAGTGTCCCTCCCGGCCGCAGCGCCGCGTAGGATTTCCGCAAAAGCTCCTTGCCGTTCTTTTCCCCTTCCGAGTGGATAATGTGGCCGAGAATCACCAGGTCATACAGATCGCGGCCAAAATCGCCCACCCGCAGGTCACGCTCGAGATACGCGTACCGATCGGCGACGCCGAATTTCTGGGCGAACTCTTGCGTGATCGGCGTAAGCTCGGAAAAATCCAGGGTGTCTACCCGTGCTTTAGGAATTGCCTGCGCAAACGCGAGCGACCATGCGCCCGAACCGGCGCCCACATCCAGGATTCTATGGATTTTGTGTCGCTGCTTCTCTGGAAGTCGTGCAACTACTGCGTTTGAAGCGGCAAAGTTACCCGGGAAAATGCTGGCTACTAATTTCGGAAAAAATTCCTTGCCCTTTTCCGCGACATCCACAGACTCAGAGTGATGGCCGCTCCTCACAGCTTCCGTCAGGTTCTTCCAGGAGTCCCAAGAGAGCGAGAGGGCATGAGCTATCGCGCCCACATACGCTTTTCCCGTGGGCACAAGGAATGCTTCAGAAACGGGCTGGAGCCTGTAGCGCTCACCGCTCTTGCCCAAATAACCAATCGCTGTGAGAGCATCGAGCAGAGAGACCATGCCGCGCGGTGATGCTCCCGCTGCTTCGGCAATGTCCCGCGCGGTTCGTCTGCCCGCCGCGATTTGGCTGAATACGTCCAATTCAACCGCGGCGGTCAGTGATCGACCTCTCCATACGCCCAGGAAATCTTCCATGACCATGGCGGGTGAGAGGGTCGTTTTTTTTGTTTTGCGAGGCATATATCTTGTCCCCCAACCAATTATAATTATTTATTTTTCCGTGCAAGCCTGTTCCCACAACTACTCACTGACCGAGAAGTGTGTCAAGCCCGGCCGAGGGAATATTCACCTTTGATTGCAATCAGGAATCGTAGCCAGACTAAGTGGTCCGATGCGGAGTAGTCAATGAAAATGCTGCCCAAAGTGCGAAATAATCCTCTTCCGCAACTGTATCTCTTGCAATAAGGCAGCGCGATTTCATCCTCCCGGGGCGACCGGGAAATTCTAGGGGAAATACGGTTAAACTCTGATATAGTTGTTGTGTTTTATATGGGAGTCGGGGGTTTTTCTTCACCTTCCGGGGCGTTGAAAATGTGTACCCCTCGTGACCTCATCCGGTTCTCACCATCGCCAACCAGCGATCTGAATCCGGCCATTGACGCCGCGCGCTCTGCAGATTCCCACTTTTGGAAAGAGAGAAAATCATGAAGAATGTGTTTGTGGGGAACATGAATTTTCAAACGACAGAGGCGGAGCTGCGCGCCCTCTTTGAACCGTTCGGACAGGTCACTCGCGTTCACATCGCCATGGACCGGGAAACAGGACGCGCCCGCGGTTTCGCATTCGTCGAAATGCCGAACGATGCGGAAGCAGCCAAGGCCATGTCAGGCCTCGACGGCAAAGAAGTCGGCGGACGAGCCCTGAAAGTCAATGAAGCGCGCCCGAAAGCTGCATCTGGTGGCGGCGGCCCGCGGGGCGGCGGGAGTGGCGGCGGTGGCGGCTTTGACCGCGATCGTGATCGCGACCGCAATCGCGGCGGCAGCGGCGGCCGGGGCGGAAATTCGCGCCAGGGCGGCCGCTTCTCGACCGAGGATTATCGCGACAGTCCCCGGCAGCCACGCGAACCTCGCTGGTAACACGCAACACGTTCTGGAACAAATCTGGCGGTCCCCACGCGCTTCCACTCAAGGAGATCAGTATGGCTACGTCGAAATCCACGTTTCAGAAGCGCCAAAAAGAAATGAAAAGGCAGGAAAAGCAGCGCATGAAGGCAGAACGCCGCGCGCAGAAAAAGCTGGTTGGCCGTCAAGATGCCGATTTCCCGATGGAGCCCCTGACCGGACCCATCGTGGATCCCGATCTGGTATTTCCGGAATCAGACGACGAAGGCTAGTAGGGCTGGGATCCTTGTGGCGCCGGCGTCCCGCCGGCGTCATTGCGACATGTGAAGTTTAAAAAAATAGCCGGTGAGACGCCGGCGCTCCGTGTGGCTCAGAAATGGCTGGATTCTCCGCTCGAACTTCCAGACTCTGCAGGTCCCGAAGATATTTTCCCCCACGCCGATCTCTTCCAATTTTCCACGAAACGGTGTCCAACGCCCCAGGAGGGAAGCGGCATCAGTAAACGCAACGAAAGACCATTCAAATAGGGCTCGTACATTTCGCGCAATTCGTGCAGCTTCCTGTCGCCCGACTCGCCGCAATTGCTGGATGCGCGGCATTCCACGAGAAGGTTACGGACTTGCGCGACATCTCGCGGAGGAAGCCGGTCCTGCAACGGTCGCGACGCGGGAACCCTCAAAACTTCGGCCAAGTCCACGACGGCGTGGCGCGCAATCGCGAATGTCAACTGCGATTGCCATTTGGCTGTGCCCTCGCCGTAGGCGATGAGCAGCGCGGACACATCCAGTACGGCCGCGAAAGCGGCGAGCCAGGACTGGTTGTCATGCTGCGAACGAAAATAGCAAAGCACCGGATAGGACAGGTGACTCTCCATGAGTTGCGCGGCCCAAATTTCCCAATCGCGCAGATACGGTGTCAGGACTTCGTTGTCCGCAAATTGCGAGTGCCTGCGCAGCAATTCGGCGGCAGTGGGGGGCGATCCGGCGCGGGCGTCGAGAAGCGAAATGTTCAGCTCCCGTTGGGAGAACGCGCCGTAGAGCGTTGGCAGATACGAAATCATCAGGCCCAGAAAACCGAAGCCCGTTCCGCCTTCAACGACCGTGATCGCCTTTGCCAGCGTGGTTCGCGGCGTCACATCGCCCAATCCCAAAGTGAAGAACGTCGTACCGCTCAAGTAGAAATCGGTTCGGAACGTCGGCGTTTCCCCCGGAGCGTTGATCGCCGAACCCGCAGCCCAATGCAGCATGGAGAATGCGAGGATCAGCAAGAATGCCCACGTTGCAAACAGACCCAGAAGCGAAAGCGGGCCGTAATAGCTGAGGTGCGCGTCGCGCACTTTTTTCGAGCGGATCAAACGATTGACCGCGGCCCAGAATTTCCAGGTAGCCCGGTAAAACGTTCGCACCAGGCGCACAGGACGGGTGACGCGCCGGGGCAGAATAATGGTTTCAAACGCTTCCCACAGCGTGACGAAGAGAACGAACAGGCCCGCAATGGCGATCAAAAGCTTCATCGGCACTCCATCGGCTCACAACACAATATCAGGTGTTGGCCGAGACCAGAAATTCCCGCAGTTCTGAAAACCGGTTGGGAAAGAGAATGGATTTCTTCGGCCGGCCCAAAAACGCCGCAAGGCGCTCGGGCATCTGCGGGCGCACGCCGGTGGCCCGGGCTACGGTCTCGGCGAACTTGGCGGGATGCGCGGTGGCGAGCACGATTCCACGCGATGCGGGATGATTTTGTTTGGCGAAGCTCTGCCATCCCAGCACCCCGACGGCGGTATGAGGATCGAGCACATAGCCGTGGCGTTCGTTCATATCGTGCATGATGCGAAGCGTTTCCTCATCGTTGAAGCTGCATCCCCAGATGTCCCGGCGGATAGCCTGAAGATCGTTTTCGTACAGATCGACGATGCGTGCGAAATTGCTGGGATTTCCGACGTCCATCGCGTTGGAAATCGTGTGGCGCGAAGCGCGCGGAATCAACTTGCCGCTGCGCAGGAATTCCGGCACGACATCATTGGCATTGGTCGAGGCGATGAATTGCGCCACGCCCAGCCCGATGCGCTTGGCCAGCAAACCGCCGGTCAGATTGCCAAGATTGCCGCTGGGGACCGAAAACACGGGAAAAAAATGGGGCCGCCCGAGTTGCGCGACCGCCGCGAAGTAATAAAAACTTTGCGGAATCAGCCGGGCAATGTTGATAGAATTCGCCGAGGTAACCGAAAGTTTTTCCGCGATGGCGGGATCGACCAGCGCTTCCTTTGCCAGGCGCTGGCAGTCGTCGAACGAGCCGGAAACTTCAAGGGCCGTAATGTTCTGCCCCAGCGTTGTGAGCTGTTTTTCCTGGGCATCGCTGACGCGCCCGGCGGGATACAGGATCACCACGCGGATACCTGAGACTCCCAGAAACGCCTGCGCCACCGCGCTTCCCGTGTCGCCCGACGTCGCCACAATCACGGTGAGTTGCTTCCCCGATTCCGCTACAAAATATTCCATCAGCCTGGCCATGAAACGCGCGCCAAAATCCTTGAACGCCAGAGTCGGCCCGTGGAACAGTTCGAGAACATGCAGCCCGTCACCGAGAGCAATAAGCGGCACGGGAAAATTAAACGCTTCCACCACGATGTTCATCAGCAGGTGCGGAGGAATTTCGTCGCCGGCGAACGACGCGCCCACTTCTTGCGCGATTTCCGGAAACGCGAGCGACGGCAGGGATTCCAGGAAACCATTTTTCAAAGGCGGAATTTCGACGGGCATATACAGGCCGCCGTCGGGCGCTGATCCGCGCAGGACGGCGTCGCGCAAGGAAACTTCCGGACTGCGGTGTAGAGTGCTTCGGTATTTCATCGCGCGGGCCGCGCCTGCGCCTCCAGAAGCTCGAGGAATCCGCGCGCGCCGAGGTTGACGTCGCGCAGAAGGTCCATTGAAAGGATGCGGTGCGCGTAGTGCTCGTAAAGTTTCTTGCGGTGCGCGATCAGTCGCGGATAACAGCGGGCGATCGCGGCTTGCGTGGATTCGCCTTGTCGCTGCTCAAACTGGTCGCCCCACAACACAGGCTTCGGGTCTGACAAATACCGCGCGACCAGGGTCTCTTCTTCTGCGGCAGAAGCTTCAAGGTAAATTACCGTGGCGAGCCCTTGCATCCGACGGCAAATGTTTTCGCCCGTGTACACTACGCTTCCCGTGGTGTCCAAAATCGCCCCATCCTGACCCGACGCCTGAATTTCATCCAACGCTTCGTCCATGGATTGTATTTCGCACTCCAGATATTTTTTCTCATGCTCGCGGTAGGATGGCTGGTCCGGCCAACCCATCCAGGCCGCGACTCCTCCGATGCCGCGATGACCGCCTGCTGTGAGCTCGGGAGCAAGCTTTTTCTCAATCCGGTCGTCAATACTGATGACACGAAATCCTGCGCCAGCCAGCTTTTGCGCCCAGTGCGACTTTCCGGCGCCGGACATTCCGATGAGGGAAAGCTTGATCACAGGGCCTCTTCGTTGTTTTCATGTAGCGCAGGCTTCAGCCTGTGGGGGTTGGCGCTTGCAAGAACACAACTTCGCAGGCTGAAGCCTGCGCTACTCAAGACCCCCACACATGGAAGCGCGAATCGACACATCATTCTGGAGTTTCGGAACGTGCCCAACAATCACTTGTATAAAATCCCCGCTGATTATTATCCTGAAGACCGCCCAGAGAGGATAACGTCCCCAGTTGCGCCCTGCAAGTCCCCGGAAATTGAGGTGACGTCAAGCTGCCTGTGTAAATAGTTTGAGGGTGTGGGTTTTCCAGTCTTCGTTAAAGCGACTGAAAATCGCATAGATGATTCGATCCACGCTGGCGAAGTTGCTGAATACGACCATGGGCCGAGTTCTCCGCCGC
>DATHPN010000005.1:0-60315 GCA_035483715.1 Candidatus Acidiferrum sp.
ATTCTACGATGGCCATTAAAACCATGACGTTGCTTGCTGGATTGCCTCCCGAAAGACTTCGGTGGAAGTGCGATCCGGCTACGATTCCTTTTGCCACGACGGCCGAAGCCGAGCCGGTGAAGGAGTTGCTCGGCCAGGAGCGCGCGTTTCGCGCGCTGAAAATGGGCGTCGAGCTGAACGCGCCCGGATTCAATATTTTTGTATGCGGTCTGGCCGGAACGAGCCGCGGCGGGACCATTACGCATCTGATCGATCAGATTCATCCTCCCGCGAAGGCTTCTCTCGATCGTTGCTACGTCAATAATTTCAAGAGTCCGGACCGGCCTCGTCTTTTGGCGCTGCCGCGCGGACAGGCCAACGGCTTCAAGAAAGACATGCAGAGCGGCATCGAATTTTTGCGGCGGCGAATCCCGCAGGTATTCGAGGGCGAACCCTTCCAGCGGCAAAAAGGACGCATCGTGGACCGCTTCACCGTCCGCGAAAAAGAATTGATGGACGATTTCACGCGGCGCATCGCCCGCGAACAATTCGCGCTGGGCCACATGCAGGTGGGGGCCGTGGCGCTGCCGGAAATTTTTCCGGTCCTCGAAGGGCAGATGGTGCCGATCGAAGACATCCCGAAAATGGTGCACGAAGGCAAGCTGGAAACGGTGGCCGCCGAGGATCTGGAACGCAAGTACGAACAGTTCCGGCAGGAGTTCACCGTGGTTTACCGCAAGACGTTGACGCTGTCGCGCGAGCTGGCCAGCGAACTGAGCTACCTCGAGCAGGAAGCGGCCTCGGTGCTGGTCGACGGATTCATCGAGGAGCTGAAGGAGAAATATTCAGGGAACCTGGTCGCGGAATACCTGGAAGAAGTGCGCCACAGCATCCTCGACAACCTCGAGCCGTTCAAGGAACGGGAGGGCGAGGAAGAGCCTGGGGGAGCGCCCCCTCCGCAGGACGGCAATCCAAAGTCCACATCGACCGAGCGCGATCCGTTTCGCGTGTACGGCGTCAACGTGATTCTGGCGCACAACGAAGAGGACAGCTCGCCCGTCATTTTTGAAACGACCCCGACCTACACGAATCTTTTCGGCACCATCCAGCGCAGCTATGACTCGCGCGGCGGCTGGAATTCCGATTTCATGGATTTGCGGCCCGGATCGCTGCTGCGCGCCGATGGCGGTTTTCTGGTTATGTATGCATACGACGCGCTGACCGAAGCCGGAGTATGGCGCACGCTCAAGCGCATGCTGAATCACTCGAAACTCGAAATTCAGCCGCTAGAAATGTTCTTTCCGTTCGGGACCTCGGCCCTGAAGCCCGAGCCGATCGACATCGACGTGAAAATTATTTTGATCGGCGACCGGCACATGTACGAAGTCCTGTACGAATTCGAGGAGGACTTCCGCAAGATTTTTAAAGTGCGCGTGGAGTTCGACGAGGAAATGGTGATGAGCGACGCGGTCGTGCGCCACTACGGCGACCGCCTGCGCCAGCTCTCGGAACAGGAGCACATCGGCCCCTTCGATCGCACTGCCGTGGCCAGCATGCTGGAATACGGAGTGCGCATGGCCGGAAGGCGGAACAAAGTTACGGCGCGATTTCCGGAACTGGCGGACCTGGCGCGCGAGGCGGCCTACATCGCGAGGCAGGATGGCGCGGAGTTGGTGAACGCGTTGCATGTTCGCCGCGCGCGCGAAGCGCGCATCGAGCGGCATAACCTCACGGAGACCAAGATCCGCGAAATGATCGAAGAAGGCACGCTGCTGATCGAAACCGACGGCACTCGCGTCGGGCAGGTGAATGGCCTGAGCGTTCTGGAAATTGGCGGCTACGCATTTGGCAAGCCCGTGCGCATTACGGCTTCGGCGGCGCTCGGCAAGACGGGGCTGATCAACGTCGAGCGGGAAGCCAACTTGAGCGGCAGCTTCCACGACAAGGGCATGCAAATCATCGCCGGATATTTGCGCACCAAGTTCGCGCAGGATAAGCCGCTGTCGCTCGCGGCCAGCATTTGCTTCGAGCAATCCTACAGCGGCGTGGACGGAGACAGCGCCAGCTCGACCGAAATTTATGCGCTGCTTTCCGCGCTTTCCGGATTACCCATCCGCCAGGATATTGCCGTGACCGGGTCGGTCAGCCAGCAGGGCGACATTCAGCCCATCGGCGGCGTCAACCAGAAGATTGAAGGATTCTTCGACGTGTGCCGCGTGAAAACGGGGTTAACGGGGCGACAGGGCGTGATGATTCCTTCCGAGAACATTGAAGACCTGATGCTGCGCGACGACGTGATCGAAGCCGTCGCCGCGGGCAAGTTCCACATTCTGCCGGTCACAACTCTGGAAGAAGGAATCGAAATCCTCACTGGGGTGAAAGCCGGGTGCTGCGATGCCAAGGGAGCGTTTGAGCCCGGTACGGTGTACGCGCAGGTGGACCGGCGTCTTCACGAGATGGCTACGACCCTCAAGGCGTTCGAGTCGTAATAAATCATTGAAAATGAAAAAAAACCACAGGCTGAAGCCTGCGCTACTTACTGTGCGCGGGCGCTGCCCACGTCTTTTGGCGTGGAGAGGTAGCCGTTCACTTTGTCTTTGGTCACGTCGAAGACCACGATTTCGTAAGGTTTCGTGGCTCCCTTGATATAAAACTGCACCGGCTCGTCGGCGGTCTTGTCTTTTTTCTCGATGGTTTTATCGTCCGCGACGACCATCAAAGTGTATTTGAATTTCTTGGGGTCCGTTTTCGTCAGCGTCACCTGAATGGGGCCGACGTGCGTGGGCGTCTTGGACCTGGTGAGGTGCAGCTCAAAGATATTGCGTTCGCCGGAACGCTTCAATTGATCGAGTTCTTCCTGGTTGCGCGCGATCAGGCCGCTCTGCACGCCCAGGTCGCCGACGGTGCTGGTGAGCTTGGCCTTGGTCGCTTCCAGGTCCTGCTTCGTCGCGTTGATATCGCCTTTCGCGCCGGTCAGGTCCGTGCTCACTTGCCCGATCTTGGCGTCGGTATCCTGTTTCACCTGGCCGATCTGGGCGGTGAGCTTATCGTCGGAATCTTTCTGGGTTTGGCGAATGTTCTGCGCCAAAGCGCGAGCTTGCGCCAGTTCGGCCTGGGTGAACCCGAGCTTCTGCGTGGTCACTTCCAACTGGCCCTTGAGGTCGGCGACACGCGAATTGGTTTGATCGATCTGCACGGAAAGGATCGCCTCTTTCGAATTGGCTTGAGCGAGATCGGCCTCCAGCTTGGTTTTCTCGGTGTTGCCAGCGTAGAGCAGATATCCGATCAGTACGAAGGCCGCTACAAACACCACGATGATCCAGCGCGGTGTAGGCGCCGCTTCGTAGAAATTGGTTTCGTTTCCGCTCGGTTCGGGAACATTCGGGGAAATGCTCATCATGTCTCCTTGGCGGCCATTCTGGGACTGGCGACGCCATTTAGGTGTGATTATCACCGAGGCGCAACGGGTTGTCTACGATTTGTGGGAAGGACGAGTGTTTCTCGGCCAGCGCGCTTCCACCGTGGTGGTCAAGCCGCCGCGCGGCGTGAATTCGCCGCGCACGACGCACCAGGCCGGGTGAATGGCGTCCACGATGTCCCGCAGCATGCGGTTGACGGCATTTTCGTAAAAGATGCCCAGGCTGCGATATGCCAGCAGGTACATTTTCAGGGCCTTGAGTTCCAGGCATGATTTTTTCGGTTCGTACTCAATGGTGATCGTGCCGTAGTCCGGCAATCCGGTTTTCGGGCAAACGGAAGTGTACTCCGGGTAGCGCGTGACGATGCGGTATCCTGGGAACTGGTTGGGCCAGGTGTCCAGGAGAGGAAGTTTTGTGTTAATTCCCGCGCGCGCATGTTCCGCAGTGTAGTCGGCCATTCGTCAACCCTCGTGCCATTCTACATCGCGCCGCAAATTCGCACAGATGGAACTTGCCATTAACATAAGTTTTCCCTTATTCTTTTTGTAGACTTCCCAGGGGTGAAGGTAATTTGTTATGTCCCGTCTGTCATAGCGACAGCCCTCGCCGTTCCCGCAGACGTAGTGTTAAGGACTACCTCGTGGGAGGGGCAAGACTGCGCCCTTGGCGTTGCCGTGCCTGCGACTCGCGTTTCTATGCCTGGGCGACTCCCATCGGATACGTCTTCTACGTGCATTGCGAAATGTGCGGCAACATGGACTTGCAGCGCATTTCGAGCGAACATGGAATGGGCCTGTTTGCCTGGGTGTTTCGCCTGTTTCGCTTTCCGGCGTATCGCTGCGCCCCTTGCCGGAATCGTTTTTTCTCGCTTCGGCTCTATCGGCGTATCGTACCCTCGCAGCAGCCCGTGGAACCCAGGGCGGAGTCCCATCCCGTCCCGCACTAGCGGCGTTTTTCCCTCCGGAACATGCCGGAAGCCGAAGGTTGACTTCCATTTCAAGAAACGTATGATTGGGAAGTGGCGATGGAGTTCGCCTTATAACCGCTGTCCATTTGGCCGGGCAGATGATGACTCCTGACAAGTTCCTTGTCGCGGAGCCATGTCCCCGGCAATGAGCAAATCGAGAGTTATCGGAATTCCCGGCAGATGATGCGTGCAGCATGCGCATTTTCCGTTTTCCGCGGATGTTTACGTTCCGGGGCGCCGCGGCCGGCGTTATTTTCTGGATGGCGGGGAAATCAGATTTTGTCGAGAGCATAAATGAATAAATACTGGGTAGTTGGCCTCGGTGGGTTCCTCGGTTCGATTGCTCGATTCTGGCTGGGCGGATACATCAGCAATCGGATGGGAGTGCGCTTTCCGTACGGGACTTTTGTCATTAATATCAGCGGATCGTTTCTTATCGGGCTTGTCGTGACTCTGCTCGCGGAACGCACGCATTGGAGCGCGAATTGGCGCTACCTGATTCCGATCGGTTTTATCGGAGCGTATACGACATTTTCCACGTTCGAGTTCGAGACCTTTCAGAGTTTTCGGGACGGCGAACTTTTCATCGCGTTCCTGAACGTGATCCTGAGCGTGACCATCGGATTTATCGCGGTGTGGCTCGGAGTTGTCACCGGAAGGACGCTCGGATGAAACCGCGACGAGAGCCCCCGCTTCCAACAGGAATTGGTGAGAGGAAATGCTGAAACCAGGGCCGGCCAAGAAAGTTTGTATTTACGTGGGCGAGGACCAGCAGTACCACGGCCAGGCCCTCTATGCCGCCGTCCTGGACTATTTGTTTTACCGGGGCGTTTCTGGCGCCAGCGCGATCCGCGGCATCGCGGGATTCGGCGCCGACCACAAGATGCACACCGCGCGAATCCTGCGGTTGACGGAAAACTTGCCCGTCAAAATCGAGTTCGTCGAAACGCCGGAAAAACTGGACGAAATACTTCCCAAACTTCACGACATGGTTGGCGTGGGGTTGATTGACGTGCTGGACACGACCCTCCTGAAACCTTCGCAGGCCCGCGAAGCCGACGCGCCGGACAGCTTGCTCCCGGCGGCCAAGCGCACGGGCAAGGCCAAGCTGATGCGAATTTTCATCGGCGAAAATGACAAGTGGCGCGACAAGCCGCTGTACCGGGCGCTCGTGGAGAGTCTGCGCGCCAACGATATCGCGGGGGTTACCGTCTACCACGGGATCCTGGGCTATGGAGCGAACCGCAGAATTCATCAGCAGAAGGCGATGACCCTTTCCCACGACCGCCCCATCATGCTTTCCATCGTGGATACCGAGGAAAAGTTGCGCGCCTTTGCGCCCGTGCTGGACGATATGGTCACGCAGGGGTTGGTAGTTCTCTCCGACGTGGACATCGTGAAGTACACGCACGCTTTGCCGCAACCGAAGAGCGAATCGAAGGAAACGAAATGAAGCTCGAGGGGAAAGCCAAATTGCTGCGCATCCACTTTGGCGAGAGCGATGAGTGGCGCGGGAAGCCGCTGTATCGAGCGATCGTGGAAAAGTGCAAGGAATTGGACATCGCGGGCGCCACCGTATTTCGCGGGATCGAGGGATACGGCGCGAGCACACTGATACGGCGCGCCCACTTGCTGTCGTTTTCTTCCGACGCGCCCGTGATGGTCAGCGTGGTCGATTCCGATGAAAAAATTAAGCTGCTCCTTCCGTTTCTGGACGAAATGCTTCGGGACGGCCTGATTGCGACGTCCGATGTGGAAGTGGTCAAGTACGTCCATCAAGGCGGAGCCCGTTCGTAACGAGAAAAATTGCCGCGTCGGCATCGATGGTGATCGCGCCGCATTGCCGAAAAAATATAAACGTTGGCAAGTTTTTGCCCCGCCGCGATTCAGACGGCCAGTCGTCGCTTGATTCTTTCACTTGTTCATATCAAAATGGAATTTGACTCGTTCGAGCTGTTTGAATGCTTTCTTAAAAAAGTGTTTGGGCGAGATGGAATTTCCGCTATCCAGCGCGAGAATCACGGGAGGAGTCGGAAGAGTGCGCACACCAAGGAACCAGGTTTTGACTTATTCAACACTTATTGCTTTTCTTGTCGGCGTCGTTGGCCTGGGAATTTTAGCCTCGCCGCCCAGGAGCCATGCGCAGAACGGATCTACGGCCGGAGCCGCTTCGCTCGGCGCTCTGATTCATCGGGCGCATGCGATTCCGGCAGCAGCCCCGCGTCCCGCTGCCACTCAGGACGCCGGACAAGCTGCTCCTCCCCCTGCCGCAGCCGCCGCACCGAAGCCCGTGGAGCTGCCCGAAGGTGACGGCAAGCCAATTGCCACCGAGTATTGCCAGATGTGCCACAAGCTCACGAATTTGACCAAGGCGCACAAGAACCTGGACGACTGGGTAGACACGATCCATACCATGATCGACCGTGGCGCGAGCATCCCGGACGACAAGATAGACACCCTGGCGAAATATCTGGCCGCGAATTTTGGTCCTAAGGATACCACCGCTGCCGCGAATGCCCCGGCCGCTTCTCCCGCCACGCCAACTCCTTCGCCGGACGCTGCGGCGCCAAGCACGCCCAAGCCCGCGGCCGCAAACACCGTCGTGGAATTGCCGGACGGCGACGGGAAAGCGATCGCCACGGAAAATTGCCAGGCCTGCCACAAGCTTACGAATCTGACCAAGGCGCACAAGAACCTGGACGATTGGAAAGACACTGTGCAGACCATGATCGACCGCGGAGCCAATGTCCCCGCGGACAAGATCGATACTCTCGTTCAATATCTCGCCAAGAACTTTGGGCCGAAGGACGCATCAGCGCCGGCCTCTCCCGCGCCGGGGCAATAACTTTTCACCTGGGAACACCAATCTCCCGATTGGCGGCACACAATCCGCCAATCGGGAGATTGGCGTTCCCAGGGTGATTGCAGGCGCGGCTTGCGCCTGTGTTGGGTCCGTGCGAAAATTACACCTCCTAAGTCTGCGCCAATCGCTCCACGTGGAAGGCAGTTTTCCGAGTTCGGGCGGTCGTACGCGTATGGCTTACGACGGCGATATCGTCTAAGGGTTAGGACGTGGCCCTCTCAAGGCCAAAATCCGGGTTCGAATCCCGGTATCGCTACCATTCCTGGAGAGCACTGGGCATTTAGGGGATGGCGTAACCGGGGCTGGTTCGAATACGTCAATAGAGGCGAGTCAATTTATACAAACTGACAGGACAAATATGGCCATTCCTCAATCTCCGCAACAAAACGATACCGAGAGTCGCGCGGAACTGCATCCCCTCGGCGGCGGAACCGATAAGCCGAAGAAGAGTGGCTGGTTGTGGGTCCTGGTGTTGATCGTGCTGGCCGGCGGCGGGTACTACTACTATAAATCGCGCCCCTCTTCCGAGAGCAAGGCCGCGCCTGCGCCCGGAGCCAAACCAGCGACGCTGGGTACGGTCTCGGTGGCTGTCACGTCTGCGATGAAGCAAAACGTGCCCTACTACCTTTCGGGCCTCGGGTCAGTTACCGCCTTTAACACGGTTACGGTGAAAAGCCGCGTGGATGGGGAGCTGCAAAAGGTCAATTTCAAGGAGGGGCAATTCGTTCATGAGGGCGAACTCCTGGCAGAGATTGATCCTCGCCCATTTCAGGTAGCGCTCGAACAAATGGAGGGGCAACTTTTCCGCGATCAGGCGCAGCTGAACAATGCGCGCGTCGATTTCAAGCGCTATGACCAGCTGGCGAAAGAGGGCGTCATCGCTTCGCAGCAGGTGGACACGCAGAACGCCACGGTGGGACAACTCGAAGGCGCAGTGCGAGCCGACCAGGCGCAAATCGACAACGAGAAATTGCAACTGGTCTATTGCAAAATTACGGCGCCGCTCACCGGCCGCGTCGGGCTGCGGCTCGTCGATCAGGGCAACATGATTCATGCCACCGATCCGAATGGCCTGGTGGTCATCACGCAAGTGCAGCCGATTGCCGTTCTTTTCACATTGCCAGAAGACAACCTCCCGGAAGTTATCCAGCACATGAAGAACGAGGAGTTGGGAGTCGAAGCCTACAACCGCGACGATCAGACCAAGCTGGCGTCGGGCAAGCTGTTGACCGTGGACAATCAGATCGATCCCACTACCGGGACGGTTCGGTTCAAGGCGGCTTTTGAAAATCGCGATTTGTCTCTGTGGCCGAATCAGTTTGTGAATACACGATTGATGCTTGCGGTGCGCAAGGATGCCATTGTGGTTCCGCTGGCGGCCATTCAGCGCGGGACGCAGGGTTCGTATGTCTATACCGTGAAGGCTGGCAAGGCGAACATGCAGCCTGTCAACGTGGATTTGACCCAGGGCAATATTGCCTTGATTGCCTCGGGCATTTCGGCCGGCGATCAAGTGGTCGTGGACGGACAGGAACGGTTGCAATCGGGCACTCCAGTGGAAGTGCATAATACGTCGCCTAGCGGTTCTGGCGCCAACCCTGCCGTGGTTCCCGCGCCTGGAAAAGATTCCAATCCATCCAGCGCGCCGAAAAACAAAACGCAGAGAAAACAAAGCTGATGAATCCGTCACGGCCATTTATCCTGCGCCCGATTGCGACGTCATTGCTCATGGCTGCGATTTTGCTCGCGGGAGCCGTGGCCTACCGGCAGCTTCCGGTTTCCGCCCTGCCGCAGGTGGACTATCCGACGATCCAGGTGCTCACGTTTTATCCGGGGGCGAGTCCCTCCGTGATGGCCTCGTCGGTGACCACGCCGCTCGAGAGGCAATTCGGCCAGGTGCCCGGCCTCAATCAGATGACCTCGACGAGCTCGTTCGGGGCGTCCCTCATCACCCTGCAATTTGTGCTGGATCTGAATATCGACGTGGCCGAACAGCAAGTGCAGGCCGCCATCAACGCCGCGACCACCTATCTTCCGACGAATCTTCCCAACCCGCCGATTTACAGCAAGACCAACCCGGCGGACACACCCGTGCTGACGCTCGCTTTGACCTCGGATTCGCTGCCCTTGACGAAACTGGAGGACATGGCGGACACGGTTTTGTCGCAGAAAATTGCGCAATTGCCGGGGGTCGGTCTGGTAAGCATCAGCGGTGGACAAAAACCTTCGGTGAGGATCCAGGCCAACCCGACGGCGCTGGCCTCCTACGGATTAAGCTTGGAAGATTTGCGCACGGCGCTGGGGCAGGCGAACGTCAACCAGGCCAAGGGCAATCTTGACAGTTCCCAGCAGGCATTTACGATTTGGGCTAACGACCAGTTGATGACAGCGGATGCCTACAAGCCCATCGTGATCGCCTACAAGAACGGCGGCCCCGTCCGCATCATGGACGTCGCCAACGTCATTGACAGCGCGGAAAACGTCAAGCTGGCGGCCTGGGAAAACGACCGGCCCGCCGTGGTCGTCAACATTCAAAGGCAGCCGGGCGCGAACATCATCAACGTGGTGGACCGCATCAAGAACCTGCTGCCGCAACTCAAAGCCTCGCTGCCTTCCTCGGTCCAGCTTTCCATTCTGACCGATCGCACCACGACCATCCGCGCTTCCGTTTCGGACGTCCAATTCGAGCTGATGCTGACCGTGGCGCTGGTCGTGCTGGTCATCTTTTTATTTCTGCGTAGCCTAGCGGCCACCGCCATCCCCAGCGTGGCCGTGCCCCTTTCACTGGTTGGCACTTTCGGGGTGATGTATCTGCTGGGATACAGCCTGGATAACTTATCGCTCATGGCGCTGACGATTTCGACCGGGTTCGTGGTCGACGATGCCATCGTCATGATCGAAAACATCACCCGCTACATTGAAGAGGGCGATCCGCCCCTGGAAGCCGCGCTCAAAGGCTCCGAGCAAATCGGCTTCACCATTTTATCGCTCACGGTTTCGCTGATCGCCGTGCTGATTCCCCTCCTGTTCATGCAGGACGTGGTGGGCAGGCTGTTCCGGGAATTCGCCATCACCCTGAGCGTGACGATTCTGGTTTCGGCCGTGGTGTCGCTGACGCTCACTCCGATGATGTGCTCGAAAATTTTGCGCCATCAAAAAGAATCGGAAAAGAGCTGGTTCTACCGGGTTTCGGAAAATTCGCTGAACTGGATCATCGAGCAATACGCGAAGATCCTGCAATTTGTGCTGAAGCACCAGCCGGCCACCCTGGTCGTCACAGCCGGAACATTGGCGCTGACGATATTTCTGTTCCTGGTCATTCCCAAAGGATTTTTCCCCGTGCAGGATACCGGGGTCCTCCTCGGCATCTCCGAAGCTCCAGCGACCATTTCGTTTCCTGCCATGGGAGAACGCCAGCAAGAACTCGCGAAAGTTATTTTGAAAGATCCCGACGTGGTCAGCCTGTCCTCGTTTATCGGCGTCGACGGCGTCAACATGCTGCCGAACAGCGGGCGCATTCAAATCAACCTGAAGTCACGCGAAGAAAGAACCGATGACGCTCCCACGGTGATTCGCCGTCTGCAAGCGAGCCTGAACGACGTGAAGGGAATCACGCTCTACCTGCAACCCGTGCAGGACCTGACCGTGGAAGACCGCATCAGCCGCACGCAATTCCAATACACGATGGAAGACGCCGATGGGCAGGAACTTGCCGAATGGGTGCCAAAACTTATCGATAAGCTCAAAAATTTGCCGCAGTTGACCGATGTGGCCAGCGACCAGCAGGAGCGCGGCACGCAGGCGACCCTGGAGATCGATCGCGACACGGCCTCGAGGTTGGGAATCCTTCCTCAAGTGATTGACGACACGTTGTACGACGCATTCGGCCAGCGGCAAGTCTCCACGATTTTTACGCAATTGAACCAGTACCATGTGGTTCTCGAAGTGAACCCGGTATTCCAGCAGAATCCCGACTCGCTCAAATTGATTTACGTTCACTCCTCGAATGGAACGCAGGTTCCGCTCAGCGCGTTTACCAAATACTCCTCGGAACTCGCTCCCATCGCCGTCAACCACCAGGGACAATTTCCCGTGGTGACGCTGTCGTTCAACCTGAAACAAGGCGCTTCGCTCGGCCAGGCCGTGGACGCCATCAAGCAGGCCCAGCAAGACCTCGGATTTCCGGCGAGTATTCACGCGGGATTCCAGGGAACGGCGCAAGCCTTCCAGGCCGCGCTGGCCAATGAGCCGATCCTGGTGCTGGCCGCTCTGGTGACCGTGTACATCGTTCTCGGCGTGCTCTATGAGAGCTACATTCATCCCATCACGATTCTTTCGACGCTGCCCTCGGCGGGAGTCGGAGCGTTGCTCGCTTTGTTGATCACGCACACCGATTTCAGCATTATTGCGCTCATAGGAATCATCCTGCTTATAGGAATCGTCCAGAAAAACGCGATTATGATGATTGACTTTGCGCTCGAAGCGGAACGCAAGGGCGGCAAGAATCCTGTGGACGCTATTTATCAGGCCTGCCTGCTCCGATTCCGGCCCATCCTGATGACCACCATGGCCGCGATGCTGGGCGGCTTGCCGCTGGCCCTCGGCGGTGGGACTGGCGCGGAACTGCGCAAGCCGTTGGGCATAGCGATCGTCGGCGGCTTGATTTTCAGCCAGGCGCTGACGCTATTCACCACCCCGGTTGTGTACCTCGCGTTTGACCGGCTTGCAAAGCGCCTCGGCCATGGGACAACCGTCGAAGTTCCTGCTCATTCTCCCGCGGATTAAGTAAGTAGGACGGGCTTCAGCCTGTCTGATTCTGACTGCGCCAAACAAAATCAAAACCAGACAGGCTGAAGCCCGTCCTACGTGATCCATCAGCCCAAAAATTTGCGAATCTTGCGGAGAACCCGCGCGAACATGGCCGGCGTCAATCGTCCGGTCTGCGTGTTTTGCTGGCTTGGATGGTAAGCGGCAAAAAGGCGAGGGAGATCGCCCGGGAGCGCAAAGCTCGCACCGTGGGCAAACGGATATGGCGCGCGCGAGGGGATCAAACCCTGCCGCTTCAGCAAGTCCAGATACGTGTTGAGAGCAATACCTCCCAGCGCCAGGATGGCGCGCGGTCGGATCAACGCGAGTTCCTGTTCAAGGTATGGCAGGCAGTTTTGGATTTCTTCCGGCAGAGGCTTGTTGGCGGGAGGCGCGCAGCGAACGGCCGCCGAGATTAGCGCGTCCTTCAGAGTCAGCCCGTCATCGGCCCGCTTCGATTGAGCCTGATTGGCGAACCCCGCCCGATACAGTTGTTCGTACAGGAAATCTCCCGACCGGTCGCCCGTAAACATTCGCCCCGTTCGATTGGCCCCGTGAGCGGCGGGCGCGAGGCCGATGATGACCAGCCGGGCATTAGGATCGCCAAACGAAGGGACGGGCCGTCCCCAATAGGTCCAGTCCCGGTAAGCGCGGCGCTTGGTGCGCGCGATTTCCTCGCGGTAGGGCACCAGGCGCGGGCACTTCCGGCAATTCGTAATTTCTCGCTCGAGAATAGTCAGCGCGTCCAGCGTCCCGCCTCCTTTCGAACAAAACCTCGGTTTATCTGAAACACCGAGCTTGAAAATACAGGACGCCTCCGTATTTTTCTACCATTCTTCGACTGGCGAAAAAGGAAATTGAGTTTCACCGCAAGATCCGGATAGCGCCTGTTCACCGGTTATCGGTACTTTGGTCAGGCCGTGACTTGACTGCTGTCAAAGAAAAGTAAGATCGCGGCACTCGCGTCCAAATTGGCTGCGAACCAATTTGGGTCGCGATCCAATTTGGTTGCCGACCAATTTGAGTCTGGTCTTGGTTCTGCCGATAGGGAAAATCGAAACATCGCACGAGGCTGATTAAACGCCGTCGGCCATAGAGGCAGGGGAAGAATGAAACTCAAAATTATAGTTTTCACAGCAACGCTCTGGTTCGTGGCGAGTTTTCCGATTTCGGCCAGGAAAAATCCAGCCCGCTTCTTCTTTCTTCCGACTCCCGTCACTGTTGAGGGAGCGCAAATTCCACAAGGCATGTACCAGTTGATCGTGGAGTCCAGCAATTCGGGTGTCCGGGTTAACTGGTGGAGGGAAGGCCAATTCGTGGCGTCGGCGAGCGGGGCCTGGGTGAGGAGCGGAATGAAGTACAGTGAAAACACCGTTCTTCTTCGGGTGAATTCCGATGGGTCGCGCTCTCTCATCGAGATTCGCCTGGCGGGCTCCGCAAAAGCCATCGTCCTCAAAAATACCGACCCCATCGTCCGCTACAGCGAGAAATAGCCGGTTCAGGTTCTCGCGCCCGCGGCAAGGCCGCGGAAGGCATTCTACCAACCCACAATATTGACAGGGATCGCAGGGCCTGGCGCGATTGACTCCCCTCGCGGCGGAAGTTAGCATGGTGGTTTCCGCTTCCGCCTTGATTCGAGGTGGGAGACGCTCCCATGGCGGCAGAAACCAAATCCGGGACGGTGCTCGACCGCATAATCGAGGCGCGCCGCGCGGCGATTGCGCACCGCAAGAAATCCGTTCCTGAGACGGCGCTGCGTTTCGGAGTGAAGCATGCCAAGCCCGTGCGTGATTTCACCGCGGCGCTGACGCGCGATACCCTGAATGTGATTGCGGAACTGAAGAAGGCCTCGCCATCGCGCGGCTTGATCCGCGCCGATTTCGATCCGGCGTCGCTGGCGAAAAGTTTGGAGGCGGCCGGAGCGGCGGCGCTCTCCGTGTTGACCGAAGAGGAATTCTTTCAGGGCAATTTGAAATACATGCGCGATGCGCGCGCCGCGACGGGCTTGCCGGTGCTGCGCAAGGATTTCATCATCGATCCCTGGCAGGTTTGGGAGGCGCGGGCGACGGACGCCGATTCGTTCCTGTTGATTGTGGCGGGACTTGGTGACGCGCTCCTCGGCGAGTTGCTCGCGCTCGGGCGCGAACTGGGAATGGAGCCGCTCGTCGAAGTCCACACGCGCGAGGAGTTGGCGCGGGCTTTGGCGGCGGGCGCGCGCATTCTGGGAGTGAACAACCGCGACCTGCGCACGCTCGAAGTGCGGGTGGAAACGTCGGAGGAATTGATCGAGGCCATCCCGGAAGAATGCGTCGCCGTTTGCGAATCGGGATTGCGCACTCACGGCGATCTGGCGCGCCTGCGGTCCGCGGGCTTTGACGCGTTCCTCATCGGCGAGCATCTTATGGCTCAGCCGGACCCGGCGGCGGCGCTGCGCCAATTGCTGGGCGCGTGAAGTGGCGCATGCTTCAGCTTGCGGGGTTTGCTTTGTGCAAGACCGCAACCCCGCAAGCTGAAGCATGCGTCACCAGAATCCAATGCCGACTCGTGTTAAAATTTGCGGGATTACCACCTGGGACGACGCGCGCTTATCCGTTGACCTGGGGGCTTCCGCGCTGGGATTCAATTTTTATCCACCCAGCCCGCGTGCCATCAGCCCCGCGGATGCTTGGAATATCATCCGGCGTCTGCCGCCGTTTGTGGAGGCGGTTGGCGTGTTTGTGAATTGGCCGCCGCTGGTGGTGGATGCCATGGCCCGCGCGCTGCGGCTCGGTTCGGTGCAGCTTCACGGAGCGGAATCTCCCGCGGAAGTGGAAGAACTGGCGCGCAAGCACCACGTGATCAAGGCGGTTCAGGTGAAGCGTGGATTTCGCGCCGCCTCGCTGGCCCGCTACCGGGCTGCGGATGCGATATTGCTGGATGGATTTGCGCGCGGTTTGCATGGCGGCACAGGCCGCCCGCTGGATTGGAAATTGGCGCGTGCCGCGGGGCGTTATGCGCGGATCATCCTGGCGGGTGGCCTGACCCCTGAAAATATCGCCGAGGCCATTCGCGTCGCCGAGCCGTACGCCGTGGATGTGGCCAGCGGCGTAGAATCGCGGCCCGGGCGCAAGGATCCCGCGCGTTTGCGCGCGTTGTTCGCCGCCGTTTTGTAGGGACTATACGAAATGGTTTCGGCTTTGTAGCGCCCGCCTTCAGGCGGGCATCTGCCAGGCCATAAAATGCCCACCTTAAGGTGGGCGCTACACAACTCGAAATTTCCGAAGTAATAGGAGCGCTTTGTCCTCGGCAACACAAACCTGGCCGGACGCGAAAGGCCGCTTCGGCCCCTACGGGGGCCGCTACGTTCCGGAGACGCTCGTCGCGCCGCTCGAGGAGCTCGAGCACGCCTACGAGGAAGCGCGCAAAGATCCGAGTTTCCAGAGGGAACTCGACTTCTTGCTCAAGAATTTTGCCGGCCGTCCCACTCCACTGCAGTTTGCTTCGAGGCTGACGGAGCATCTGGGTGGGCCGCGCATCTACATCAAGCGCGAGGACCTGCTGCACACAGGCGCGCACAAAATCAACAATTGCATCGGGCAGGGGTTGCTGGCCGTGCGCATGGGCAAGCGCCGCGTCATCGCGGAAACCGGCGCGGGGCAACACGGTGTGGCGACGGCAACGGTTGCGGCGCGGCTGGGTCTCGAATGCGTAGTGTACATGGGCGTCGAAGACATGGAGCGCCAGCGGCTCAACGTCTTCCGCATGCGATTGCTGGGCGCGGAAGTGGTGGGTGTGAATTCTGGCACGCGCACGCTCAAGGACGCGATTAACGAAGCGATGCGCGACTGGGTCACCAATGTTCGCACCACGCATTATTTGCTGGGCTCGGTTTTGGGAGCGCATCCGTATCCGATGATGGTGCGCGATTTTCATCGTGTGATCGGCCTCGAGGCGCGCGCCCAGATTTTAGAATCTGAAAAGCGCTTGCCGGACCTGCTCGTCGCCTGCGTCGGCGGCGGTTCCAATGCCATCGGTTTGTTTCACGCATTTCTGAACGATGCGAATGTGAAACTGCTGGGCGTGGAAGCGGGAGGGCGCGGCACGACGCTCGGCGAGCACGCCGCGCGCATGGCTGCAGCGGCAGGATATTCAGGCGCGCGGCCCGGCGTGTTGCAGGGAACATATTCTTACGTTTTGCAGACTCCCGAAGGGCAGATCGCAACCACACATTCCGTTTCGGCCGGCCTGGATTATCCGGCGATTGGTCCCGAGCACGCGTGGCTCGCCGACCGGCATCGCGCCGAGTACACGGCCGTAAGCGACGACGCGGCGGTCGCCGCCGCGCGAACGCTCGCGCGAATGGAAGGCATCATTCCCGCGCTCGAATCCGCGCACGCGCTAGCCGAATTGATCGAGCGCGCGCCCAAAATGTCCCGCGACGCGATCGTGATCTTGAATCTTTCAGGGCGAGGCGACAAGGATATGGAGATCCTAGCCCGCTATTTGTAGGCTTTTAGTGGCGCATGCTTTAGGTTGCGGGTTTTAGTCGGTGCATGCACGCAACCTCGCAGGCTGAAGCCGACGCTACCATTTTTCATCATGGCACATGCCACCACAACGATGACGAATCCCTCGCGCATCGCGCAGCGCTTTGCCGCCCTGCGCCGCACGGGCGAAATGGGCCTGGTCGCCTATCTCACCGCGGGCGATCCGACGCTCGCCGCGACCGAGCAGTTCGTGCTTGCTCTAGCCGACGCGGGCGCGGACGTGATCGAACTGGGCGTACCCTTCAGCGATCCCGTAGCCGACGGCCCGGTGATTCAACGCGCCAGCGAGCGCGCGCTGCGAAGCGGCACGACGCTCGCTGGCGTGCTTTCGCTCGTGAAATCATTGTGCGCCAAGACCCAAGTGCCGCTCGTTTTGTTCAGCTATTTCAATCCGGTTTTGCAAATGGGCCTTGAGAAATTCGGCAACGCGGCAAAAGCGGCAGGCGCCGACGGCGTGTTGATCACCGATCTCACGCCGGATGAGGCAGGCGACTATCGCGCGGTGATGTCCGCGCGCGGGCTGGACACGATTTTTCTGGCCGCTCCCACGTCAACCGACGAGCGACTTGCGCTCATCTCCAAAGCGACGAGCGGATTTTTATACGTCATTTCACGGACCGGCGTGACCGGTGCGAAGGACCAGCTCGCGGAGGAATTGCCGGCTCTGGCCCGGCGCGTGCGCCGCTTCACAGAACTCCCGATCGCCATCGGTTTTGGCATTTCGCTGCCGGGGCACGTCTCGTTGCTCGGCGGATTGGCGGATGCCGCCGTGGTCGGTTCAGCTTTGGTGGAAGAAATCGAGCGGGCCGAAAATGTGGACGCAGCGGCTGCGGCGCTGGGCGCGCGCGTCAAGCTGCTGAAAAGCGCGGCAGTGACCGGGATGAGCCGGCGGGAGCCACAGGCATGAGCGTAGAAGACTGGCGCCGCAAAATTGACGAGATCGATCGGCGGCTGGTCGAGCTGCTAAACGAGCGCTCGCGCTGCGTCGTTGAAATCGGGCGGATCAAGCAGGCGTCGGGCGAAGCGCTCTACCAGCCGGACAGAGAGAAGCAGGTACTCGATGGCGTTGCGCAGGCAAATCCCGGGCCGCTTCCCGACGCCGCGATTCGTCGGCTGTTTGAGCGGATCCTGGACGAAGCGCGATCGGTCGAGCGCGCTGTGATGCACGGCGGCGACGGAAAAAAAGAAAACTGAATTCGGCAGTAAGTTTTGAAGGCGCGAACGGTTTTCGCGGTGCCGGCGTCCCGCCGGCGGTTTTTCCGCCGTGGCGATACACGCCAAAACCGCCGGCGAGACGCCGGCGCCACCAAGCGTGCGAACCTTGTGAATCGGGACTGGAGTTGAAATGGTAGTCGTAATGCAAGAAGGCGCGAAAGAGGAGCAGATCCAGCATGTGATCGACCGCCTGGTGTCGATGGGTTTCGACATCCATCGCTCCACAGGCGCGTCGCAAACGGTTCTGGGCGCCGTGGGCGTTCCGGTGGATTTTGATCCGCGCGACGTCGAAGTCCTCGACGGCGTGCGCGAAGTCGTGCGCATCACGCAGCCTTACAAGCTGGCCAGCCGCGCGTTTCGCCCGCAGGGAACGGTGGTCGAATTACCGCGAGGTGTGCGAATTGGCGGCGCGGAAGTTGTAGTTGCCGCGGGTCCGTGCTCGGTCGAGACGCCGGAACAAATTGGCGTCATTGCGGATCGCGTCGCGAAAGCCGGCGCCAAAATCCTGCGTGGTGGGGCGTTCAAACCGCGCAGCTCGCCATACAGTTTTCAAGGGCACGGCGAGAAGGCCCTTGTCATGATGCGCAACGCTGCAGAAAAGAGCGGCCTGCTCGTGTGCAGCGAAGTGATGGACGCGTCGCAGATTCCGTTGATGCTGCCCTACGTGGATATTTTTCAAGTCGGCGCGCGCAACATGCAGAATTATTTCCTGCTGCGGTCGCTCGGAACGGTCAGCAAGCCCGTGCTACTGAAACGAGGGATGTCGGCAACCATCGAAGAACTCTTGCTGAGCGCCGAATACATCATGGCGGGAGGCAACCACAACGTGATCCTGTGCGAGCGCGGGATCCGCACGTTTGAAACCGCCACGCGCAACACGCTCGACATTGCGGCGATTCCCGTCATCAAGAAACTTTCGCACCTTCCGATACTCGCCGATCCTTCGCACGGCACCGGAATTCGCGACAAAGTTCCTCCCATGGCGCGGGCCGCGGTCGCAGCCGGCGCCGACGGGTTGCTCCTCGAAGTGCACAACGATCCGGAGCATGCGCTTTCCGACGGCGCGCAATCGCTCTTCTTCGATCAATTTGAAAAACTCATGGCCGAGCTGCGCATCATCGCCCCCGCCGTCGGCCGGAACATCGCGTAAGCCATGCCCGCCTCCTTCCGCCGCGTGGCAATCGTTGGCACGGGATTGATTGGCGGTTCGTTTGCCCTCGCGCTCCGCAAGTATTTCCCGGATTCGGTAGTCGTCGGCTGGGACAAATCGCCGGTGTTGCGCCACGCGCTTGAACGCGGAGCAATCCACGAAGCGATTCCCGACCTGTCACTCGCCCTCGCTGGCTCGGACTTAATCTATGTCGCGCTTCCTGTGGGCCACACCATCGAGCTGCTCCCGGAAATCGCGCGGCTGGCCCCGCCGAATGCGCTCGTTACCGATGCTTCCAGCACCAAGCGATCGGTGTGCGCCGTGGCGGCGGAATCGTTCGACAAAGGCCGGGCCCATTTTCTAGGCGGCCATCCGATGGCCGGAAAGGAAATTTCCGGGATCGCCGCAGCGGAAGCAAATTTGTTTCGCGGATCGAAGTACGCGCTGATCCGCGCCTCCGCAAAAGAGAAAGCCGCCGGCGGACGCGAGCAGCTTTTGGCCGGGTTCGTTGCGCTTATCGAGAAACTGGGGGCGGAACCGGTGTGGCTGGAGGCCGAGGCGCATGACCGCGCGGCGGCGGTGGTCTCGCACTTGCCGCAGCTTCTCTCCGTGGCGCTTGCCGGCGTTGTACGCAGCCAGACGGACGAAACAGGTTTGCCGGTCACGCTGGCGGGCCGCGGGCTCCGCGACGCGCTGCGCCTCGCAGGAAGCCCATACTCGGTGTGGCGTGATATTATTCTCACCAACAGCGACAATTTGGAGCGCGTGCTGGATCAGATGATCCAGGCCCTGGAACAGGTGCGCAGCGATCTGCGGACGCGCGCGCTCGAAGAAGAATTCTCCGCTGCCGGAGAACTGTACAAGATTCTGCGTGATTTGCAGTAAACTGTTGGAAACAAATACGGGATGCATCTGATTCGGCGGGAGCCTGATTCCATGGATAAACGCGTAGCCAACGCGGATGTGGCGATCGAAAAACTTTTCGACGGGGCCGTCATCCTCGCGGGCGGATTCGGAACCTGCGGCGTACCTGAAAACCTTATTGCCGCCGTGCGCCGCAAGGGCACGAAAAATCTTACGGTGGCCTCGAACAACGCGGGCACGATGGACGCCGGCCTGGGCCTGCTGCTGCAAACGCACCAGATCAAAAAAATGATCGCCAGCTACGTCGGTGAAAATAAACTTTTCGAGCAACAGGTGCTGAGCGGGGAGGTCGAGGTCGAGCTCAATCCCCAGGGCACACTCGCCGAACGCATGCGCGCGGCAGGCGCGGGAATCCCGGCCTTTTACACGCCGACAGGTGTAGGCACGATGATCGCGGAAGGAAAAGAAGTCCGCGAATTCAACGGCCGCAAATTCATTCTCGAGCGCGGCCTGCGCGGCGACTTCGCTTTCATCAAGGCGTGGAAAGGCGACCGCTGGGGAAACCTCATCTACCGGAAAACCGCGCGGAATTTCAATCCGGTGATGGCCACGGCCGCGGATTACGTGATCGCCGAGGTGGAAGAGCTGGTCGAGCTGGGAACGATTCCTCCCGAGTCTGTGCACACGCCGGGAATTTTCGTAAACGCGATTTTCCAGGGCGTCAAGTACGACAAAAAAATTGAGAAGAGAACAGTGAGAAAACGGCGATGACACAAATCGTTTCGCATCCAGAAGGGAAGAAATCGACTAAGTCCGACGAGAGCAAGCGGGAACTGATCGCCCGACGCGTCGCGCAAGAGTTGCGCGACGGTTTCTACGTGAATCTTGGCATCGGCACGCCGACGCTGGTCGCCAACTACATTCCCGCGGGAATGGACGTCGTGCTGCAATCGGAAAACGGCATGCTCGGCGTCGGGCCATTCCCCTTTGAAGGCGAGGAAGACGCGGATCTGATCAATGCCGGCAAGGAAACCGTCACGGAAATTCCCGGGACAAGTTATTTTTCAAGCTCCGATTCGTTCGGGATGATTCGCGGCGCCCATGTGAACATGACCGTCCTAGGCGCGCTGCAGGTGGACGAAAAGGGCAACCTGGCGAATTGGGCCATCCCCGGGAAAATGCTCAAAGGCATGGGCGGCGCGATGGACCTCGTCGCCAGCTCGCCTTACGTAATCATCGCGATGGAGCACGCCACCAAGGACGGCCAGCCCAAGATTCTCAAGAAGTGCACTCTGCCTCTTACCGGTGTGGAGGTCGTCGATCTGATCGTCACCGAGCTGGCGGTCATCGCGGTCACGCCAGAGGGGCTACTGCTGCGCGAAGTGGCGCCGGGCATCACGCCCGGGGACGTTCAGAAACTGACCGAGCCGAAATTGCTGATCGCCGAAAATTTGAAAACGATTTCTTTGTAACGCCAGGCAAGAAAAAGCTCCGCACCCGGGGAGCGAAGCGAGCGCATACTTGGAACCGAACTCCATCGTCATTGTGAGCCTGCACACGCCCAAGGAAAAATTGTGGGGCTCCCTGGTTTCCATGAACTCTTCCGGCGTCACGCTGCGCGGCATCGATCTGAATTCGTTTGACGATTTCATCCGGCAGGTAATGGATCCGGAGGGAGAGCGCATCGGGCTCGCCACGCTCTTCTTTCCTATGCAACGAATCGAACGCATCGCGCTCGACGAGCCGCACGGATCGATTCCGTCGCTCTCCGCAAGGTTCGAGCAGCGCGTGGGGCGCTCCTTGCGGGACTATCTCGCGCTCTTCGTGTAAGCGGAAGCGAAATCCAAAAATGGCCTCACGCGTCTTCACCGTCCCGAACCAGCTTACGTTCCTGCGGCTTGGATTTTTGCCGTTTTTTATTATGACCATCCATTACCGCCTGTACGGTCTGGCGCTCGCGATCTTGATTGTTGCCGGGCTGACGGACGGGCTGGACGGCCTCCTCGCACGCTCCCTGAACCAGAAGACTGCGTTGGGCGCCTATCTCGATCCCATCGCGGACAAGCTGCTGTTGTCCTCTTCCTTCGTTGTTTTGGCGCTGAACCGGAAGATCAGCTGGTGGCTCGCCACGCTCGTGCTGAGCCGCGACGTCCTTCTCCTGACGGCGGCCGCGGTGATCCTGGTGGTGGTCGGTTACCGGCCTTTCCCGCCGAGTATTTGGGGAAAGGCCACCACGGCGCTGCAAATCTTGCTGGTCTTTGCCGTGGTGCTGCTGGCGGTGACGGATTGGGCCTGGCTGCAAGCCGTCAGAAATGTCATCGGCTACCTGGTCGCTGGCTTCACGGTCTTCTCCGGCTTTCATTATTGCTTCACGGTAGCCCGCCGCCTGAACGAGCAGCAGCCCCAGTAGCGCACGCTTCAGCCTGTGTTGTTTTGAGGTAATTTAGACGCGCAAATTCCACAGGCTGAAGCCTGTGCCACTAAATGCCACTACGCGCTTTGCAAATAATTCACGACCATGAAGGCGAAGCTGACGGCGATGGCGATCCCCGCAGCCCATCCGAGAAAATCAGCGCGCCGCCGCTCGCTCAAGTCCGCGGGAGTCCGGTCCGGCATCAGGCGGCCCAGCAGGTAGCCTGTCGCCACGCCGCCGAAGTGGGCGTAGTTGTCAGTGCCGCTGAACAGAAAACCGAGAACAGCAATATAGATCAGCCAGCGAATCAATGCGCTTCGCAGTGCCTGCGCAGCCATGCTCTTCCTGCCCGTTGTCGCTGCGAGGAGCACGCCGATGAGGCCAAGCAGCGATCCTGACGCTCCCACGCTTAAGTGGCCCACTGCAGAACTGAGCACGTATCCAGCCACGCCAGTCGCAACATACAAAAACAAATATCGCGCCGAGCCATACAGTTCCTCGACCATCGGCCCGATGTCCATCAGCACCCACATATTGAAACCAATGTGCAACAATCCGCCGTGGAGAAAGATCGCTGTTACGAATCGCCAGGGTTGGCTGAGGTTGTAAGCCAGCGGAAGCGAAGCGCCCAAACGATAGTTGACCTGCGTGGCGATTCCTCCCAAGTTCATGATTCCGCCGCCCGCGCCTTCGCCGCCGGAGAACTTCATGGTGATCACAAACGACAATCCGTACATTAGGCAGCAGATCGCCACCATCGCGTAAGTCACAGGCGAAGTCTGCGGCATCCAGCGGCCGAGCGACTTGCTCGCGGCGGCGAATGAAAACGTCATGTTCGCGCCGCACTGATGGCACTTGTTGGCCGTCGCGCCGACCAGCGTCCCGCAGGCCGGGCAGAGCCGCGGGCGCAACTGTTTCGGTTTAGAGTGAAACACCGCCGCAATCTGGCTGCGCCAGCGGTCTAATTTGTAGCGCCATCGAACGGGAAGCGGCACGGCGTCTCCTTGCTCGAAAAATTTCGCATGCCTATAATAGCCGGAATCGCACAAAGACGCGAAATGCGGTTCCAGTAGGACAGCCACTCTTGGCTGTCCGGTTTTCGCCAAGCTGGGATGGTGAATAATTGCCACAGAGGACAGCCAAGAGTGGCTGTCCTACATAAATCGGCCCGCGACCGGCTCCGAATCGCACTGAAAGAAATTGGAAAGGATGCTCATTGCAAGAGCTCAAAAATGACGGTGCCTGGAGTGACTGAGCGCGCTTCCACGCGGATGACGTCGTTCCTAAGTTCGGCTCGTCTGATTACTCCGTTTGCAGCAGCACTGCTCATGGCTGGTTGCGCGGGCCGCCGCCCGATCGCCAGCGCTCCACCTTCTCCACCTCCCGCTCAACCACAACCCGCCCCCGCACCGCCCCATCCGCCATCCGCGCCGGGCGCTGCGCAGCCTCCAACTCGCACTTCGCCGTTCGTCCCCGGCATATACGTCGAGGAGGGCACTGCCTCGTGGTACGGAATTCCATTTCATGGACGCCGCGCGGCAAACGGCGAAATCTTTGACATGAACTCGCTCGTGGCCGCGCATCGCACGTTGCCGTTCGGAAGCATCCTGCGCGTTACGAATCTGAATAATGGACTCGACGTGCAAGTGCGCGTCATCGACCGCGGCCCTTTCGTCGGCGACCGCGTTCTCGATCTCGCTCGCGCGGCGGCAGTGGCGCTGGACATGATCGGCACCGGCACTGCTCCGGTGCGCATCGAATTGCTCTCCGGCCCGAATCCCGCGGTGGGAGATTTCACCGTGCAAATCGGCGCTTTCACGGATCGCGCGAACGCCGAGCGCCTGCGCGAACGCTTGCTCGCGCGCTATCAGTCGATTTTTATTCAGGACTATGATGCGCCGGCGGGACATTTCTATCGCGTGCGCGTCGGCCAGGTTCTGAGCCCCGACGCCGCGCAGCAGCTTGCCGCGCAACTGAAGGATAGCGACGGATTCCAAACGTTCGTCGTGCGCCTCGACCAGCCGGCCGATTTTGGCAGCAGGTAGCCCCAATTGAAAATTGTCAGACCTTATTCCTCGAGTGTTCAGAGAGGGAGATTAGATGTCTCGGGTTCTAGTGGCACAGGCACTCTTGCCTGTGCGGGTTTTGCGATTGAAGTTAGTCTGCTAGCCATTGCATGCAACATACAAACCCACACAGCCAAGCGTGGCTGTGCTACTCGACTTTTTCCACCAGCTGTGTAGACTGCATGCTGCGAGGAAATCTCATGGACGATTGCCTGTTCTGCAAAATCGGGAAAAAGGAAATCCCGTCGAAACTCGTATACGAGGATTCGGAAATCTTCGCCTTCGAGGATATCCAGCCGCAGGCGCCAAGTCACGTCCTCATTTGCCCGCGCAAGCATTTGGGTTCGCTGACGGATGCGACCGCGGAAGACACAGCCATGCTCGGCAAACTGCAACTGGTCGCAGCGAAACTCGCAGGCGAACGCAAACTGACATCTGGCTACCGCACGGTGCTGAACAACGGACGCGGCGCAGGCCAGTCCGTGTTTCACCTGCACCTGCATTTGTTAGGCGGCCGAGATTTTCGATGGCCCCCGGGTTAAGTAGGATAGGCTTCAGCCTGTCTGCCTTTGACTTTTTTCAATATCGAAATAAATCAAACCCAGACAGGCTGAAGCCCGTCCTACTTATGCGTCATGACGTAAACCCCATCCCAATTTTCCTCAGGCCCTGCCAGGAAATATTCCTTGCAGCGATTCAGGTACATCCGCGCAGGCCCGTCATCAGGCCAGCGCTCCAGTAATTTTTCAAAGACGATTTGCGCATCCTGCCAGCGCCGCTCGCGGTAGCACGCGCGCCCCTGCGAAAAAAATTCAAGACGTTGTTCCAGATCGGGTGCGTCGCCTTCGGAAGTGCCGCGCGCGGCCACCAGTTCGTACAGTATGACCGGCTGCGACTTCCCCTTCACACGAATGAGATCGAGTTCCCGGAAGACGAGCAGCGGATCTACCACTGCCGAGTAGGTCGTATCGCTCAAGAGAATGTGCGTTGCGTATTCCTTGTTCAGCCCCTCGATGCGCGAAGAAAGATTTACGATGTCGCCGAGCGCCGTGTATCCGTATCGCAGCGTCGAGCCCATGTTGCCCACCGACGCGACGCCCGTGCACAGCCCGACGCCAATGTCCAGCACCGGCCTTCCTTCCGACCGCCATTTGTTCTGCATTTCCTTCAGCCGCGCGATCATTTCGAGCGCGGCGTGGCAGCCTTTGGTCGCATGGTCCGGGTCTTCAAAAGGCGCGCCCCAGAACGCCATCACCGCGTCACCAATGTACTTATCGAGTGTGCCGTTGTGCCGGAAAACGATTTGCGTCATGTCCGTCAGATATTCGTTAAGCAGCGCGGCAAGTTCCTGCGCGTCCAGCTTTTCCGAAATGCTGGTAAACCCGCGCACGTCGCTGAACATCACCGTGATTTCCGTTTTCCGCGGCTTCACCAGATCGGGGTTTTCAAGCAAGCGGCGAATCACTTCCGGACTCAGATATTGCTGGAACGCACCCCGCACGCGCCGCTTTTCTTTTTCCTCGACCAGCGCACGATACACTGCAACAAAGCCCACGTTGGCGACCAGTGTTCCCGACGGAACGATGAAATTCAGCCACCATCCATGCAGGAACGCGAACCATACGCCGAGGCCGAAGGGCACGAGCAGCAGCACGCCAAACAGCATCGATCGAGGCTGCGCGAGCGCCAGCCACAATCCGAGCGGCACTCCCACCAGAAAAATCAGCAGCAAGTCCAAGGCGATTTGATTGGCACCGCGCAACAGGAAATGCCGGTTCAGGATGTTGTCGATCAGGTTTGCATGGATCTCGACGCCCGGATAATTGATCCCTCCAAATGGCGTCGAGCGCAAATCGCCGATTCCCGTTGCAGACGCGCCCACCAGGACAATTTTCCCGTTGAAGGTTCCCGCGGGGAATTTGCGGCCGACAACGTCGGCGATCGAAACGTAGGGATAAGTCGCGACATCGCCTTCGTAGTCAATCATCATTCGCCCGACGGCGTCGGGATGGATGATGAGCGAAGGCCCAAATTCCAAAGCCGTGATTCCCGTCTCGCTGAAATCGAGGACCATCTGCTGGTCGGGCAATCCCTGAAAGAGGCGTACCGCCTGCACGTCGAGCGACGCGTACAGATCCCAGTCGTCCAGATTCTTCGATCGGCCGTAGGGAAGCACCAGCAGGGAATGCCGCACGACGCCGTCCGCGTCCGGCTCGACATTGAAAAATCCGGTCGCGCCGTGCGCGTTTCGCAGCGCGTCGCTGAGAATTTCGATATTGGCCTGCGTGCCTCTCGGCAGCAGCTCGTACGGTTCGCCAAAGCCCTGAATCAGATGCCGGAGATCCCGCTGCCCGGTTTGCGGATTTGCCGCGCGCACCTGCGGAAACGGGAAATCGGCGAGGATGTTGGCGTAGCGGTCCAGCGTCTTGTCATCGACGCCATTTAAATCGTATTCGGAGTACAAGAAAAAATTTCCGAGGACCACGTTTCCAAACCGCTCGATGGCCTGCGCAAATTGTTCGTCCCCGTCATATTCTTTCGACAGCCGGTCGAGGTCCGCGATCACGCGCGGGTCTGTCCGGCCGCCTTGCTTTTGCCGCGCGATGACGGTTTTCCGCAGTTCGCGAATCGGCGCAGCAGTTTCGTCCGGCTTGCTGAACGTGATGTCAAAGGCCGCGACTTTCGCGCCGTCCTCGCGCAGGGCATCGAGCGTGCGCGCGAAGTAGGTGCGCGAGAACGGCCAGCGTCCCAGAATCTCCTGCGAACGCTGGTCGATATCCACGATGATGATGCGAGGATCGGGGTGCTTGTAGCGTGACGGCCGCAGGCGGAATCGCAGGTCCAGCGCATTCAGCTCCAGCCGGCTGATGAAGGAAAACAATGCTGTCGGACGGTCACCGACAAAAGTATTTATGTAGATCGTCAGCGCGAACGCGGTCAGGCCCACGCTGATGGCAAACGGAACGCGCCGCTGCCACCACGCCCGCAGCCATTCGCGCGGGACCTGCAGGGCGCGACGCGATTCACCGCACGTGGAAGTTCCAGACATGGTACGGGGATTGTATCTGAGGGCGCGGCAGAAGGTTAATCACGATATAAGAAATTGAGCCGCACGCGGCCAACTTCGATCAAGTCTCCATCCTTGAGTTTCGTCAGGCCCTGGATGCTGATTCCGTTGATTTTCGGCACGCGGTCCCCCCGGCCCAGGTAGTAGCCATCCTCGTGCTTATTGATTTGCGCCGCTATTTCCGGCGTGAACCATCCGCGGAGCCGGACGGTGGCCATTTCGGAGTGGCCGATTACGGTCAGTTTGCCTGCGATCCGGTATTCTTTTTGATCGGTGCGGCCCTTGAGCACGGTGAGCGTGGGGACGCGCGACCGTTCCGGGGAAACCTGGGAACGCTCGCCGGCTGCGGCGGCTGCCTCGAACAGCTTGCGGCGTTCGTGGGTATCCAGGATCATCGTTTCATTGACGCGCGGCGCGGGAGCCTTGCGCAACCCATCCAGCGGGGCGGCCACATCGTGCGCATGATCCACCAGAATTTGATGCTTGCCGATCATAATGGCGTCGCCGTCCTTGAGCATGGCGCGTTCGACGCGAATATCGTTTAAAAACGATCCGTTCAGGCTGTTCAGGTCCTCGACCACCAGGGAGCCGGCTTCGACGTACACCCGCGCGTGATAGTTAGAAACAGCTAAATTATCTATTTGGATATCATTGTCCGGAGCGCGCCCGATCGTCACCGGGCTGGTTCCCAGCGGAACTTCTTTCAGCGCCGCGCTCTCGAATTTCAGGACCAGCCTGGGCATTTCTCTTCTCCTCCGGCCGATGCCGGGGCCACTCTACTCGGAGCGCCGTTTCCAAATCTTCAGGCGCCCGAACACGCTTTCCGATTTATCGAGGATGCGCAAAACAATCACGCTCACGTTATCCACGCCGCCGTATTCGTTGGCCAGATCGACCAGACGCTCGGCCGCTTCCTGGGAGTTCGCGCTGGTCAGAAGCGTGCTCGCGATTTCAGGATCGCTGACCATTCGCGTCAGCCCGTCCGAGCAAAGCAGCACGAAATCTCCGACCAGCAGGGCCTGTTCGTCGGTATCCACTTCAACTTTACCGCTTGTTCCCACCGCGCGCGTCAACACGCTTTGCATTTCGCTGGCGTCGGCTTCCTGTGGCGTCAGGATCCCCACGCGCACTTTTTCCGCCACCAGGGAATGATCGGCCGTCAGCTGGTCCATCGAGCCGGCCCGCAGCAGGTATGCCCGGCTATCTCCCACGTGCGCGAGAGATAGTCTTTGCCCTTCGATCCATGCCGCTACTATGGTCGCTCCCATGCCTCTCTGCTCGGAGTTCGAGGCCGCCGTCTCAAAAACTTTCCGGTTCGCAAGGTGGATCGCGCTGGCCAGACGATTCGTCCGCTCGGAAACATCCGGGCTGGATTCCCCGAAGGTGGGGGTCGCGCGGCTATTTTCAGCCTGCCTGCAATGCGTCACGATCGTCTGAACGGCAAGCTGGCTGGCTACTTCGCCATGCGCTTCTCCGCCCATTCCATCGGACAGCACATACAATTGCAGCGAGGAATCGATCAAATAATTGTCTTCATTATTTTTTCGGACGCGCCCAAGGTCGGTGCGCGCGCCGGCATCAATTTGCAAAAGGCGCCTCAATCGGCTGGCGGTCAGGTCCCAGGCTACTCACACCTATAGACCGATTACACCCCGAACCTGTACTCCTTCGAAACCTGCTGTTTGTAAGACCCGTCGGAGTACTGAAAATCAGACTAGCAAACTGAATTTAAGACCACAATAGCCTGTGACGTAAGAAGTTACATCCTTTTAAGCCACATCGGGCGCGGGCTGGCTAGGCGCGACCCCCGAATTTCGATATACTTATCGCAGCGGAGAGCGCGCAGAAATCCCACCCCTGCAGCATCCGCACCCTCACTCATGCCGCAGCGCGCAGAAATTTGGTATTTCGAACATTCCCTGGCCGCACCGCTGGCCCGTCCCTTGAGCCGTCGTTATGCGCTTCGGGCGCTGCCCCCTCCTTCGCCGGGCGGGCGGATTTCTGCAGCGGGGGCGGGCGATAACCCAGTAGTGTGTCTTGCCGATCTGGGCGCTGGCGACCTGGTTGCTCTACGGCGGCTGGCGCGGCGGATCCCGCGTGTCCGGTTCATTGGCATTTCGCGCAATGGCGCAAGCCATAGCGCTAACGGTTGCTTCGCCACACTTCCACGCAAAGCCAATCCCTCCGTGGTTCGCGAGACGGTAGACGCCGCCGTTGCCAATATCGAGCTGGCGCAGCGCGAAAGTGCCGCCCGGGCCGAACTCGCCCGGGCAGAGCGCGAGATGGAGGACCTCAATCGTATTGGCATCGCCCTCTCGCAAACGCGGGAAGTTGGAGCCCTGCTCAATTTGATCCTCATGAAGGCCCGCGAGATCACCGGGGCGGATGCGGGCTCCCTTTATCTGGTTGAGGAGACGCATCCGGATGTATTGTCCGCCGGCCCGGGCGACCGCCATCTCCGTTTTATACTGACCGAAAACGACAGCGTGCAATTTCCCTTTGCCGAATTCGAGCTTCCTCTCGAGGAGAATTCCCTGGCCGGATATACAGCGTTGCATGGCGAAGTGATCAACCTCGCCGATGCCCGGCGCATACCCCGGGATCGTCCCTATCGTTTCAATCCGCGTTACGATGAAGAAACCGGATACCTCACACGCTCCATGCTGACGCTCCCCATGAAGAATGGGCGCAACGAGGTTATCGGCGTTCTGCAGCTCATCAACTGCAAGCTTCATCCCCAGGCGCGCCTGACCAGCCCGCAAGCCATGGCTCGCGAGGTGCGGCCATTCTCCCGCCGCGCCGCACGGCTGGCGCTCTCGCTGGCCTCGCAAGCGGCCGTCGCCTACGAAAATAGCCACCTCTACCAGGACATTGAAAAGCTGTTCGAAGGCTTCGTCCAGGCTTCCATCAAGGCCATTGAGCAGCGCGATCCGACCACCTCGGGCCATTCTTTGCGGGTCTCTCATATGACCGTCGGGCTGGCGGAGATTGTGGATCGCGTCGATAAGGGGGCGTATGCCTCCGTGCATTTCACTCCTGAACAAATGAAGGAAATTCGTTACGCCGCGCTGCTGCATGATTTCGGAAAAGTCGGCGTGCGCGAAGATGTGCTGATCAAGGCCAAGAAACTTTATCCGATGCAAATTGACGTCATTGCCGCCCGCTTCGATTATCTCTACAAGGAGATGGAAGCCCGCATGGAGCGCGAGAAGGTCCGGCTCCTGTTGGAAATGGATCGGCCGGAGGCGCTGGCCCGGATCGCGGCCCTCGAAGAGGAATACCGTCTCCGCAGGCTCCAAATCGACGGGGGCTTCGAGGCCGTCCTGAAGGCCAACGAGCCGACCGTGCTTCCGGAGAGAGAGTTTGACCGTATCTTCGAAATCGCCAGTCACACCTATCGGGACCCGCGAGGCGTGGAGAAGCCGATCCTCACTCCGGAAGAAGTCCGCTTCCTTTCGATTCCCAAGGGCAGCCTCAGCTCCGAGGAACGCCTTCAGATTGAATCCCACGTGGTCCACAGTTTCAATTTCTTGCTTCAGATTCCGTGGACCAAACAAATCCGCGAGATCCCCCGGATCGTCCGGGCCCATCACGAAAAATTAAATGGAACAGGTTACCCCTACAAACTGCGAAGCAACGAAATTCCACTCCAGGCGAAGATCATGACGATATGCGATATTTTCGACGCCCTCTCCGCCTCTGACCGGCCCTACAAAAACGCCGTGGCCTCCGACCGCGCGCTCAGCATCCTTGAAATGTCCGTAAAAGGTAAGGAACTCGATCCGGATCTGTATCGCCTGTTCCTCGAAGCAAAGATCTTCCAACTGGCCGACAAAAGTTGAACGCGACTTGTGATTTACTGTACGGAAATCATTCAGAGAATAGATCAGCCGGAATTCCGACCCTGCTGCGCAACCTTGGGTTGAAACCCGGTAACGCCAATCTCCCGATTGGCGACTCCAACAGCGCCATTCAGGAGAATGACGTTCCCAGGAGTCCAATAACGACAGCACGCGTGTCTCACCAATAAAATATTTACCCCCTCTCGCTGATTTCTCTCTCTTGCCCCTGCCGCGGTAGAATTCCTGCTATGGCATTTGCGTGGGGTCGCCTAAAAGTGCCGGGCTGCAGCCTGGGTTTCATCCTTCTGGTGGCCGTGTGTACCCCCCTACCGGCGGCACAACAACCGCCCAAACCGCCTGCATCGCCCGCTCCCCATCTGATTGTCCTGCCTCCTAAAGTACTGGCCGGAGCGCAGGCTACGCTCGCAGTGCTCGATTCCCAGGGCCGTCTTTTACCCAATACCGCGGTAGAACTTTCAGATGGACAGGAAGTGACGACAGACGCGACGGGGCGCGCCACGTTCAAGGCCGGCGTTCAACCCGGCACACTCGTTGCAAGAGCTTCCGGCCAGGGAATCACCGCGTCCACGAGCGTAGTCGCGGCGGAAGCTACAAGCCAGCACGCGGCGCCAAGTGCGTCCCTGGCAGGCGCGAAAATAGTCTCCTACCCGCGCATCGTGGCCATCCACGACCGGTTTACTCTGGGAGGCTCCGGCTTCCGAGGCGCGGCGGATTTGAATCACGTTTATTTGGCTGACGAACCTTGCCTCGTTTTGGCGGCGTCCCCGCTTTCGATCGTGGCGCTTCCCGGCCCGAGCGTTCCGGTGGGTGACGTCAGCCTTCGCATCACCGTGGGTGGCGTTGACGCGGGACACTTCCCTGTCGCGGCCGTGCTGCTGGAATTCAGTGGCCCCGCAGAGGCGGTAAACGCCGGCTCCGCCGGGAAACTCATTCTGCGCGCGCACGGCACCAGCGAGCCGCTCCTGCTCGAAATTCGAAATGGATCGCCCGGCGTAATCCAACTCTCGAAAGGAAATGTGCAGCGCCTCAAGACCTCCGGCGGCGATGAGAATATAGCGCCGGTGGAAGTGCAGTTTGTGACGGGCGGAAACTATTCGGTTTCGGCGAGGCTTATCTCCCCGGACGCAAACCAACCCGACCTGGAATTAGCTCGAAGACGCCTGGCCGAAGCGCGGAAAATCGCCTCTGGCGGCTGGCCCGCGCGGATCGATCAAGTCCTCCTTAAAATCGATCAGGCGCCGCAGGATTTACCGCAGATCCGCGCCCAACTCAGGAGCATGCTGGACGACAAGCCCGCCGCTCCGATCGCCTCGCTGCTCGACTCCGCTTGGCGTGAACTCAACTAACGCTCGCTCATTGGAGCTCTTCGGGGATCGTTGGGGGCATACTTCACAGGCTGCGGAAAAAGCAGTTTATTTTGTCATTCCGAGCGAAGCGAGGAATCTCTCTTCGATTTGGCCCCGTGAAAATAAAGAGAGATTCCTCGCTTCGCTCGGAATGACAATATTCTGGAGGGGCGTTTTCGGCAGCCTGTTCAGCGTGTGGATTTAATTTTTGCCCACTCGCAAAACCCACAGGCTGAAGCCCGCGCCACTCCCGGCATGGTAGAATCTCGTCCTCAGCTTTAAAGTTTCGCGATTTCCTTCACCGAAGGCGCCTTCATGACAGAAACTGGAATACTGATTGCCATCGCTTGCCTTGCGGCTGGTTTTGCGGTCGCCTGGGCGTGGGCGAAATCTTCGGCGGGCGCCGCGCGGCTGGACCTTGAAAAGCGAGCCGCAAGCCTGGATGGCACGGCTCAAGAATTAAAAAAGCAAAACGACAGCTTGCAGCAAGACCTGCGCGTTTCGCAGAAAAGAATTGAAGAAGAACAGAAGCTGCGCGCCGCCGCGGAAAAAGAAGCGGAGTCGCAACGGGCGAATCTCATCGAACAGAGGCGCTCCCTCGATGACGCCCAGGCAAAGCTTCGGGATGTTTTCCAGTCCCTGGCAGGCGAAGCCCTGAAAGCCAGCAGCGACCAGTTTCTGGAGCTCGCCAAATCCAAATTCGATTCCCTGCAAAAGGAAGCCGAAGGGGATCTCGAGCAGCGCAAGATTTCCATTCAGTCCATGGTGGATCCGCTGGAAACGGCCTTGAAAGACTTGCGCTCGGAAGTGGCCCGCGTCGAGTCCGCGCGGCAGGAAGCGTACGGCAGCCTGCGCAACGAGGTCCAACTCCTCGCCACGACCAATAAAGAATTGCGGGAGGAAACGGGAAGCCTGGTCAATTCCCTCAAGCAGCCGCAGGTCAAAGGGAAGTGGGGCGAGTTGACTTTGCGGCGTGTCGTCGAGTTGGCCGGCATGTCTCCCCACTGCGATTTTCAGGAACAACAATCGATCGACACGGAAGAGGGCCGTTTGCGCCCCGACCTGATTGTCCATCTTCCCGGCGGCACGCAAATCGTGGTGGACGTAAAAGTCCCGCTCCACGCGTTTTTCAAGGCCGTCAGCGCGCAGTCGGACCCCGAATACCGCGAAGCCATGATGCAACATGCCGCGCTGGTCCGCGATCACATCAAAGGTTTATCGGGGAAGGAATATTGGAAGCAGTTTGAACCCACGCCTGAATTCGTAGTTCTTTTCGTTCCCGGAGAATCTTTTTTCAGCGCGGCGCTCGAGCAGGACCGCACGCTCATTGAGGATGCCATCGATAAGCGCGTCGTACTGGCCAGCCCCACAACGCTGATCGCGCTGCTGAGAGCCGTTGCGTACGGTTGGAAACAGCAACTGGTTGCCGAAAACGCGGAGCGCATCAAGGATCTGGGCAAGGAATTGTACGACCGTGTGGTGAAGTTCGCCGAGCACCTTTCCGAAATCGCCAAGGGCTTGGAACGCGCCAGCAAAGCCTACAACAATGCCGTGGCCTCTTTTGACAGCCGCCTGATCCCCTCCGCACGCAAATTTAGAGAAATGGGCGTCGGCAGCGCGGACGTCCCGCAAATCGAACCCGTCGAAACGTTTCCCCGCCCCCTGCTCTCCACGCCCAATTCCGAAGAAGATTGATGGATCAGATTCCGATTCTAGTAGCGCAGGCTTCAGCCTGTGGGGTTTCGCAATTGCAAGGCGCAAAACCCACAGGCTGAAGCCTGCGCTACTGGAACCAGCGCCGGAATTCTTGTTCTTAGGAAAATCGTGTTCGTCGGGGAATTCTACTTGACTAACTGCGTGATGAGTCGCCGCAGCCGCTCACGGTCGCGCGGCTTCAAATGAACAAATTCGACGCCTGCCCCAGCCGCCGTAATGTTGCGCACGACAGCGGTGGATTGAATGCTGCGAAGCCCAGTCCGAATTTCCAATTGCATGGAGTCTCCCGGCGCCAGGCGCTGTTCGGTTTCGAGGAAAGCTCCCCCGAGCGCGATGATGCGAACGCGCGCGGGCCCGCTGCGAGTTCCGATGAACACCGCTGGTATGGGATTCTGCAAGCGCGCGCGAACATACCGGCGAGGCCGTGAGTAGGCCCCACTGGATTTCGTCCGCGCGCCTTCCGCCAATCGAGCGCGCGCGGATGACGGACGATTTTCGAGCAGTGCAAGCGCTTCTTCGGCCGCCGAACGAAGAGCCGCCGGTTCGTCATGGGCCAGGCCGTTGCGCTCCCTCACCATCCGCAGCAACGCCGGGGCCGCTTCCGGCACGCGCATTCTGCCCAGCGCCTCGATGGCCTTGATCCGGAAATAAATGTCACGCAGGGCCGCATGCTCTCCTTCAGCAATCAGAAGCAGCAAAGGAACCGCCGCAGTCTCGTGCGCGATTCCCAGTTGGTCGATCATGCAGGGCACAACCATCGAGTGCGCTTCGGCCAGAGTGGCCAGAAATGCCTGCGCCGTCGCCGCTACCACCGGTGGATTCGTCCACTTCATCAATTCCGTCGCGGCCAGATCCTGCAGACTCCATTCCCAACTCGCCAGGGCCCTGGGCAGCGCGCTCGCCAGACGTTTCGGGTCCGCGGACGCAAGCAGCTGAATGGCGGTCGCGGTGCGTTGCCGTCGCGCCTCGTACAATCGGGTCTCCAGAGCGCCCAGCACCGGCTCGCCCGTGCCGTGGATCAACCGCACCATCGCAGGAAGAGAATTCAGACCGTTGGCGGCGGTCAGCAGCAGGCCCAAGCGATCGATCAGGCGGTCCGGGCACCTCTTTAACAATCGAGGAATGACCGGGTTGAGTGGGCGGTTGGAAAGGGCTTCGTCCACCAGGTACAGCCATTGCTCATCGCTGAGAATGCGGCCGACCAGGGTTGCAATATGCGCGTGTTCGTCGTCCCGCGGCGCGGCTTCCAGCGCATCAAGGATGCGCTCGAATTCCGCGTATTCACGCTTCACCAACGAAGTGCAGGCCAGCTTCTCAACTGCCGCGGAAAGCAGTCCCGCGATTCCCGGCGAATTTTCCAGCAGAAGAGCCTGAACAATGCCCCGACCGAAATCGGCCGCCGAAGGATGCGGCCACAATCGTTCCGTTTGCGGCGCGATTTCCGCCAGGCCCGCGGCCACGGCGCGCCGTGCCTTGCTCTCCTCCGATTGGAGGCAACGCGCGTAGGCCAGCAGCACAGCGCGTCCCTCGCGCCCGGCCGCATCGGCTTTCTTTTTTTCCGCGGCGATGGCCAGCGGTTCGAGGTAGCGAGTCACCACGCTGGCGGGCACGCACCATGCGTCGCGGCTGCGAAGCGTCTTGCCCTTCACTCGCGCGGGCAACGAGTTCCAGAATTTCTCGCATAAAGCCGACACGCGCACTTCGTCGTGCTGCGACCCGCCCATCCGGCCATTTGCGGTGTTGTCGCTTTGGCCGCGCTCCTGGTCGAGGCGCACGAGCAAGGACGCGAGTCCCGGGGGAGTTGTCCGGCCCGCATTGAATTCCTGTTTCACAAACGCCAGGACCAACTCGTCGGTGAGCCTCTCCAGATACGGCTCCAGTGTTTCGCCCTCGCGCGGCTTTACGTGCGAGACTCCGTACACAATCAGGGAGATGCAGAATTGTTCGCTTCCCGAAACAACGGAATGAAAGCGCCGGGCAACATTCTCGGTCGAGGGTTGCATTTCCGGATCGTTGGGCGGCGCCAATTTCGCCAATACGCGCAAAGTGGCCACCACCTGCTCGAAGCTCGCCTCCGGCATCTTCCGCACTACGTGAGAGTGGGAGGAATGTTGCGGCGCATCGTCGTAAGCCAAAACCGCGGACATCAGGCTTGCCAGAAGCAGGGAATCGCGCCGCTCGGTCGGGATATTGATACGAATCCCCACCACGCCCCGGTTCCTGATCCAGTTGTCCCACAATTTTCGCGACGTGGTATCGCCCGGACTAGCGCTGCGCGGAACCTGGCTGATTTCATGCGCGAGTAAATCCAATTCGCCGACGTTGATCGGATGTGTAAACAGGAGCGAGCAAATCCCGCTGCGCAGAAGCTCTTCCGCAAGAGTGCGCAATTCGCCGCGAGGGTCGTGCAACAACTCGACGGCGCTGCCTTCCTGGCGGGGAAGGATCATTCCTCTCGGCTCCACGGCTACGACCAGGGGAGATCGCGCAGCCAGGGCGATCCTTAACTGCTGTTCCGTGGAGGCTAGACTCTCCATCAGCCGCGGATGGTTTCGTTGATACAGCCGCGCCGCGCCCAACAACACGCGGAATTGCCGGAGAAAGAAAATGATGGCCGTTTCGGCATTTGAAAATGCCGGGCGAACAGGTACAACTTCCGCGTGAACGGGTCCCGGCTTGCGCGGCGAAATGGGAATGGCGCTTACAACGGGAACATCTTCGCTCGGTTTGACCTTCGAATTGTCGAGGACTTTCATTCTGAAGATAGTTCCTGCCTGAAATGGCGTCAAGGTACCCGGACTAGCCGCAAACTGCTCTTTTCAGGTTCGTTAAGGCGGTAAGCCTCATGGCGCCGCATGCAATCGGACGTACTGATATCCAACTCTAAGAGCAAGCCGCCTGCCGTCAGCATGTGCCACCAAGCAGTTGAAAAAAAGTGGATTGCTGAGCGTCGGAGGCCTAAGAATTAACAGAACAGGATGATGCGGGTAGAATCGTTACAAAGGCGGGAGGTGAGTTTACAGGAAAACCAGGTCATCTTTTGGGCCTCAACCCCATTCTCCACGCACCTTTAAGATCTGCGCAAGTATCACACTTTAAAATGGTTGTTCCGTCGCCAGGGTCTCTGTCATTTGCATGGTTTGGCCCTGATTCACGAGCACGCTCCTGTGGGCGCTCCCAAATCCTCGGCGCACCAAACGTACCTCGTGTTCTCCAACTTGCAATTCCAAACGTGCCGGAGTACGGAGGCCAGTCTCCTCCCCGTCCACAAGAATTCTGGCGCCTGGCGGTGACGATCGCACCCAGATCCAGCCCGCGGAAGCGGGCGCGGGGGTTGCTTTCGGGTCCTCCGTATACCCAGTGTCGTCGATCACTCGGACCCCGGGTGGAACGGTACGCAGGTCGTTTAGGAGGGCGCGGTGCTCGGCAAGGGTCAGTGAGCCGGAAAGCGTAAGAGCGTTCGCGGTAGCCTGTATCGTCAATTTGTCTGCAAGGGAAGTCCCAGCTAATTCGCTGCGCAATATTGTTTCAAGCAGATGCGCCGGGGAGGGTCCCGCGGGAGGGGCCGGTTTTTGCGGCGCGATGGGCTTTTCAACGCTGATGGCTGGGCTGATGGTTGGCGCGAGAGCAGGCTCGGAAGGCTTCACGGATGTGTCAGTGCCGGGCGCGGCCATGGGTTGCGGAGCACCCCGCTGGGCCGATTTTTCCACTGGCGCTGCAGCGGTTGCCGGCGCCGGCGCAGTAGTCTGCGGCGTGTCCTCGGATTGGATATCCGGCTTAGGATTGGAGTTTTCCGGATTTGACGGCTGCGGCGCCGATTCCGCCTTTGCCGGATTTACCGGCGCTTCCACTGGTTCACGGGCGCGTTGCCATAAATCCACCAGCGGCGGGTAGACGCGATATCCCGAATAGCCAATGATGCCAAGCAAAATGAGCGTGAGCAGCAGGCCCCCGGGCCTTTTCGAGGATTTCTCTTCCACTGCCACGGGCAACATGAATTGGGCGGTTGGGTCCGCCTCAAAGGAGGCAGGAACCATCGGAACAGTCGCGGCGCGGGTCGGTTGAGCAACGGGCCGGTTTGTTCCCTGCGCAGGTTGCGAACTGGTTGGCAACCTTCTCACGGTCGGTTCGGGCCCAATCATTTCGTGGAAATTCTTCAGCGCATTCAGGAATTCATGGCAACTCTGATAGCGGGCAGCGGGCTCCTTAGCAAGCGCGCGAGTGATCACTGCTGATAGTCCCGGGTGTATGGAAGAGTCGAGCGACCTCGGGGGTATCGGCTCTTCGTTGATAATTTTGTAGATGACCGTGGTGATATTCTGCCCGGGAAACGGTTTCTCTCCGGTCATCAATTCGTACAGGATTACGCCCAGCGAAAAAATGTCCGACCGTCCGTCGACCGGCTTGCCCTTCACTTGTTCGGGCGACATATAGGAGGGCGTTCCCATCACGTGCGCTGTCTGCGCCGTGCCGAATTGAAGAATCTTGGCGGTGCCGAAGTCAGTGATCTTGACGGTGTCGTCCGAAGTCAGCATGAGGTTCGCTGGTTTGATGTCGCGGTGCACGACATTATGCTGGTGCGCGAAATCCAGCGCGGAGCACACTTGCTCCATCAGCTTTAAGACGCGGGACACAGGGAAGGGCTGTCGCGCGTCGATGAGAGTCTGCAGGCTGCGCCCCTCAACGAACTCCATGGTGATGTAGAACAGTCCATCTTCCTCGCCGGCGTCGAAGACCACGACGATGTTAGGATGGGTCAGCAGGCCAGCCGCGCGCGCCTCGGTTTGGAATCGGCCGATCAATTCTTCGCGCGACAATCCCGTCCCGGCTTCGGACAAGCGCAATGTTTTGACGGCGACATCCCGGCCGATCACGGGATCGAACCCGTGAAATACCACGCCCATGGCGCCGCGGCCCAATTCTTCACGGAGATCGTAGCGGCCCGCTTTGGTTAGGGTGGTCACTTATGTTTGACGCGCGGGCGTACAGCGCCTGCTGATGACCGGGTCGATATTGGTCAACAAGCAGTGCAGACGCGGGACTGGCGTAAATCCTTACAGTGCTCAGGAGGCGCTGGCGCCTAGGCAGAATCGCCCGGGGGAAACGCCGGCACTCCGCACGGCCTTCCTATCGAACATATCCCCCCGGCAGGGGAGCGTCAACGCCGCCGAGGGACAGTGTTCCGGGATAGCAATGGCGGGGGCATCCCACTGTTAGCGAAATGAGGGGGTAACGTAGGAACGGTGACTGGTTCATGATGAAAACCAGCCGCCCTGGGCTGTGGCATCCCTCTCATTGCATGTGATATAAGGTATAAATCAGCGCGAAACTGAGGTGCAAACCCATGGCCAAGCAAACTAAGCCAGTTGTCGATCGCCGAAATTTCCTGAAGGGCGCAGCCGCAGGGGCCGCGGCGCTGGCGGCGGCACCAGCGGCAGTAGCGGCGAAGTCGGCCGAACCGAGGCGCGCTGTTCCTCCGCCGATGTCTCCAGCGGCCGAAGCGGAAGTTCCTTCGGGAGCGGAAGTCCTGACTGCAGATCGCACGGGGTCGGACTTCATGGTGGACGTGATCAAGTCGCTGGGGTTTGAATATGTGTGCGCGAATCCGGGGTCGAGCTTTCGGGGAATTCACGAATCGATTATTAACTATGGTGGTAATAAAAGCCCCGAATTCATCACCTGCTGCCACGAAGAGTCCTCGGTGGCCATGGCTCACGGCTATTACAAAGTGGAGAGCAAGCCGCTGGCGGTCCTGGCCCACGGAACGGTCGGGGTACAGCACGCGGCCATGGCCATTTACAACGCCTACTGCGATCGTGTGCCCGTCTATGTGATTCTGGGGAACATCATCGATGTGACCAAGCGCGCGCCGGGCGTGGAGTGGTTTCACAGCGTGCAGGACGCCGCGGCGATCGTGCGCGATTTCACGAAGTGGGACGATCTGCCCATTTCGCTCGAGCATTTTGCCGAATCGGCGGCTCGCGCTTATCGAGTGGCGATGACGCCGCCAACGTTGCCTGTCGTTCTTGTGGCGGACGGCGATCTGCAAGAAACTCCGATCCCTTCCGACTCGAAGATCCGCCCCGCGAAACTGACAACGGAAATGCCGCCCGTAGGAGATTCAGGCTCTGTCGCCGAAGTGGCGCGGCTACTGGTTGCGGCGGAGAATCCCGTCATTCTTGCCGACCGCACGGCGCGAACGCCCGCGGGTCTGGCGTGCCTGGTGGACCTGGCTGAGGCGCTGCAATGTTCGGTGGTCGATCAGGCTGGCCGGATGAATTTCCCCACGCGTCACCCGCTCAATCAATCCGACCGGGCACGCGCGGCCGTGGCTGATGCGGATGTGATTCTGGGCCTCGACGTTGCCGATTTTTACGGCATCACGCATACCTATCGCGACCAGATCGAACGGACTTCGCGGCCGGGCACCAAGCCGAACGCCAAGCTTCTCACCATCAGTTCAGACGATCTTTACATCAAGGCGAACTACCAGGATTTCCAGCGGTTTACCGAAGTGGATATGGCCATCGCGGCGGATTCCGAGGCCACGCTGCCCTCCTTGACCGAAGCGGTAAAACGCCTCGCGACGGATGACCGCAAGCGCGCCTTTCAGGATCGCGGCGTGCGGCTCAATGCGGCGCACCTGCAGGCGCTGGAGCGTTCGCGGGACGCGGCGGCCTTTGCCTGGGACGCGAGCCCGATCAGCACGGCGCGCCTGTGCATGGAGCTGTGGGGGCAAATTCAGAATGAGGATTGGTCGCTCGTGGGCGCCACGACGTTCGTCAGCAAGTGGCCGCAGCGGCTTTGGAACATGGACAAGCATTACCAATACATCGGAGGCGCGGGCGGCTACGGAATCGGCTACAACGCTCCGGCGGCGACAGGCGCAGCGCTTGCCAATCGCAAGTACGGGCGCCTGACGGTCAACATCCAGTGCGACGGCGATCTGATGTTCGCTCCCGGGATTTTGTGGACCGCGGCGCACCACAAGATTCCCGTGCTGCACATCATGCACAACAACCGCGCCTATCATCAGGAAGTGATGCAGGTGCAGATCATGGCCGACCGTCACAGCCGCGGCATCGCCAACTGCGGCACCGGGACGACCATCACCGGCCCGGATGTGTCCTATGCCAAGCTCGCGGAGAGCATGGGCATGTACGGCGAAGGACCGATCTCGGACCCCAAAGACCTGGGCCCCGCGATCAAGCGGGCCATCGAAGTGGTGAAGCGCGGCGAACCGGCCCTGGTGGATGTGGTCACGCAGCCTCGATAATCAAGCATTGACGCCCGCGAAAAGGAGATGCGCGTGATGAGATGGGCTGAGCGGCGTGCGAAAGCGCACCCGAAACAAAGAATGGATTTGACCGCCAGCCATGCAGGCAGGCCGGGAAGACTTCTGGCATTATTTCTTTTTGTTTTTGCGGCGCTGCTTTTTGGATTTCCGGTGGCGCGAGCCCAACAATCTTCCGACGCTCCTCCCAACGGAAATGCGCAAAACGGAAGAAAACTTTTCATGAGTGACGGCTGCTATGAGTGCCACGGCCGGCAAGGCCAGGGCGCGGCGCAAACCGGCGCGGCGCGCATCGGCCCTCCGCAGCTTTCTTTCGAAGGATTCCAGAATTACGTTCGAAAGCCGACCAATCAAATGCCTCCCTACACCAGCAAGGCGCTTCCGGAGCAGGACCTAGCCGATATCTACGCGTACCTGAAGTCGATCCCGATGCCGCCCAAAGGCAAAGATATTCCGCTGCTGAACAAGTAGTCGCGTTGTGATGAACGTATCGTTTGCGTGAACGCGGTCAGAAAATTTCATCCAATCGCCTATATGACGCCTTCCATTCCCAGCGGCGGGCAAAATTACAAAACGATCTGGAAATTGGGTGGATTGACACCCTGGGAACTTTCGAGGCGCGTGGTTTATGACGCTATCGATGATGACCTGATCGGGCGCGCTTCCGGACTCGCTTTCGATTTCCTGCTTGCGCTCTTCCCGTTTTTGGTTTTTCTGCTTGCAATGTTCGGGTTGTTCGCTTCCCAAAGCATACAATTGAGGACCGGCCTGCTGAGTTACTTCGCCACGTTTCTGCCTCCCTTGGCATTTCTACTTTTGAAAAATACAACCGAGGAACTGGCCAAGACCGCGAATGGAGGAAAGTTGACGCTCGGCATTCTTTTGGCGCTGTGGTTCGCCTCCGGGGGAGTGGCTTCGATGATTTCCACGCTGAACGTGGCCTATCGCACAAGGGAGGATCGTTCCTGGTTTAAGGTGCGGGCAATCGCCCTCGCTTTGACGCTGGTGATCTCGATTTTGATTTTTGCGGCCTTGTGCCTTGTGCTGGTGGGCGGGATTCCGATTGATTGGATCGGGGAAGAGCTACAGTTCGCTTCGGCAATGGTCCTGATTTGGAAGGCGCTTCAATGGCCGTTGGCCGCGCTATTCGTGACCTTCTCGTACGCGCTGATTTACTCTTGCGGGCCGAACGCACGGAATCGACGCTGGTATTGGATCACGCCAGGATCGGTGTTCGGCGGGCTGTTGTGGCTCGTCGCTTCTGCCGGGTTTCGCGTTTACCTGAGATACATCAACACGTACACTGCAATTTATGGATCTCTCGGAGCCTTGATCATCCTTGTGGTTTGGCTATACGTTTCAGGACTGGCATTCCTGATCGGAGGCGAAATCAACGCCAACATCGAACGCGCCGCTGCGGAACATTCGGCCACCTGAAATAGGTAGCTTCGCGGGACAGAGGGGCGCGCCAGGACCGGAAAAGCTTTTAACACAGAGGACACAGAGAACATCGAGGGCACGGAATCTGCCGGAGCCGGTTGTGGGATTTTCACCAGTCACTAATCACCAATCACCCCTCACGGCTTTTTCCCGACATTGTCGCTGATCAGATCGCCGACCGCGATGGCCTGGCTGATCTGGTCGCGGAGATTTTTCATCTCCCCCGGCGCGTGGGACAGCATGAGCGTATTGGTATTCGCTGAAGCGCCGATTTCTTTTAGGGTATCGAGATATTGCGTGAGCAGCACCAGCGTCATGACATCGCGCGCCGTCGTGCCCTCAACAACTTTTTGGAAATCCTCCACGGACTCCTTCAGTCCGGCGATGATGGCTTTGCGCTGCGCGGCGATGCCTTCGCCCTGCAGGCGCTTGCTCTCTGCCTCCGCTTCGGCTTTTTTCACGGCGATGGTTTTATCCGCCTCGCCTTTCGCCAGGGCCGCTTCCTGTTCGCGCCGCGCCGCGTTAATTTCATTCATGGCCGTCTTCACGCGGGCGTCCGGCACGATGTCGGTAACCAGCGCGCGCACGATGGAGAAGCCGAAATTTTCCATGGTGGCGTCGAGCTCGTCCTTGACCGCCTTGGCAATCTGATCTTTTTCGAGGTAGGCCTCGTCGAGCGCCAATTTCGGCACGTGGCCAAGGATGACGTTGTAGACGTACGACTCGATTTGTTTTTGCGGGTCGGTCAGCTTGTAGTACGCGTCGCTGACCTTGTCCGCAAGAACCTGATATTGGACCGAGACCGGGATGACCACGAACACGTTGTCTTTCGTTTTCGTTTCGATTTTGAAAGGGAGTTCTTGCACGCGCATGTCCACGCGGTGCACGGTCTCGGCGAACGGCAACTTCAGGGAGAGGCCCGGCCCGGCGATGCGGGAAAACTTGTTGAATCTCTCCACCACCCCGCGCTCGGCCGTGTTGATTGTGAAGAACGATCCGAGCAGCGTGCCCAGGATAATAAACGCAACCAGGATTAACAGGATCAGGATGAACATTGAGGCTGGGTTATCCATGGCACTCTCCTCTTCGGCAGCGAAGTCATCTCACAAGGAAGCTTTGGAAATCAAGGCTGGCGCAGCATAACACCAGCCGCGCACCTCGCGCGCGCCTATCGGAGAGTGAGCGATACGCCCCGGATTGTGGTGTAATACGCGGTCAATGGTGATACGCGCATGAGCGCCTGGGAAAAGTGGAAGAAACGCCCGCAGAATGTCTGGCTGCGCAGGGCGCTTTTTCAAGTGCATCTGTGGACCGGAATCGGGCTTGGCATATACATTTTGCTCATGAGCGTGACCGGCTCCGCGCTGGTTTTCCGCCGGGAAATGGTGAGGTCGCTGGCACGCGAGCCGCGCGTGGCCGCCGGGCCGGGTGCGCGGATGAACGTGGATGAACTCGGGCAAGCGGCGAAGCGGGCTTATCCCGAATACGACGTGACCCAAGTGTTCCTGCGAAAAAATCCCGACGAGGCCGCCGAGATCACCCTGGAGCGCCGCGACAAAAAATTGCAGCGCCTGTTCAATCCCTACACGGGCGCCGATTTGGGCGATTCCGTTCGATTCGGATTTCGCTTTGTCCTGTGGCTCGCGGATCTGCACGACAATCTTCTGCTTGCGCAGGCAGGGCGCCTGATCAATGCCGCCGGGGGAATTTTCACCATGCTGCTCGTTCTCACGGGCGCCGTCATCTGGTGGCCTGGGATTGATACCTGGGGCCGCAGCCTCAGTTTTCGTTGGAAAACAAATCCCAAGGGATTTAACTGGACGCTGCACAGCGCGCTTGGATTCTGGACTTTAGCGTTCTCGTTCATGTGGGCGGTCACGGGAATTTATCTCTCGATTCCAACCAAGTTCAACGCTGTCGTCGACTTCCTCGAGCCGCTGAATGCGTCCAGCAGGAACCTGCGCTTTGGGGATCTGGTATTGTCCTGGCTCGCGAAGGCGCATTTCGGCCGGTTCGCGGACATCTGGGTGAAAATTATTTGGACGGTAGTTGGACTGGCGCCCGCGGTCCTGTTCCTTACAGGGATGCTCATGTGGTGGAAACGTGTGCTCAAACCCTGGCTAGGGCGGAAGGCGTTGGTCCCGCCGCGGGCGGAACAGATTGACGAGGCGGCGCGCTCTGAACATTCCATTCACGCGCGTTCCTAGCCCTTGGTCAATTCAGAAGGGGATCCGCCCTGCTCAGTTGAAGGGTTTTACGACGTGCGAGGCGCACAAAAATTCAAAGGCTTTTAACACAGAGAACACAGAGGGCACAGGGAAAACACAGAAGAACGCCGGGGTTTGCACCAGTCACTAGTCACCAGCCACTGCCTTACCGCAGCTGCACGAGCGATTCCGGCGAAGACGGCGGAGCGGCGACGGGCTTCAGCGTTTGCGGCCCGCGCCAGTTGTCGACGACGGCGATCTGCTGCACGCAGGACACCGTGCAGAGCGGCGCGCAATGCTTTTTGGTGAAGTATTCGCGGCGCAGATCTTCGGCGGTGTATTTTTCGAGGGGGATTCCCGGATATCCGCGCTGCTGTGAGCACCAGTGCACCAGCCCGTCCTCGCAAATGTAGAGGTAGCGCGAGCCGGAGCGGCACCGCCAGTCGTTCGTCTTGCCCTTGGCGATATTGTGCTGAAATCCGTTGATGCGTGAAAAGCCGCGCTTGCCCATGGCCATGATCTCTTCAAAGATTTCAATCTCGCGCCCGCCGAGTGGTTTCAGTTGTCCCTGGCCGTCGTGCAGAATGCCGACGGTGCTGGTGAAGCCCAGTTCCTGCGCGCGGCGGGCCACCTGGAGCGCGTCCTCCGGATTTTTCACCCCGCTCCCCAGCACGGAATTGATGTTCACCTGAAAGACGGCGTGGTCGGCCAGCAGCTTCAATTTCTGGTCGAGCACCTTGAGGCTTTTTTTCGAGACTTCATCGGGCACCGCGTTGTCGATGCTGATCTGCAAATATTCGAGGCCCGCGCGATTGAGCCGCTCGATGCGTTCGGCGGTGAGGAGATAACCGTTCGTGATCATCCCGGAAAGGATTCCGTTTTTGCGCATCTGCGCAATGATCAGGTCGAGGTCCGGATGCAAGAGCGGTTCGCCGCCGCTGATCGTGACGACCGCCGTGCCGAGTTCTCCCAGACGGTCGATCCGGCGAATCATTTCCGCGGTGTCCACCGGCTTCGAGAAATCGTCGAATTCATTGCAGTACGTGCAGGCCAGATTGCAGCGCCGGATCGGAATGATGTGCACCAGCAGTGGGTGCCGGGTCGAGACGAGCCCTTTCACGACGCCGCGGATTTCGCGCAGGCGCGTGCGCCAGGATCGCAACCGCCTCCGTGTTTTTGTGCTGAACGGCATCGCTAAACTATACAGTGATTTGCGGCGATTTTGAACCTGCCGTCGATTCCGCGATGACTACATTCCAGCAAAGGCGTGAGCCGCCACTGATTCACTCGAAGCGCAGTCATTCGCAATGCCACATGCAGCGGCCTCGCTAAGAAGTGGCGCAACCCATTCTTGCCTGCAATTAGCTGTTTAATCACACATCAGATAAGGTTTTCCATCGTTTCGCATTTGCCGCAGTACTATAGAAGAACCTTCCTCTGTAGACCGCAGCTACATGTTGGCGGAGCTAGGTCATCGCGTTCTATGGATACGATCAAAGCGCCTGGAGAGCCGAAGCCCGATTTCTCGGAACCTGAGGTCGGGGTCCGTCTCGGCCGCGCCGCCGACTGGGCAGGCCTCGCCTGGGTGGCGCTTCTCGTCGCCGCGGTATTGACCACATTTATAAGATTGGAACATTTCTTCTTCCCTTTCTTGAACTCCACGCAGCACCAAGTCGTGACCATTTGCATGGGAACATTCGCCGCTGTGATTGGGACTTATTACTCGACCCGGAGGCTCGATCGGGTTATTTCGCTGCACGCCCAGGCGGAGAAAAAACTGGCTCTTGAGCGAAATGTCCTGCGCACGGTGACTGACAATATTCCCGACAGCATTTTTGCCAAGAATATCGAAGGCCGCTACACGCTCGCGAACAAAGCTTTCGCCAACCTTCATGGGATGAAGTCCCCCGACGAATTATTGGGAAAAACCGCTTTCGATTTATTCCCGAAGGAGCGAGCCGTCGCCTTGCACACGGATGACCTGAACGTGATGAGATCGGGCGGGGCAGCGATCGAGTCGGAGCGAACGGCGGTGGACGCGGACGGAAAAGTGAAAATACTTCACACCACCAAGGTTCCCCTGATCGACAAGAGCGATACGGTAGTGGGGATCGTTGGCCTGCACCGGGACATTACCAGGCGAAAGGAAGCAGAACAAAAGTTGCGGCAAAGCGAAGCCAACCTGGCGGCTGCGCAGCGCATCGCCCATTTTGGAAGCGTCGAGATCGATCTGGTCAACTTCGAAGAACCGGAAAAGAACCCGGTGCGTTGGTCTGACGAAGTGTATCGGATTCACGGATATCAGCCAGGAGGGATCGAACCGTCCCGGCCGACTCTCTTCCGATTAGTTCATCCGGATGACAGGGAGCAAGTGCGGCAGGCGCTGAATGACGCCGTCCGTGAAGCCAAGCCATACGGTATCGATTTCAGGGTAGTACGTCCGGACGGGTCGGTTCGAAGCATACATGGCCGCGGCGATATCATCTTCGATCCGATTACCCATAAACCTGTGAGACTGGTGGGAAGCGTCCAGGATGTCACCGACCGTGTAGAGACGGAAATCCAGCTGCAGAATGCCAACCGGGACTTGGCTGAGAAAGTGCAGGAATTGGAGCGGCGCTCGAGGGAAATCAATCTCCTGAGCGAAATGGGAGGCCGGCTTCAGACTTGTAAGAGTGCGCAGGAGGCCTACGTCGAGATTGGCAATGTTGCCGAACAATTGTTTTCACTATGGGCAGGCACGTTGTGCATAACCAGCGCCTCCAGAACAGCGGTGGAGACCGTTGCCGAATGGGGTAATGCCGGCGGTGGAGAACGAGTGTTCGCCCCGGACGACTGTTGGGCATTGCGTCAAGGCCAGCCGCAGTCATTCCGGAGGGGGCAAAGGACAGCGCCTTGCCGCCACATCGACCCGGCGGGTGTGATGGAGTCACTTTGCATTCCGTTCATGGCGCAAAACGAAGCGCTTGGAATCGTGAGTTTGCAAATGAGAGCCAGTCAAGATCAGACGGAGCCCATGGCTCGATCCTCCAGCGATGACGTCCGCCAGTTGGCGGGAGTGCTGGCCAGGCAGATAGCATTGGCGCTCGGGAATCTAAAATTAAAAGAGAGTCTCAAAAATCAATCGATTTGCGATCCGCTGACGGGACTCTTCAATCGCCGCTACATGGAAGAATCCGTGGAACGGGAGTTTAGCCGGGCCAATCGAAGCAAGTCCTCGGTCGCGATCGTCATGATGGACCTCGACCACTTCAAGCGGTTTAACGATACGTTTGGTCATCAGGCTGGCGACACGCTTCTTCGTGCCCTCGGAGATCTCTTGAAAAGGAACACGCGAGGCCAGGATATCGCCTGCCGCTACGGTGGAGAAGAGTTCGCCCTTGTGCTCAGCGATTCCAACTTAACCGGGGCTTTGCACAGGGCCGAGATCCTGCGCAAGCAAGTGAAACAACTCAGCGTCGAGTATGCCGGCCAGCTTTTGGGAGCGGTCAGTGTTTCGATGGGAATCGCTCTTTTTCCGGACCACGGTACTTCGCTTGGCGACGTTCTGAGAGCTGCTGACCAGGCATTGTATAGTGCAAAACGCGAAGGGCGTGACCGCGTCTCCGTGTGGACTACAGAGGCAGTGGTCTGAGCTACGCACCTTTATTCTCGCATTCATCCTCGTTCTGAGTAGCATTTGTAAGCAATACTCCTCCTGCTTTGTCCTCCTCTGTCCTGTATGCCGGGATTTGAGATTCTCTTTCGGCCTGTCAATCCCGCGCAGTCATTGCGGAGCCTGGACAATATCACTCGAACTCCAATGCCATGCAGGGGAGTGCTGGCTTGAGGTAGGATATGTGGCACGGGTGAACTTGAATGGGACTTTCTGCTCATAGCTGCTGGCATGTGTGTTCCATCGAAAATCTTAAGGACTTTTACGAGCCGGAACACTTGCCTGCGCCCTGCAAGGCCAAGCGATTATGAAGCTGAAATGGGCCCTGAGAATTGTCGCTCTTCCCCTTGGCGTGATTTTTTGGACTGCCACTCCGCCTCGCGTCGCGGCACAGGACCCGGTCCCGCAGAGTCAGGCGCCGCAAGAACCCGCTCCACTCAGCTCGCTCTGGTCTTTCCTTAAGGAAGGGAAAATCACGTTCAGCGTTCGCTTCCGCTTCGAGGCGTATGAACGCGACGGCGCGCCTTTTACGGCGCCCGCTTATGCACCGACCCTTAGGACGGCCCTCGGTTACCAAACAGCGTCGTTCCACGGATTTTCCGCGCTCGCCCAGGGAGAAGCCGTCGCCGTAACCGGACCTGCCGATTACAATGTTCCTGCGCTCCCTTCTCAGAATCTCCCCAACCGCCCAACCATCCTCGATCCAAAGAGCCTGGAATTGAATCAGGGATACGTGGAATGGACGCATGAAGTTTCGAACAAAGAACTCGCGATCACCGTTGGCCGACAGGAGCTTGCGCTGAACGACGGCCGCTTTCTGAGCATTTCCAACTGGCGCCAGGTTCACGGAACCTTCGATGCGGCGCGATTGGACGCGGAATTACCGCTGAATCTTTCCATTACCTATGCGTTCATCAACCGGCTTTATCGTGTCGACGGCTACAACGCCATCGATGGCTCCCAGCCCATGCATTCACATCTTTGGAACCTGGTCTGGCGCAAACCGGACAAAGCCAGGGTGGCCCTCTACGGCTTGCTCCTGGACTACCACCGGCCGACGCAATTCTCCAATTCCACTCAGACCTACGGAGCGCGGCTGACCGGGCCCTACGTGCTGGACAAGGATTGGAGCGTCATCTACACCGCGGAATACGCGAAACAGAAGAATTACGGATCGAACCCGAATCACGTCGATGCCAACTATTTCCTGGGAGAACTCGGCCCGGGCTGGCGCGGGTTTGGCCTTAAGGCCGGTTACGCTTTTTTGGCGGGGCATATTGCAACGGACCTTCTGACCACTCCGGCCGCGCCTCCCTTTAACGGCTGGACGGACTTGTTTATTAATAACCCGGTCCTGGGGGCCGCCAGTGGACTCGAAGCGCGGTACCTGAACGCGACTGGACCGATCCGATTCCTCGGCGGGGCGATTGGCACGGTAATTTTTTACGATTACCATTCAGATAATATGCACATGCACTATGGCCGGGAGCTCGATGCGGCGATGGCGTACAAGGTCAAGAGAATTAGCGACCGGTGGGAAATCGGCTGGCGGTTCGGCCGCTATTGGGCGGATCATCTGTTCACGAACGCGGTGCGTACTTCGGTTTATACGAGCTTTACGTTGTAGTAGGACGGGGTTCAGCCTGTCTGGTTTTGTTGGGAGTTCATCGAAAAGTGCGACAGGCTGAAGCCGGTCCTACTAAACCCTACCCGCCGCGGGTGTGCATCTCGAGGTGAGGATCCTGGCGAAGCTGTTCGATCCCGACCAGAACGCCGCGCTGTCCCGTGGCTGCGCGCAACTCCGCGCCGCGATCGGTGCGCGCCCGCCAGACAGAGGTGATGCGTGCGGCCAGCTCCTCGGGCGGTGCGCCTGCTCGCAGCATTTGGCGGAGATCGATCCCGGCTTGCGCGTATAGGCACAGATACCAGAACCCATCCGCGGTCAGGCGGCTGCGGTCGCAGCTCCTGCAAAATGGGGTCGTAGTCGAAGCGATAATGCCGAACACCGTGCCGTCGGGAAGCCGGAAACGCTCTGCGGGCGCGGAGGAATTTTCGTTGAGCGGCGTGATCGTTCCATAGCGTTTCGTGAGCCGGTCAAGCATTTCGGCGCGCGTAAAAACTTTTTCGAGCGACCATTCCGTTGCGCCGCCCACATCCATGTATTCGATGAAGCGCACTTCGGCGTCGAGGCCGCGGCCATACTTGATCAAATCGGCGAGCTCGTCGTCGTTCACGCCGCGCAACACGACGGTATCCAGCTTGAGCTTCGGGAAGCCCAATCGCTGCGCAGCTGCAATGCCTGCAAGTACTTGGGCATGCGTGTCGCGGCCCGCGAGCGCCGCGAACCTTTCCGGCCGCAGCGTGTCCAGACTGAGCGTCACGCGATGCAAACCTGCGGTGCGCAGGGCTTCGCCCTGCTCTGCGAACAAAACACCGTTGGTCGTGAGCGCGAGATCGCGAATGCGCGGATTCGCCGCCAACATACGAACAAGCTGCGGAAGATCGCGACGCAGTAGCGGTTCGCCCCCCGTCAGGCGCACGTCTTCCACGCCCAGCGTAGTAAAGACTTCGACCAGCCGCGCAATTTCCTCAAACGTCAGCAGTTCCTGCCGCGGCAGCCAGACATACTCTTCTTGCGGCATGCAGTAATTGCAACGCAGGTTGCACCGGTCGGTCACCGAAACGCGCAGGCTGCGCAGAGGCCGGCCAAGCCGGTCGGCAAGCGTTGTGCCGGAAGACAGTTCAGCCGGGGGCCGTGAATCGGGAAGCATACCTACTATGTTATGTGGCGCGTGGCGGTGCGTCAACTCTGTGGCGGCTATGCCCGGTCATGGAAGCGAGGCACGAGACAAATTGGCAGGGAACATGAAAATCCTAGCCTTCGTCCTTGGCTTGCTCTTTGAGTTTGGCAATGACCGTGGGATCGGCAAGCGTAGTGGTGTCGCCGAGGACACGGCCTTCGGCGATATCCCGCAGCAGGCGGCGCATAATCTTGGCGCTGCGCGTTTTGGGCAGTTCGGCGGTAAAGAAAATGTCGTCGGGCTTGGCGATCGAGCCGATTTTCGTGGAGACGTGATTTTTCAGTTCTTCTTTCAGCTTATCGCTCGCCTGGATGCCTTCCTTCAGCGTTACGAACGCGGAAATTCCCTGGCCCTTGATTTCGTGTGTTTTGCCGATCACCGCGGCCTCGGCCACCGAGGAGTGATCCACCAACGCGCTTTCCACCTCGTACGTCGAGATGCGATGGCCGGAAACGTTCATCACGTCATCCACTCGGCCGAGCAGCCAGAAATAGCCGTCTTCGTCCAGCTTGCAGCCGTCGCCGGTAAAATATTTTCCGGGATAGCGCGCCCAGTAATTCTGCACGTAGCGGTCCGGATCGCCGTACACGGTTCGCAGCATCGAGGGCCACGGCTTGCTCAGCACCAGGTAGCCGCCACCGCCCGGCCCAACCGGCTTGCCATCAACATCCACAACTTCCGCGGCAACGCCTGGAAGCGGGCGCGTGGCCGATCCGGGTTTTGTCGCAGTGATGCCGGGCAGGGGAGAGATCATGATGCAGCCGGTTTCGGTCTGCCACCAGGTGTCAACGATGGGGCAGCGTCTGCGGCCGATGGTCTCGTTGTACCAGATCCAGGCTTCGGGATTGATCGGCTCGCCCACGGTTCCGATCAGCCGCAGCGAGGAAAGTTTGTGCTTCGCCGGAAACTCCTTGCCCCAGCGCATGAAGGTGCGAATCGCAGTCGGTGCGGTATAGAAAATATTGACGCCGTATTTGTCGATGAGATCCCAGAATCGGCCGCGATCGGGAAAATCGGGCGTGCCTTCGTACATGACGGTCGTTGTGCCGTTGGCGAGCGGCCCGTACACGATGTAGGAATGTCCGGTAACCCAGCCGATGTCGGCAGTGCACCAGTAAACGTCGTCCTCCTTGATGTCGAAGACGTAGCGATGCGTGGTGCTCACTCCGACGAGGTATCCGGCGGTGGTATGCACGACGCCTTTCGGCTTTCCCGTCGTCCCGCTGGTGTAGAGGATGAACAGCATGTCCTCGGCGTCCATGGGCTCGGCGGCGCATTCGTCCGAAGCGTTTGCAACGATTTCATGCCACCAGACGTCGCGGCCCGACTTCATGAAAATCGGCGCAGTCGTCTCGACACGATGGCCGACGCGTTGCACGACGACTACTTTTTCGATGGTCGGCGTTCCAGCGAGCGCGTCGTCCACGCTGGCCTTGAGCGGCACAACGGTGCCGCGCCGCCACGCTCCATCGGCCGTGATCAATACCTTGGCCTTCGCGTCATTGATGCGTTCGCGCAGCGCTTCCGCCGAAAATCCGCCGAACACGACCGAATGCGCCGCGCCGATTTTCGCGCAGGCAAGCATGGCGATGGCCAGCTCGGGGACCATGCCCATGTAAATCGCAACGCGATCACCCTTGGCGACGCCCAGCGATTTCAGCGCGTTGGCAAAGCGACTGACTTCGCGCTCCAGCATTCCGAACGTCAGCACGCGCGTGTCGCCCGGCTCGCCCTCCCAGATGATCGCCGCTTTGTTGCGCCGCGCCGAATGCGCGTGCCGGTCCACGCAGTTGTAAGTGACGTTGAGCTTCCCGCCCACGAACCACCTGGCCCACGGCGCTTTCCACTCCAGCACCCGCTGCCACGGCGTAAACCAGTCCAGATTCTTGGCCTGTTCCGCCCAATATCCTTCCGGGTCCTTCGCCGCGCGATCGTAAACCGCAGGATCATTCCAGTTGGCGCGCCGCTTGAATTCCTCGGAGGGAGGAAATGTCCGGCGTTCATCGAGCAGTGCGGACAGGCTCTTTTCACTGGGCAATGACATTCGGCAAAACTCCCCGTAGAGGTTCAAGTCCGGGGCGGCTTCGAAACCAATCTTTTCGCCCTGACTTGTGCGCCTAGAATGTCGGAGGCGGGAAACGTTGTCAATGGCACGTGACTTGGCAACCGGCCATATGTGCGGAAAATCAGATGTGCTAGTCTTGGGCTATCGCTTGTCTGGCTGCGCTTTGTGGCATGAACCGCTCATCCGCGATCATCGTCTCGACATTATTTGCGCTGCTCCTGGCTTCGCTTGCGCTGCTTGCTGCATACCCGAGATTCAAGAAGATTGAAATGCAAGGGCCCGCAGCTGAGAGCGTCGCAGCAATCTTGCCGGGCGATCTTAACGCTGCGGCCGCTGCGGTCGGAAGTGCGTTCAATGATTGGGCGGATTTTGACCAGCCTGACAGGATTGGCAGCTACCAAAACAAATTTCCGGGAGGAGTGCAATGGAACCACTTCTTTTTGTTCCACAAGAATGATCCGGGTCATCCTTTATTTCCATCAGATGAAGAGATTTTACTCGATCGGGGCGTAGACTCGTTTGTGGAACGATATGTGCGCATCCCGTCCGAACTGCGAAAGCGCGATCTCTACTTGTACGAACCGACCGGCGACATTTACTGGGATTCCGAATATTTCTACAAAGGGAAACCGGCCAAATTCCATTGCAGCTTTCTGATTCATCTTGAAGCCGCGAAGGATTCCGGCACAAAAGTAGAAATTTTCGAGTATCAGCCGACCATCTGGGTGGGAGAGTACCTGGGACTTTCGGCGCATGCAATTCTTCCGGCCATGCTCCATGATATCCGCCCAGCACAACCCACGACAGGTGACCGCACTGAAGTCCTTCGAATGGTCCAACAAGCCTTCTCATCGCCGGCCGGCACGACTCATCTGCGAACACGCTGATGGGCCTTTGAGCGGAGTGATTTCGATACTTAGCCTACACTTTCGCAGTTCCCGGACGGAGCGAACACTCGGAATACGGATCGTAGAAAATCACCACCAGAGATTTCGCTTCCACTACAATCAGGCGCGCATGCTTCGCGGACTGTAGGAGGGTTCGTCGTGGATTCTTTTGATCTCGTGGTAATTGGCTCGGGGCCGGCCGGAGAGAAAGGTGCGGCGCAGGCGGCCTACTTTGGCAAGCGCGTGGCGCTCGTCGAGTGCGGACCGAATCTGGGAGGCGCGGGCGTCAATACCGGGACGGTGCCGAGCAAGACGCTGCGCGAATCCGCGCTGTATTTTTCCGGGCTGCGGCAGCGCGGGCTGTACGGCGTCGATTATTCCTTGCGCGAAGGGCTGACTGTGCAGGGCTTCATGCACCGCAAGGATGCGGTCGTCTCCGCGGAACGCTTGAAGATTGCGACCAACCTGGCCGCGCACAAAATCGAATTGATCGCCGGCATGGCGCAATTTGAAGATCCCCACACGGTAAAAGCTGTCGACGAGCATGGCCCGCCGCGCTTTCTGCGCGGGGAAGTGATCTTGATTGCAACTGGCTCCAAACCGCACCGCCCGCCGGAAATTCCCTTTGATGACAAAACCGTTTTCGATTCCGATTCGATCCTGACGATGGACCGCATCCCGAAAAGCATGATCGTCGTGGGCGGTGGCGTGATTGGCTGCGAATACGCATCGATTTTTACGGCGCTGGGCGTTGAAGTGACACTCGTCGATGGGCGCGAACGCCTGCTCCCGTTTCTGGACGCTGAAATATCCGAGCTGCTGCGCGCGCGCCTGGACAGTTTGGGGCTCAAATTTCTTTTCCAGGAGCGGGCCAAGGGAACCGAGCGCATCGCGGGCGGAGTTCGCATGACGCTCGCGTCGGGCAAGGTTATCGTCGCGGAAACGGCGCTGCTCGCCGCCGGACGTCGCGGCGCAATCGACGGAATACATCTCGAAAAAGCCGGGCTCGGTATCAATCAACGGGGCAACCTCGACGTGAACGATCACTACCAAACGCATGTCCGCCACATTTACGCGGCCGGCGACGTCATCGGATTTCCCGCCCTGGCGTCTACCTCCATGGAGCAGGGGCGCGTGGCGATGTGCCATGCCTTCGGCATTCCTTATAAACAGCGGCTCGCGTCGCAGCTGCCAATGGGAATTTATACGATTCCGGAAATTTCCGCGGTGGGCGAAACAACGGAATCCTGCGAGATTAGGAAGATCAGCTACGAGGTCGGGCGCGCGAAATACGCCAACAACGCGCGCGGACAAATCATCGGCGAGTCCACGGGATTGCTGAAATTGATTTTCCGTCCGGACAACAGGCAATTGCTTGGCGTGCAGATTTTCGGAGAAGGAGCGACCGAACTGATCCATCTCGGCATGGCCGTTCTTAAATCCGGCGGCACGATCGATACGTTCATCGAATTGGTTTTCAATTTCCCCACGCTCTCCGAACTCTACAAATATGCCGCCTACGATGGCCTCGGCAACCTGGCCGGGCACAAATTGCGCGAGGGGTGAGTGGAACAGGCTTCAGCCTGTTTGGTTTTGATTATTGTGGCGCTGGCAGAAGTCAAAATAAAACAGGCTGAAGCCTGCTCTACTATCAATTCGTCGGATTCGATGGAAATTTCAAATAGGGTAAACGCACGCCTCGCAACACGACCTGGTCCGCGCGAATCCCTGCAGGAGCTTCAAAGCCCGCCGAACCACCTGCAACCACGAAATCATCCTGATCGACGCCGTCGCCGCTGACTCCGAGCCCTCCCATCAGCACGCCGTTGCGATACAGCGGCACGGACCCCGGGAAAAAAACAACCCCGCTCTGATTCGCTCCGGCAACTTGAAAACCCTGCGTGCAGGGATTCGCCACATCCTGCAGGTAGAGATTGAAAAATGGCCCGGGAGAGCTGCCGTCAATTCCCGGAGGGAAAAAAGGCTGGGCGCCGTAGCCAATCGTGCGGTTCGTGACGGCCGTGCCCAATGGCACGCCCGTCAAATCGGCAGCCGTCCGCGCTGCGCCGTTGAAGTAGACCATGTTGCGGGCTTTGCTGGCGGCCACGTCGATGCTGAACACCGTGCTGTCCGCCATGCGGTACAGGCCGATGATGGTGCCGTCGAGATCGGCGACGGCAATCGCCATGCGCGCGGATGAGCCGATCGGCAGACGAATCACTGCGCGCGTTGTGTTCGCTGTCGCAATGGCGTTGTTGATGATCGTGGTTACGTCGGACGCTGCAAGCCCGCCAAGCGGGCCTGCAGCGGGGGCAACAAGCATCCCTTCCGGCGGCGTTCCCGGGCTCGCCGATGGACCCACAACAAAACTTCCCGTGAAAGTGCCCGCGCCAACTCCAGCCGGGCGAGTTGTCTGGTTCACGAAAGGCAAAACAACGCCGCCAATGAACACAACGCCGGGCGCTGCCGGATTGGGGCCAAATCCATTCGCGGTTGCCGCCGTGTAAGCTGCAAATTCCGCGACGCTGGGAGCGACTCCCGTGACTCCGATGCCGCCTACGAGGCTCCCGCCGCGAAACAGCGGAACGCCTCCGGGATTGACGGCCGTCGGATCGCTGTCATTCACGTCCACTTTGCCCGTCGCGATGCCGAGGCCGGTTATCGCGCCGCTGATCGAGCGCGCGGGCGGCACGGATTGCCCGGGAATGAAATTTGTGGAAAGCGAGCACCCGCGATTTGTGTTTTCGATTCCATAGAGCGGGGCGTTCGGCGTGTTCACAATTCCAGGCGGGAAATGGATTCCGCTGATGAAGCGCACAGTGCGCGAGGAAAGCGGCGCCTGATCGTTGCTGAAAAACGCGCCGGTGCGAGCGAGCGAGACCGCCAGTTCGTTTGCGTCCACCTGGGCGCTGAAATTTCCGGTGGCCAGCGCGGGCGCAGATGGCTTGCGATAGACGCCCAGGATGTTTCCGGAGCGGTCCACCACGGCAATCACCATCGTGTTGGGATCCGCGGCCTGCGCCGCCGCTTGCACGAGCGCGGTGACGTCGGCGGCCGTGAGGCTTTGCACGGAGGGGAGCGGAGGCGCGGAGGTCAAACTGCCGACGACGCCTCCGCAGCTCGAAATCGTTGCGACTAACACGACCCCAATTCCAAAAAATAGGCTGCGCGATATTCTGTGGTTATGGATTTCTTCGGTGAGCTGGCCCATGAGAGCTCCCTGCTTTGTTATCACATCGCCAAGCGGCACTCAAGAGAGCCAACCACGATGTGCGAGAATTGCAAATGGGATGGTTTAAGTAGCGCAGGCTTAAGCGTGTGGGGTTCGATTTTACTCGTGCCAAAAGCACACAGGCTGAAGCCTGTGCCACTAAATCAGCTTGCCAGGCAATTCTCCAAGTCCATGAACGATCAAGTCAGGCTCGTACTCCCAAGGATCGAACGCGCGTTTCGGATCCCGCTGCACCCAGGCTGCACGCAAGCCACAGGCCTTGGCGCCGATCACGTCAAACGGGTTGCTGGAAACGAGCCAGACCATTTCTTTGCCAACTCCCAATTCCGCCAGGAGGAACTCGTACACCGCCGGATCCGGCTTGAAGCTGCGAATCGCGTCCACACTCACAATCTTGCTGAATCGCCGCAGGGCTCCCGCATGATCCAGCAGTCCGCGCACGGCGCTCAGGGTTCCGTTCGAGAAGGCGGCAATTGTGAATCCTTGCGCCGCGAGTTCATTAAGCGCGCCGGGAACATCCGGGTAGGCAGGCAACTCTAAATATTTTGACAGCAGCTTTTGCTCCGCTTCCTCCGAAAGAGATACGCCAAATTGCACGCTGACAAAACGGAGCGCCTGCGCCGTGCACAGGTCAAAGTTGCGATACTTTTTCATGAGGGCGCGGCGAAACGAATATTCGATTTGCTTGCTGCGCCAAAGTTCGGACGCTTCCCTGGCTTTTTCTCCGAAAGCGGCGCGCAAATGTTCCTCCATGCGAAATGGATCGATCAGCGTCCCGTAGACATCGAAAGCTAGAACCGTTTTGGCCCGCTCGTTTGACATGAATATTCCTCGTGCCGCCAGAATAAAATGCGATGCTCTCTTCTGCGAACCGCGAAGTGCGTTATTCCATGTTACCTGCTGCGGCCATAGTGTTTCCATCTCGCCGCATGCACCGCCAAAACTCCTTGCCGCGACCCGGAGATTGTTGTTAGCTAGTCCGCGGCTGGCTTGGCATCTCTCTCGAGCAGGAGAAACAAAATACTCTGGATGCGGCGCGCATCCGAACCAATCCGAAGGCTTTGCCTGGGCTTCCTGCTGGCTTGCGTTCCTGCTGTGGCCGCGAGCCCCGCAACGGTATCCACGAGGCACGCAAGCGCGCGTCGCCGGCATACCGCCGCTAAAATGAAGCGTGCTCGTTTGCGCCCGAGGGCGCGCCGCCCGCGTTCACTTCGTTCGGCCGGACCTTCCTATGTCCTCGCGTCAGCGCGCATCCCGGGCAGGCATTTCGCCCCTGCATCGGCTGAATTTCCGCTCCCCGCGTTTCCGTTTCCGTCTAATTCAGAGCAAAACGAGCAAAGGATACCAAGGCAAATTCCTGGCAAAACTGGGGCCCTGCAAGGAATCGTGCGAGACGTCGCGGAGCGCGGCATTGTCGGCGCCCGGGTTGCACTCACCAATCGCGCCACGGGAATGACGCGCACTCTCATGACAAACGCGGATGGCGTTTTCCGCTGGACGGACCTCGCGCCGGGAACCTATTTGTTGCTGGTGCAAAGCGACGGCTTTGAGAGTTTAACGCGCGACGATGTGCGGCTCGACACGGGCGATGTCGTTACCGTTGAGCTGACGCTTTCGCCCTCGCCGATCTCAGCCATCCCCGTCTCTCGTTTGCCGCGAATGCCTGAGCTCGGTCCTCCAGCTCCCGGCACCTTGGCCACGGCAGCCGCCGCGTCCTATCGCGAACTGCGCCGCCGTCCAGACGCGCAACCGGGACAGGAGATCGTGATGGCTGAAATTCTTCCGCCTTCGCAAGAAGTGTTTCTCGAGATGCCGGACCGCTGGAACGTGGCCATGCCGGAATGGAATCGATACGGTCGCAGCGGGGAATATCCGTACGTGCGCGCGAGCCACTGGTGGGATCCGTTTAACCGCAACCGGCTGAAGGGCGATGCGCCGATTTTCGGCCAGCAGACATTCTTGAATTTTACTGCGACCTCGGACACTTTTCTGGACGAGCGCCGCGTGCCGTCAATGAGCAATATCAGCTCGGCACGGCCCGGCAGCAGCGATTATTTCGGCAAGGGCGAACAGTTCGCGCTGAGCCAGACGTTCCGCTTTTCCTTCGACCTGTTCCACGGTGATACTTCGTTCCGTCCTGTCGATTGGCGAATCCAGGTGACTCCCGCCGTGAATGTGAATTATCTGGATGTGCGCGAACTGGGAATCGTGAATATCGACGTGCGCGATGGCACCACGCGGCTCCAGGCTCACGCCGGGCTTCAGGAAGCGTTTGCGGAATACAAGATTCGCGATTTGAGCCCCAATTACGATTTCTTCTCGGTGCGCGCAGGGATTCAGAGTTTCTCCAGCGATTTTCGCGGATTTCTGTTCGTGGACGAGCAGCCCGGCGTGCGCCTGTTTGGAAATCTTCATTCCGATCGCTGGGAATATAACGCCGCCTACTTCAACCTGCTCGAGAAAGATACGAATAG
>DATHPN010000006.1:0-54685 GCA_035483715.1 Candidatus Acidiferrum sp.
CTCGGTAGCGAAGTCCGGAAAAGATAAATGCTGAATGCATCTAAGCATGAAGCTTGCCTCGAGATAAGGTCTCCCAAGACGGCTGCGGCCGTCTAAGAAGAGCGGTCGAAGACTACGACCTTGATAGGTGGGAGGTGGAAGTGCAGCAATGCACGTAGCTGACCCATACTAATCGCTCGTTCGGCTTGACCATAAAACTTTCCCAATCTGTCACCCTCCGCGCAATTATCCGCCGGAGGATGCAGTCTGACGATAAGCTCATGGTCGAGTAGAGTTTGCAGAAAACAAAAGCCTATTCAGTTGTTCAAGTTGGATGGAGCCGCTTGAGGTTCGTTTTCGAACCTCAAGCCTCCCATCTCCAACTTCCAGACTTTCCTGGTGGTCATATCGCGGGGGTCACACCCGTTCCCATCCCGAACACGGAAGTTAAGCCCCGCTGAGCCGATGATACTGCACGGGTAACTGTGTGGGAACGTAGGTCGCTGCCAGGATTATTTTTCAAAACGGCCCGCCCCGATGTCATCGGGGCGGGCCGTTTTGTTCTCCGCTTGCGTGTCATGCCCCTGTCCTGTAGCATCGAAATGCTATGACTTTGTATACTTACCCGATCACGGTTGAACGCGAAGGCCGCCAATACTACGCTTACAGCGAAGATTTCCCCGGCGTGTATGGGTTTGGGCAAGACGATCGAAAAAGGCAAGGAAAGCATCCTCAAGGCAATGCGCCTTTATATCGCCCATTGCCGGAAATCACGCAAACAGATCCCCGTTCCTCGCACGGTGTACTCTGAAACCGTTACCATCGCGATGGAATAATGCCCACCGCCAAAGAACTCCTGCGCTTCTTGACGAGCCGGGGCGGGGATATCAGCGCGTCCGCCAAACGGGCTCCCATCTTATCCTCTCGCATCCAAGTCGTGCGTTGTTGGTCATCCCCAAGGATGCTGGCTTTACGCGCGAAGATTTCTACAACAAGTAGGCGTGGGTGAATATGCCCAGCCATGTGATTGTCCGATCCATGCACATCGGAGAGACGGATGCCGAAGCCGAAATATGAAATGATCATTTTAGTGTACAGATGAATCCACGCGTCACAGTTCTGGCGACGCTTCATGTTGTTCAGGGCGCGGAAAAGCGGCTTGGAAACGTGCACGACCCGATGTATGTTTCGCTCCTCAACAAATTGATGATTTCCGAGGGAGTGGATTTTATCTTTGAGGAGGCGTCAGGCCTCGGGCCCACGATTGCCGAAAAATTGGCCCTCGAACAACTGCCCTTCGGCCACTACCTGGATATCGATCCTTCCAGAGCAGACCGGCAAGATTTTGGCATATCCTCTAATTCGAGTGAACCGAACATGATCGGGGAGCCACCCACGGTGGCTTTTGCGAATTGGCAGATTCTGGACGTGCACGCCAAGCGAGAAGAACTCTGGGCCGAGCGAATCCAGCAGCATGAGTTCAAGAGCGCCCTCGTCATTGTCGGCCTCGTCCACTTATTGAGCTTCGCGTTTCGCCTTCAGGAGGCGAAATTTTCAGTACAAGCAATCAATTACGCAAATTGGCAACGCAACCCGCTGTAGTGCCCACCCGCGAAACGACGATCGGGCAGGACTAGATGGCCAAAGTACAATCGAGTTTCCTTTCCAATCGAATAGGACTGGCGCACAGGACCGTGAGGTTCCTCAGCCAATGAAGATTACGATCTATCTGACGAAGGATTTGATACGGGACACCGAGACAGCGGCCGCTGAGAGAAACACAACGCTTAGTTCATTTATTGGAGATACGATACGCCTGGCGCTTGATAGGCGGCGCCGGGCTCGCTCAGGCTCAAGTCGCGAATTCAAAGTAATTGCTTCTGGAGAGGGCGGAGTTCAGCCAGGCCTGAATTTGGACGACACTTCAGGCTTGCTCGATATTATGGATGGCATCAAGAACGATTGAATGACTCCCGGTTTAGAGAGTATTGTAGCCTCAACATTCTAACCTGAGATTCCTGGAGGCTGCCTTGTCCCTGATCAAGACTGACTCTTCTCGTCGAAACTTTCTTTTGGGCGCCGCTCCCGCAATCGCCGGCGGGCTCGCGTTGTCGGGCGCTGTTGCCGAGGCGTTCGTGCAACCCGCAGCCGCGAGGGAAAAATCCGACGCGTCAAACGAAAAAATATGGAGCAATGAATACTGGGCGCAAAAAGGCGACGTCAAGCTGTACATGTTCCGGAAGCGCGTGGGCGCGCCACAAGCGGGCAAGCCGGCTCTGCCCGTGCTTTTCCTGGTGCACGGCTCTTCCATCTCCTCGACGTCCTTCGATGTAACCGTTCCCGGGCGCGGCGAGTATTCGCTGATGAACGTGTTTGCGAGGTACGGATATGACGTCTGGACCATGGATTTTGAGGGCTACGGAAAATCGTCGCGGACCGAAGGCAATTCCAACGTCGCCGACGGCGTCGAGGATCTGAAGGCGGCGATACCGGTCGTGGCTCGCGAGACGGGGCGGCAGCGATTCCATGTCTTTGGCGAGTCTTCGGGCGCATTGCGCGCCGGCGCGTTCGCCATGTCACATCCGGAGCTCATCGACCGGCTGGTGCTGGCGGCATTCACGTACACCGGCGAAGGTTCGCCCACGCTGACCGATCGGGCCAAACAGGTTGAGTTTTACCGAACTCACAACCGGCGCCCGCGCGACCGCGAAATGATTCGCAGCATTTTCACGCGCGACAAGCCCGGCACTTCCGACGCGGCTGTCGGGGAAGCATTGGCCGATGCCGAAATGAAGTTCGGCAATGACATCCCGACGGGAACGTATCTCGACATGACCACCAGCCTTCCGATCGTCGACCCGCTGAAAATCCGTTCGCCGTTGCTGATCGTGCGCGGCGAATATGACGGAATCGCGACGGAAGTGGATCTCATCAGTTTTTATACCAAGCTGACCATTCCGGACCGGCAATTTATCATCCTGCCGGGCCTGGCACATTCTCTTTCGTTGGGACTCAACCGTGAATTGTTCTGGCACGTGATGCGGGGGTTTCTGGAAATGCCGCCCCGCGTCGATAATTTGAAAAACGGCTAAAGTTCCGCGCATGCCAAACATCACGGCAGGCGGTTCGTCCAAGAGGTCAATGGGCCGATTGAACTGAGCCCTTTCGCGCAGCTGCGTCATCCAATGAATTAAGATGATTTCCCCAACCGTCAGAAATTTCATGAAGCAGCAGGGTTTTGTCGAAGAGGCGGATTCCGTCTGTGACATGCATTTTTCCGGGTTGTACTTTCAGCCCAGAATTATGGGGCCGCTGGTCGTCGTTGCCATTGTTCTGCAATCTCCCGTTTTCTTTTTTGTGCTTTCCGCGGTGCTCTGGTGGAATGTCGCGATTCCGAAGTGGAATCCCTTTGAGATGTTTTACAACCGCGTGATCGCCGCGCCTCGAGGCAAGTCGCTGCTCGCGCCCGCGCCAGCGCCACGCTCATTTGCGCAAGGCATGGCGGCGGCCTTCACACTCCTGGCTGGGACGGCGCTGCTGGCAGGCTGGATGACGGCGGCCTGGATACTTGAAGCATTCCTGGTGATCGCGTTCGCGGCGCTCTTGTTCGGGAAGTTTTGCCTGGGCGCCTATGTTTATCATCTATTGCGCGGGAAAATCGCGTTTGCCAATTCCACCCTTCCCTGGGCCCGCCCGCAGGCATAATTTCTTAGCCGGTTTTGTTCGTAACAGCTGGCTCCCTTCACCCCGCGCAATCAAGCTTGAATGCTCTCTGGCGCTCCCGGATTTCAACGCGAAATTCCAGGATCAACTTCGTAATTGAGAATCATCACTGCGGTTGTGGCGGCGGTTGCTGTTGTGGATATTGTTGCGGCTGTTGCTGCTGCGGCTGGGCAACGTTCCCGGGAGTTTGACCAGGCTGAATTCCGGGACCAAATGGAACACGGCCTCCTTGCGGCGGCTGGATCGGATTAGGCGCTCCGACAGGCCCGGGTGGCGGAGCCTGTGGCGGAGCCGGCGGCGTGGTCGGCTCTCCGCGCCCGGCATAGACCGCTGGAACATCGTGCGGAGGCAATCGCAAGGCGCGGGGCGTTACTAGGATGAGCAATTCCGATCGCTGGATATTCGTGGTGTCCTCGCCCGTCAACAAACCGATTCCCGGAACCGTCGAAGTCCAGGGCAATCCGCTGGTGCTTCCAATTTGGCTTGACTGCAGGATGCCGGACAGAATCGAGGTTTCATTTTCACGCAGCCGGATGGTCTGTTCGATTTGGCGGTTGCTCAGGATGGGAATCCCGTTGATGCTTGAGCCGGTTAGGCTCTTGATGTCGAATTGAAGTTGCAGGGTGACTTCATTGTCAGCATGCAGGCGCGGCGTGGCCTTTACCTTCAATCCCAGATCCTCATACTCGGCGGAGGGGTAGGCGGTTTGTCCGGACGATAAATTCGACGAGGGTAGCAGAGTATTGAGCGTGACAGTCACGCTACTCGATCCATTGTTCGCGGTTACGAGGTCTATCGTGCCGTCACCATTCAGATCCGCGCCGGCCACTGCAACCGGAGAATTCCCCGTGGGCAAAGAGATGGGGGAAGTAAATGTTCCGTCCCCATTTCCGATCAGCACATCCACATTTGGCGCTGTTTCGTCGGCCACGGCGAGATCGGTATTTGTGCCGGTGAAGTTCGCGGCGATAATTCCGGCCGGGCCGGACCCGGTGGTGAAATCCGTATGCGCGAAAAATGTGCTTGTGCCGTCGCCCTTGTTCAGCAAAATCGAAACCGTGCTGTCGGACTGATTAGCCACGGCCAGATCGGCGTGTCCGTCGCCGTTGAAATCCGCTGTGGCAATTCCCGCAGGCCCGTTGCCCGTGGAAAAAGTGGATTGCGCGCCAAACGTGCCGTCGCCTTTGCCGAGCAGTACGGAGACGGTTCCGTCGCCCCCGCTGCCCGTGGCGTGGTTGGCAACCGCCAGATCCACGCTCCCATCCCCATTGAAATCGGCGGTGGTGATGGCGGTGGGATCCACGCCCACGGGATAGTCGACCTTCGCGGCGAAGGTTCCGTCCTGTTTCCCGCCGGTCTTATTGCCGAGCAGGATCGACACCGTGCTGGGGGCGGTCTTGTCACCCTGATTGACGACGGCGAGGTCGGGTTGGCCGTCGCCGTCAAAATCCTGTGCCACGAGGGCGACAGGGTTGCTCCCCGTCGCATAAGCGACGGGTGCCTGGAAGCTGCCATCCCCGTTTCCAAGCAAAATCAGCACCCGGCTATTGGCCAGGTCGGTCACGGCGATATCCATGTTTCCGTCATTATTGAAATCTCCCACGGCGATGGCCGAGGGGGTTGCCGCCGTGGTGACTGTGCCCACCGTGACGCCCGGAATCGGAATGCAAAACGATGACGGAGCGGCGCAAGAGGACGGCACCCCCGAAAACGTGCCGTCACCGTTCCCCGGTAAGATTGAAACCGTGCTATTGGCCTGATTGGCGACGGCGATATCCTCGTGGCCGCCCGTATTATTGAAAACAGCCAGGGCGAGTGCGGATGGGCCGCTGTTCAGGCCGGTGGAGTAATCCGTTCGCGGAAGCGTCACTCCCGCAAGCAGCGCCTGGCCGAGCGCCTGCGAGAGGGCCGTGGAGGTTGAATTTAAATCCGAAGAGAGTAAGCCCAGATCAATGGGATAACGGTCACCGACAAAAAACGTCGCGGGTTTTCCGTCCTGCGCGCGCAACAAAATCCGCTGGGCGCTGTGCACTGTGCTGATGGCCGATGCGAAATTGGCCGTGACGCTGGGCATGGTGGCGAGAAAAATAGTTTTTCCTCCGCCGAACGCGATCAATGCGGGAAGCGCTGAGCCCGTTGCCGAGCTCACTGCGCTGCTGCCGAAAATACTTTGCAGAATTTGAATGAGCGTTCCGTTATTCTGCGCCGTCTGGAGTTGCTGGATTTCGGGCAATGTAAGCGCAAAAACGCTGGATGATGTAGGCGGCGAAATTCCCAGCTGATTTGCGAGAGTGCGGTCGAGCTCCAGGATTTCAATATCCAGCATCAATTCGCCGCGAGGCTGCTCGATCTGTCGCAGAAGAGCCTGCGCCAGCGCCACATTTTGCTCCGTGCTGCGCACGGTGAGGGTGCGCGTCGCGGTATTCAATTGCGTTCTGGCGATGCCGGTCATCTCGCGAATCATCCGGACTTCTTCGTTCATCTCTTCCGTGGAGACCGATGCCGGGAGCAGGAGTTGTTTTTCCACCTCCAGCGCGTACTCCCGCACTTTCTGCGGGCTGTCATCGGTCACGAACATGGTATGCGCGTCCACGACGCGCGTGAACGTCCTGGTCTGGCGCGCGAGGACCATCACCGCCGTGTCAAAGTCCAGCGCCGGAACCTGGAACCGGACGGCGCGGTCGGGCAGATCGCCGTCAAACACCATTTTCACGCCAAATTGTTTCCCGATTGCTTCATAGGCGCCCCGGGTCGTGCCGCGAAAGTCGAATGCCTGAGTTCCGGGAGTGAGAATGAGGCGGGGCAAACCAGCCAGGCGCGGGCCCTTTGGCGCTTCGGTTTCCGCGGGGCTTGGCGTCAATTCCGCCAGCCGTTCCCGCGCCACGATGTAGTTCGGATCGACCTTCAGAGCCTGGGTCAGTTGTTCGCGCGCGCCGGGAATATTTCCGGCAATGGCCAGGCGTTCCGCGCTATCGACGAGCGATTGAACGACTTGAAAGCGCGCGTGTTCCTTCAGGATCCTGTATTCCCGGTTTGAGGGATCGTAGGTGGCCGCATCGGAAAAGGCGGCATACTCGGTCCTCCAGTCGCCGGATTGCTCCGCGCGGCGCCCCGCCTCGAAAGCTTTCCGGGCGCGGCCCTTATCGGGCTGGGGAGCAGGCGTGGATGGCGGTGTGGCTTGAGCGGCCGCGGCAGAGGGCGGCGAGGTGGAGCTGGAAGATTGGGGAAAAACTGGGGCCGCGATGAGCAGGCCCACAAACGAAATGGCCGCGCAGAGCCTCGCGAGCATGGTCCCCCGGTCCGTCCAGGAACGAATTGCAAGATGACACGGGGGTTGAATCATGGCTAGAATCATCTAGATGCATATTCTACCGTCAGGGGACGCACCGGGGTGTTTGAAATTTCAAATTTGAGATCGGAATCTGAAATCAGCAAGCTTGACCGGGGCAGTTGGCGGCGTGTAAACTAGTATTTCCAGTTGCGAATGAGTTGCAACTAGAGGGCGCCCTCTTCGGGCCCATTTTGTGCGCGGGCTTGGCCTTTCCGCGAAACGTTGGCGACGGCAGGGCACGACCTTTTGTGACCCCGCGGTCGATTCATGGACGCGAAACGTGTCTCTGGCAAGCTGCGCTTAAGGACTGCATTTTGCTCTCTGCTTTCCTCATCGCACTGCGTGAAGGTGTCGAAGCCGCCCTGGTTGTCGGCATCGTACTTGTCTATCTGAACCGCACCGGGCGCTCGAATTTGGTGCGCTGGGTGTGGGGAGGCGTCGTTGCCGCGGTGGTTTCCAGCCTGGCCGTGGCCATCGCGCTGGAGCGCTGGAAGGTCAGCGAAGACGGATTCGAGGGGCTGCTCCTTCTTCTCGCGGCTGTTTTTGTGGTCACCATGATTGTCTGGATGAACCGCGTGGCGCGGCACCTGAAAAAGGAAATCGAAAAACACGTCGAAAAGCACGCAGCGAAATCGGAGTACTCCGCGGGGATCGGGCTGGCCACATTCGTTTTCCTGATGGTGGTTCGCGAGGGCGCCGAACTTGCCCTGATTTTGCGCGCGGTGGAACTTTCCACGGAAGGCCTGGCCGTTTGGATCGGAACGGCTCTGGGGCTGGCCGTCGCGATCGCCGTGGGAGTGTTCTTTTTCCAGGGGACGCTGAAAATTTCCCTGGGAAGATTTTTTTCCGCGACCAGCACGATTCTGATTATCGTCGCCGTGCAACTGGCGCTCACCGGTATTCACGAACTGAGCGAAGCGATGTGGCTGCCATCCAGCAAAGTGGAGATGGCCTACGTCGGTCCAATCGTCCGGAACGAATTTTTCTTTTTCACTGTGATTCTCGGCGCGGCGGCGCTTCTCGTCTTGCGCGAATGGATGGCCGCGCGCGGCCGGGCGGCGGAGAATGTGCCTGACGCCGCGGAGCGCCGCCGGCTCGAATGGGAGCGCCGCAAGCAGCGCCGCTGGGCGTTTGCTTCGGCGTTCACCTGCACTGCTGTCATTCTGATTCTGGCCGCGGAATTCGCGTACACACGCGTGACCGCGACGACCGAGGCGAAATCCATTCAGTCGGACAATGGAGCGGTTCGTATTCCCCTCGCCGAGATCAGCGACGCGAATCTTCACATTTACAGCGTGGACGCGAGCGGAACGAGCCTGCGCTTCCTGGTGATCCGAAAACCAAACGGAAGCTGGGGCACCGCGCTGGACGCCTGCCTGATTTGCGGCACGGCCGGATATCGCCAGGATGGTTCCAACGTCGTGTGCCGCAATTGCGCCTCCGCCATTTATATCCCGACGATTGGGGAAGCGGGCGGGTGCAATCCCGTGGGCGTTCCCTCACGCATGGAGAGCGGAGCGCTGGTGATCGACGTCTCCAACCTGGCTGAAGCCAGGCGCCGGGTGGCTAAGTAGCAAGGGACGTCGGACCCCTGTGCAGGCGCTAGCCGGGCCATCAGATTATGTTTCTTCGAATCGTCAGCGAATCCTTCACGCGAAAGCCGCGCCGGAAAGTGCTCACCGCGGCTGCGCTGGCACTGGGCATGGCGGTGGCTACCGCAACGCTGGAGGTCGCTCTCGACGTGGGAGACCGCCTGGCGCGGGAATTCCGCGCGCTTGGGGCGAATCTGCTCGTCACCCCCGCTGCAGACACGCTGCCGCTGGAAATCGGAGGAGTCGATTACCGCCCGGTCAACGCAGGGGCCTACCTGCCGGCGGGCGATCTTGGTAAATTAAAAACAATTTTCTGGCGTAACAACGTCATGGGATTTGCTCCGTTCCTGGACGTTCCCGTGACCGTCGCGTCCGGCGGTTCGCGGGGCGATTCGCGCGAACAATTAATCGGCACGTGGTACAGCCACTCCGTAACCGTTCCCGATGGAAGCGCGTTCACCACGGGAGTTTCGGCCACCGATCCCTGGTGGCGCGTCGACGGCCGGTGGTTCTCCGAAGCCGCCGAAGAGGGCGTGGCGGGCGCCGCGCTGGCGCAGCGTTTAGATCTGCGCGCCGGAAGTAAAATCAAAATCGATGCGGGCGGCCACTCGCACACGCTGACGATCACGGGTGTCGTTTCCACCGGCGGCCGCGAGGACAATTCCATCCTCGCCCCTTTAGAGATCGCGCAAGACCTCGCCGGCCGGCCCGGCCAGTACCGGCGCCTGCTGGTGAGCGCGCTGACGAAACCGGCGGACGCTTTCTCCGAGCGCGATCCATCGACGATGACTCCGGTGGAATACGATCGCTGGTACTGCAGCCCGTATATTTCCTCGATCTCCCACCAAATTCAGCAGCAGCTCCCGGGCGTCGAAGTGCGCGCGATCCGCCAGGTCGCCGAAGGCGAGGGGCGAATTTTGACGCGCGTTAGCGGCCTGATGTGGATCGTGACCTTTGCCGCTTTATTCGCGGCGGCGCTCGCGGTGGGCGCGACATCCGCCACGACGGTGCTCGAGCGGCGCTCCGAAATCGGATTGATGAAGGCGCTGGGCGCGAGCCGCCGCGCCGTCGGCGCGTTTTTTGCCGCCGAACAATTGGTTCTCGCGCTGGCCGGCGGCGTTCTAGGATACGCGCTGGGAATTTTTCTCGCGCGCGCGCTGGGCATTGGAATTTTTGGCATTGCTCCCGCGCTTCGTTGGATTCTGCTTCCGATCGTTTTAGTCCTCGCGGCGGTGGTCGCACTGCTGGGAAGTCTCCTGCCGCTTGGACGCGCCTCCCGCGTCGATCCCGCTCCCGTGTTGCGGGGAGAGTGAGGACGTGCCCAGCCGCTCGATGTTCCTGCGAATTCTATGGAAATTGCTCGGCGCCAGCCGGGGCCGGCTGGCCGTTGCTCTGATTGCGCTGACCAGCGGAGCGGCAGTCTGTTCCGCGCTGCTCAATGTCAATCTGGATGCGGAGCGGAAGCTGACCCAGGAATTTCGCACGCTGGGCGCAAACGTGGTGATCGCTCCGCCCGCAGGCGGCAGCGAAGTGCCGCTCGCAGACGCCGCTGTTCTGGATCGCATTACCGCAATGCATATCTTGCAGATTGTCGCGACGGCGCCTTATCTTTACGTCGCTGCCAATTCCGGAACTCAGCCGGTGATTCTGGCGGGAACCTGGTTTGACCAGGTGGCCAGGATGAATTCCTGGTGGAAGCTCGAGGGCGGCGGGGTGTCTTCCCGCGACGACCACGAGCATTGCCTGGTGGGTTTTACCGCCGCGCGCCAACTGGGACTCGCGCCCGGCAGTTCCATCCAGCTTCGTTCCGGCGATCGCGAAATTTCCCTTACGGTCGCGGGAATCGTCACCACCGGGGGCGCCGAAGACAATCAAATCCTCACCAACCTCGATTCCGCGCAGGCTCTGGCGGGACTTCCCGGCCGCGTGAGTCTTGTACAGGTAAGCGTTGCAGGAACGCCCGCGGAAATCGAGGGAGTCACGCGCAAGCTTGTGAACAATTTGCCCGGCCTCGATGTGCGGCCGGTGCGCCAGATCGCCGCCGCCGAGGGCACCATCCTGGGGCGGATTCGCGGATTGATTTTCTGGACCATCGCGCTGATTCTGATTCTCTCGATGCTCGGCGTGCTGGCCTCGATGGCGGCTCTGGCGATGGAGCGCCGGCGGGACGTCGGCCTCATGAAGGCGCTGGGCGGCACGGTGCAGCGCATCATGCGTTTGTTTCTCGTCGAAGCGGGAACGCTCGGCGCGGTGGGCGGCCTGCTCGGTTTTCTGCTGGGCGTGGTGCTGGCCCGGTGGATGGGCGAGCGAATTTTCGGCGTGGCCATTTCGCCGCGCCTGGAAGTTTTGCCCATTACCATCGCGTTGACAATAGGCGTGGCCCTCGCCGGCGCGTTTCCCTTGCGCCTGCTGGGGCGCGTGCGCCCGGCCGAGATTTTGCGGGGAGAATGATGGCGCCTGTGGTCCAGGTCGAGCAACTCGAAAAGCGCTTTGGCGAAGTGCGCGCTCTCGACCATGTGAGTTTCGATGTGGACCCGGGCGAGTGGATCGCCATCATGGGCCCTTCCGGCTCCGGCAAGACTACGCTCATCAACATTCTTGGCGGGCTCGATCATCCGAGCGCGGGCCGCGTCGTGGTCGACGGCCTGGAAATCGGCAATCTGGGCGAGCGCGAATTGACGCGCTACCGCGCCGACAAAATCGGCTTTGTGTTTCAGCAATTTCACCTGATTCCTTATCTCTCGGCCCTGGAAAATGTGATGTTGGCCCAGTATTTTCACAGCATCACGGATGAAAAAGAAGCCGCGGAAGCCCTGTGCCGCGTAGGCCTCAGCGACCGCTTGGGCCACGTGCCATCCGAGCTTTCCGGCGGCGAGCAGCAGCGCGTGGCCATCGCGCGCGCGCTGATCAATCAGCCCAAACTGATCCTGGCCGACGAGCCCACCGGCAATCTCGACGAGGCGAACGAGGCGATTGTCCTGAAACTCCTGCGCGAACTGCATGCCGCGGGCCATACCATACTTGTGGTGACCCATTCGCAGGCCATCGGAAATCTTGCCGACCGCCGCGTGGAACTCGAACACGGCCGCCTGGTAAGAATCAGCTCTCCCTCGCTGGCAAAGGAATAACCAAGCCGAGCCATGCCCATTCCCATCGATGCGCGAAGAAAACCGGCCAGCGTGAAAGTGCACGTGTCCTCGGGCGCGGGCGTCGACATCACCTGGGCTGATGGCCATGCCAGCCACTACGATTTCTCCTATCTCCGCGAAGAATGCCCGTGCGCGATGTGCAACGACGAGAGGATGAAAAAGGCCCAGGGGCAGGAGAAAGACCAGCAGTTAAAAAAAGAAAATGCCTCGCGCGCCGCGGCCGCGCCGCTCAGTTCGCCGCTGCTCCCCATGTACAAGCCCAGGCTCGCCGCCAAGGCCGCGCACGCCGTCGGCAACTACGCTCTGCAGATTGATTTCAACGACGGCCACGCGACGGGGATCTTCAGCTTCGACTACTTGAGAACCATTTGCCCCTGCCAGGAATGCGCCCGCGAATACCGGATGCAACCCGACCAGTAAGCCTGCGTTTGGCACCCTCGGCAAGAGGTGGTAACTCCTCGGCTACACCCCCTTCCCGTTGCTCGGACACCTCGCACCATTCTCACGTATTATTTTATTCCAGCCCCTCCGGAGGATCCCGTGTCACCCCAACAGGCTGCATTCGCACAAAGGCGTCGTAGTACCCGCATCGATCAAGCCATTCCAATCCTCGTGCAGGGCGTAGGGGCCATGCGGGAGCCCTATCAGGAGCAGGTTTCGACCCTCACCATCAGTTGCCACGGCTGCACCTACCAATCCAAACATGAGGTCATTCAGGGCGAGACCGTGTACCTGGATATCAAGGTGCCGAAGAATGGATCGGCGGGATGCTCCAACCGGGCCAGAGTGAAGTGGGCGCAAAAGCTCGGGTCCAGCAAAGAGCGGACCTTCCAGATCGCTGTGGAGTTGGAGATCGCTGGAAACGTCTGGGGCATCGCCACCCCGCCGACGGACTGGTTTCCGCCCCAGATCCCGGAAGGGACTGATTCTACGGCTCCTGGGAGGGAATTGAAGGTCGTGAGCCGAAAAGAGCAATCCATCGTCCCGGCTGCCGAGGGCGGCTTGGATCGGGTCGCCCGCTCCGAGAGGAAAGAGCCCGTGGCGTCCCCCAGTGGGCCGCTGGCGCAATTAATGGTCGGCCTTGGGGAGCAAATTCAGGCCATGGCATCGCAAGCGGCATCGGCCGCTCTGGTCACAGAGAAGAGCCGATTATTGGAAGAGTTTCGCGTCCAGCTTCGAGGGGAGGCAGTCAAGGCCATCCAGTCGGCGATATTGGCCTCCAAGGAAGTGCTGGCCCGGCAGGCCATGAAGGAATTGAGCGAGGCCCATGAAGCCGGGGCCCGAAATAGTTACGCGCTGTGGAGGAAGAAGATTGAGCAAGATATGGAAACCGTCAGGCTGCACATGCTGACTCAAGTGAAGGAAGTGAATCGCCACCTGGATGGTTTGACGGCCTCCGCGATCGAGCGCGCGCAGCAAAACATGGAAGCCACGCGCACGGAAGCGGTGGAGCGGTTTGTGTCGCGCATTCGTGAACAGGTTGCGCCCATGCTCGAAGTAGCAAAGGATTCCCTCCAGAGGCTTGACGGCGCCGGTGCCGCCCTGAGGAAGGAATCCGAGGCAATTTTTGCGGGGCTGGAAAACCAGCTGGCCTTCACCACCAACGAAAGTTTGGCCAAAGCCCTGGAAGATTTGGAAAGAAACACCGCCGCACATACAGCCAAGACCAATGAAACGCTGCAGAAACTTTATCAAACCTTCGAAAAAGCCGCGCACGACAATGCCGGGGCGCTCCTTGCATCCGCAGGCAGCCAAATGACCGGGATCCTGCAAGAAAGAGCCGCAGAGGTTTCCCGCGAGTTTGCGACGGGGCTGGAAGGCTATACTCGAAACTATCTGGAGTCGATTGGAAAATCGATTGCCGAGATTCCGCAGAATGTGCCGGTCCGCTCCGGCCGATAGCCTCGTCAGCGCACGGATTGCGCGTCGCCGGGCAACACGGCTCGTGTGACCCAATGGCACGACTTCCTTCCCGGTACGCCCGCAATAAATGGCCTCGCCATCGAGTTTCAGGAATATGGGAAACGATTAGACCGCTACTTACCGGACTCCAGCTTCTTTTGTGTATCGAGGAAGTTGGCGTTGTCGTCCACGCACACCACTTCGCCGATGTTCCAGCCCGGTTTTAACTCGAAGTCGTTGTGTGCGACCCACGGTTTGGTATACGCCTTGGGATCCTCAATCGTAAAATCAATGGACAAGGTGTCATGGTTGACCCGCCGGATGCGTTCAACCAGGTGCAGTGCGTCGCTGTGCGGATGACCGTCCCCGTCAAGCCAGGTTTTGTCGTTGAAACCAACCGTATCGACGACGAGCGTATCCCCTTCCCACGTGCCGATGGAGTCGCCCATGTACGAAGGAATTGGATCTTTGGGATGCGGCCGCCCATCCGTGTAAATTTGGCGCACAAGGTGGTCGTACTCGAAGACCATGACCACCCGGCCGGGAATTTGCATGATCTCCCACGGTTGTCCGACGCGCATTTCATAAACTCGCGGCACGCCGGGAGGGAAACACTTGGTAACCGGATCGTTTGACTGCGATAAGGGGACGCCGTGCCGTCCGATGTTGGGTTTGGCGGCCTTGAATTTCGCCTCACCCCAGGGCGTCATCGGGGGCTCCTCGTTGGTAAGCGTCCCTGAAATCTCATGAAAGTTGTACTTATGTGCGTTATCGGGCGGCCGCCGGGATCGCCTCCAAATTCCCGTGAGATCCGGCGCCGCAGGCTTTGCTGCTCCCTGTGGCTCCACAGTCTGAGCGAGGATGCCGGACAAGAAGAAAAGCACGGCCACCAGGGCCACCGCCGAACCCACCAGGCGTTTGCGCATTGCAAAACTCCTCTCAGGCTCCGTAGTCCGGATTTCGGCGCGGGCCATCATGTCCCCATCGCGAGGCAAGCTTCGCGCGAGCTTGGGGCGCGGCCCCTATTGGTTTGGATAATCTTCACCATTCTGGAGAGTGATCTCTTTGCCATCCGGAAACACAATCTTCTTGAGTCGCAGGATATGCGTGCCGTTTTTCGAGAGATTTCCTGTCACCGTGATCTGATCCCCAGTCTTTAGCGAATCTTTGGTCCACCCGTTCCGGGACAGTCCCAGGGGGCTGACCGATTCGATCGTATACTTTTGGGTTTTGCCTGCCGTTTCATTTACGTCAATATCAATGGTCGCGTGTGGATTCATCCACTGGATACTCGTTACGGTTCCCTTTAGGGTGATCATCTTTGATGTGTCGTAAGACGCCGCCCCGTGGTGCGCAAAGATGGGAACTGAAACCATGAGCAGAAGAAAGGCAGACAAAGCGGAAGGGCCTAAGCGCTTAACTTTCACGGGGAACCTCCAATTGCGCGCAAGGTATTCAATTCCACCGTGACTTGTCAATGGAATAATCGCTGTCCGCCAACGCGGATGGCTCTGCTCCTCGACCGCAACACGCAATTCCACTACGCGGGGCGGAGTTCCGACGTGCAGTGCGAACACTTCGTCGCCTTGGCTGGAACGGCGCTCAGGCAATAAGGGCAATCGCGCGTCGCGGGCGCCGCAACGGGCGCCGGTTTCGGCGCCAGGCGATTGACCTGGCGCACCAGCAGGAATACCGCGAACGCCACGATCAGGAAATTGATGACCGTGTTCAGAAAGAGGCCATAGTTGAGCGTCGCGGCTCCCGCCGCCTTGGCCGCCGCGATCGTGTCGTAGTGCGTGCCGGACAGGTTCACAAAAAGATTTGAAAAATCGACGTGGCCGGCGAGCCTCCCGATCGGCGGCATCATGACGTCCTGCACAAACGAGTTCACGATTTGCCCGAATGCCGCGCCAATGATGATACCGACGGCCATGTCGAGCACATTCCCGCGCATTGCGAATTCCTTGAATTCTTTAAGCATGGAACGTTCCTCCGGCATGTGTGAATTGGACGAAGACTAATCCGCCCGCAGAGATAACACCGCGGCCAGGATCCCCCGCAGCGCCAAAATCATTCCAGCGGCTGCAAAAACGATTCCCACACGGCGAAATTCCACAAACATCAGAGACAACATCATCACGCCAACCAGGATCAGCGAAGCCCCGCCCACTTGCGCGACGGTGCGATCCCAGGTCCGGGCCGCGCGCGCCGTCTTGGCCCACGTGCGCGCGCCCCAGTAGATCAGGACCGCGCCGAGGCCCAGCCAGGCCGGGCCTCGCGGGTTAAAATTTCCGGGGTCGAGCCGTCCGCTCAATCCGACCCAGGCCAAAAATCCGCCGAGCAGGATGAAAATGAACTCGGTCATCATGCGGAACAAATTAGCCGGCTTTAGCATGCGGGCGTCTGTCCGGTCAGGCCTTTTCGATCCGCACGGATTTCAATTCCACGGCTTGCCTGGGTTTGTCGTTGGCTCCGCGCGGCAATTCCGAAATTTTGGTGGCCACGTCCATTCCTTCGACCACCTCGCCAAAGATGGTGTGCTTGTTGTCCAGCCAGGGCGTCGGCGCCACGGTGATAAAAAATTGGCTCCCGTTGGTGCCCGGCCCGGCGTTGGCCATCGAGAGCTTCCCCGGTTTGTCGTGCTTCAGGGAGGGATGAAATTCGTCGCCGAAACGATAGCCGGGATCGCCGGTTCCCGTCCCCAGAGGACACCCGCCCTGAATCATGAATTGCGGAATCACGCGATGGAAAATGAGACCATCGTAAAATGGGCGCTTTACTTTTTGCCCGGTCTTGGGGTCCTTGAATTCCTTGGTGCCTTCCGCGAGGCCCACAAAATTCCCCACCGTCTGCGGGGCTTCTTTTTCAAACAAGCGGACGACGATCGTTCCCTGCGAAGTATCGAACACGGCATAAGTGCCTGGTGCGCGGCTCAAGACCACCTCCTGTAGATAGCAAAATGCGCTGGCATTATCACCCATTCCGGGCGGCGTGGCCAGTATTGCCCGCGAAAATGGAACACCGCGATTTTATCGAAGCGCACGCAAGCGCGGGAGTGCTAAACTTTCGTCCTTCGCGGGTTGCATCGCGGCGTGGTGCTGGCGAATCCAATAACAGGCAGGGAGATGAACACTTGAACAACGTCATTATCATCGGGAGCGGTTGCGCCGGACTGACGGCCGCGATTTATGCCGGACGCGCCAACTTAAAACCCGTCGTCATCGACGGATACGAGCCGGGCGGACAGCTCTCGCTCACCACCATGGTTGAGAATTTTCCCGGATTTCCCGACGGGATTCTCGGCCCGGATTTGATCGAAAACATGCGCAAGCAGGCGCAGCGCTTCGGCGCGGAGTTCAAGTCCGGCGCGATCACGGACGTGGATTTGAGCAAGCGCCCGTTCAAAATTACGGCCGGCAACGACACCTATGAATCCCTTTCACTGATCATCGCTGCGGGCGCAACCGCTCGCCTCATGGGCCTGGAGTCCGAGCGCAAACTGATCGGCTACGGCGTCTCCACCTGCGCGACGTGCGACGGTTATTTTTTCCGTGGCAAGGATATTGCCGTTGTCGGCGGCGGCGACTCGGCCATGGAGGAAGCCAATTTTCTTTCGCGTTTCGCCAGCAAGGTTTATCTGGTGCACCGGCGGAAGGAATTTCGCGCGTCAAAAATCATGGTGGATCGCGCCCGCGCCAACGAAAAAATTCAATTTGTCACTCCGGTGGTCGTCGAGGACATTTCGGATGTGAGCAAGGGCGGCGTGGAATACATGACGCTGCGCAACACCGAGACGAATCAGACTTCCAAGCTGGACGTGCAAGGCGTTTTTGTCGCCATCGGCCATGTGCCCAATACCAAGGCATTTCACGGAAAACTCGACATGGACGAGAACGGTTACCTCATCACGCATCACGGCAGCCAGACCAAGATTCCCGGCGTGTTTGCCGCCGGGGACGTCCAGGATCATCACTACAAGCAGGCCGTGACGGCCGCCGGCTCCGGCTGCATGGCCGCCATGGACGCCGAGAAATTTCTCGAGGCCCATCCGGACCGCTGAAATCGCTCTCCATTTCACGGCCTTGCCGGCACAGATTCCATGCTACGTACGCTGCTGCTCGAACTGGCCAAAAGCTCCCGGCTTCGCCGCTGGATTACTTCCCATGGCGCCACGCGCCGCATGGCCCGCCGCTTTGTCCCCGGCGAGGAATTACCCCCTGCCATCGAAGCGGCGCGAGCCTGCAACAAAGCCGGAACGACCGCGAGCCTGGATCACCTGGGCGAAAACGTGGTGACGCGCGAGGATGCGGAACGCGCGCGCGCTTCTTACACCGAGGCGCTGGAGCAGATCGCCGCGGCGGGCGTGGAGGCAAATGTCTCGCTCAAGCTGACGCATCTGGGCCTCGACCTGGGCGGCGAATTTTGTGCCGGGCAGTTGCGCATCGTCACGAGCCTCGCCGGGGAACTCGGAAATTTCGTGCGCGTGGACATGGAAGGCTCGGCCTATACCGACCGCACATTGCGCATCGTCAAGCAGGCCCGCGCGGAAACGGCTGCGGTGGGAACCGTCATTCAGGCCTATCTATACCGCAGCGAAGAGGACATTCGCGATTTGCTGGAAATCGGCTGCCGCATTCGCCTGGTGAAAGGAGCGTACAAAGAGCCTTCGCGTATTGCCTTTCGCCGCAAAAAAGATGTCGATGCCAATTTCATCAAGCTGATGAAGATCCTGCTCCCCAGCGGAACTTACCATGCGCTGGCCACGCACGACCCGAAGATGATTGAAGCGGCCATCCGCTTCGCCGCCGAGCAAAACATCACCAAGGATAAGTTTGAATTTCAGATGCTCTACGGAATTCGGACGGACTTGCAGGCCCGCCTGGTGCGGCAGGGCTATCGCGTGCGCGTGTACATCCCGTTCGGCAAGGATTGGTTTCCGTATTTCATGAGGCGGCTCGCCGAGCGCCCCGCAAACCTGGTTTTCTTCGCCAGAAATTTCCTTCGCGGAGCCGCCCCGCCCGCATAGGAATATTTCTCGCAGAACAAAGAGTCGCTCTTATTTAATTGCAGCCCCGTCGGGGAAGAAAGATCGTAGCCCATTGCGCGAGCGGCGGGCCGTCCTGTGATCTCCCTCCGGGACTTGCAAGCTTCGAGTGAGAATCGCGTCCACAAGGAGTTAAAATAAATTCATGCGCGCGATGATTCTTGAGCAAACCGGCAAGTCGCTCTCACTCCGCGAAGGCCCCGTGCCGGAACCCGCGGACCACCAGGTTCTGCTTCAAGTGCTGGCCTGCGGCGTGTGCCGCACCGACCTGCATGTAGTTGACGGCGAGCTGCCCAACCCCAAGCTTCCCCTGATCATCGGCCACGAAATTGTCGGCCGTGTAACGCGCCTGGGAAAGGGAGCGAACCTGTTTTCCGTTGGCCGGCGCGTCGGCGTTCCGTGGCTTGGCTGGACCGACGGAATATGCTCCTATTGCCTCGCGGGCCGTGAAAATTTGTGCCCCAAGGCGAGATTCACCGGGTACACGCTCGATGGCGGCTACGCCGAATTCACCGTTGCCGACGAGCGCTACTGCGTCCCGATTCCCGAATCGTATTCGGATGCCGGGGCCGCGCCGCTTCTTTGCGCCGGCTTGATCGGCTATCGTTCGCTCGCGCGAGCGGGAGACGCAAACCGCCTGGGCATCTACGGATTCGGCGCCGCTGCGCATATTGTCGCGCAGGTGGCCCGGCATGAAGGCCGCAGCGTATACGCATTCACGCGGCCAGGCGATGACGACGCGCAGCAATTTGCGAAGGGACTGGGCGCGGTCTGGGCCGGGGCGTCGGACGAGCGTCCACCGGAAGAACTGGACGCCGCGATTATTTTTGCTCCCGTCGGCGCGCTGGTTCCCGCCGCGCTGGCCGCTGTCCGCAAGGGCGGGGCAGTCGTTTGCGGCGGGATCCACATGAGCGACATTCCCTCGTTTCCCTACGAATTGCTGTGGGGAGAGCGGTCCGTGTGCTCGGTCGCGAATCTGACGCGCCATGACGCCGCGGAATTCATGAGCATCGCGCCTAAAGTTCCGGTGCACACGACCACAGAGACGTTCCGGCTCGATCAGGCCAATGAAGCCCTCAACCAACTGCGAAGCGGAAAGCTGCAGGGCGCGGCCGTGCTGATCTGCAACGAAAATCCCTGAGACCAGACCTCGCAGCCTGAAGCGCGCTACTGGACGTGATATACTTTTTGCGAGGAGAAACTTGCTTGTGCAGTGGCTGCTTTGATGATATAAACCGAAGCTTTCCATGCAAATGTAAGCGGGTTATTGATTTTTTAAGCTATAGATATCCCTCGAAGGAGAGTCACGATGGCGTACGTAATTGCTGAGCCCTGCATCGGAACGAAGGACACCGCCTGCGTCGATGTTTGCCCCGTCGATTGCATCCATCCGCGGAAAGATGAACCCAAATTCGAGTCCGAGCCGCAACTCTACATCAGCCCTGTGGAATGCATCGACTGCGGCGCCTGCGTCCCGGTCTGCCCGGTGACGGCGATTTTTGCTTTGGAGGATTTGCCGGAGAAGTGGGCTCACTTTACGCCGATTAACGCGGACTGGTACACCAAGCAAGGCTGACCCCAGCCGTCCGAAAACGGCAGCTTATTTGATTGGGTTTTCGTGCGGCGTTCCTTCTTGTAGCTGGGGCGCCGCATTTTTTTGAGAAGGTCGATCGCGTCCTGGTTCTACAGCTTCAGGGGCGGCAGGACTGCTGGCATTTCTAATTTGCTCAGTCACTTGCGGGCAGGAATCCGCATCCCACCACTGTAGGTAGCAGTCTTGCTCGCGGTTTCTTTTGCCGCGAGAATTCCGAACCGGAGCCATAGGAGCCTCACATTGTCATCCATGCGAACGCCAAAATCCGTAGAGGTGGAAGAAGGATTGGCAAGCCGGCAAGACCCGCAAGCTCGGATCAAGAATAGGATCGTGCCAGCCGTGGCCACCATCGCGGGGACTGCGACGGCCGTACCGCCGCACGTGATATCGCGCGAAATCGTGAAGAATCGCATTGGCGGCGTTTTCGGGCTGGACGGAGCGAGGCTGGACGCGATTCGCGAGGTGGTTGACAATTCGGCGATCGATCAGCGCTACAGCGTGTTCCCTCCGGAATACACGATTGAACCCCGCCCGCTGGCGCAGATTAACGCGGAGTACCAGGAAAAGGCCGTGGAACTTGGCCAGCAGGTGGCTGAACGCGCGTTGGCGCAAGCCGGCATGGCGCCTGCCGATGTGGACTTGCTGGTCACGGTGTCCTGCACAGGCGTAATGATTCCTTCGCTCGATGCGCATCTCGCCACGATCATGGGATTCCGCCCGGATGTGCGGCGGCTGCCGGTTACGGAACTGGGCTGCGCCGCGGGCGCCGCGGGCCTCGCGCACACCTGGGAATATCTGTCCGCGTTTCCGGATCGCACCACCCTGTTGATCGCGGTCGAGCTTCCCACGCTCACGTTTCAGCGCAAGGACGCCTCCCAGGCCAACTTGATTTCCGCCGCTTTGTTCGGTGACGGCGCGGCGGGTGTGGTGGTCACCGGCCGCGAAGCGCCTGGGCCGCGCATTCTGGCGTCCGAGTGTTTTCTCTTTCCGAATTCGCTTGCCGCGATGGGTTTCGATCTGCGCGATTCCGGTTTTCACATCGTTCTTTCCAAGGACGTGCCGGAGCTTATCCGCGAAAGGGTCAAGGATTTGGCGGAAGGTTTTCTGGCGCGCCAGGGCTTGCGGCGCGATGATATTTCCGCCTTTCTCCTGCACCCGGGCGGACAGAAGCTGTTGTCTTTCATGCAGGAGGAATTGGGCCTGGAGCGCTCCGACACGGAAATTTCCTGGGACATTTTGCGGCGGTACGGCAATCTTTCAAGCGCCAGCGTTCTGTTCATTTTGAACGAGTGGCTGGTTCAGAAAGAAATGCCGTCAGGCAGCTACGGACTCCTGATGGCCTTCGGGCCGGGATTCACCGCGGAGATGCTCCTGCTGCAATGGCCATGACGGTCGCCTATATTTTGCTGCTGCTGATCGTAGGAATCGGGCGGCTCGCGGAACTAAGGATTTCGCGCCGCAATCAGGGGCAGCTTGAGAAACAGGGCGTTCGTAAAATTCCCGAACCGCATTTTCGATGGATGGTTTTCTTGCACGGCGCCGTCCTGGTGTGCGCAGGCGCCGAAGTTCTGTTTCTTCATCGCCCTCTGATTCCCGCGCTGGCCATTCCCATGGCTGCCCTGTTTGTTCTGGCCAATCTTCTCCGCTGGTGGGTGATCGGAACCCTGGCGGGGCACTGGAATGTAGAGGTCATGGAATCATCGCGTGTCGGTGTAGTGAGTTCAGGGCCGTATCGATGGGTGCGGCATCCGAATTATGTAGCCGTGGTGATGGAGATATTTTCGCTGCCCATGATCCATACGGCATGGATCACGGCGGTTGCCGGGACACTTGGGGATCTGGAAATTCTGCGCCGAAGGATAAAAGTCGAAGACGGCTTCCTCATGTCGAACCCCGCGTATCGCTTGGCCATGGGCGGAAAGCCCAGATTTTTGCCCCGGCTGTTTAGGCGTCATTCCAGCACCCCCGGGGAAGAGCACGCCGCTTGAGATCAAAGGGAGCCCTTAGTAGCGCGGGCTTCAGCCTGCGGGGGTTGGTCCTCGCAAGGATTAAACCCCGCAGGCTGAAGCCCGCGCTACTTGACCCTCCGCGCGATCTTCGGTGGTTTCCTGCTTGCGGGAATGTCTCCGGTGCGGAGAGCGGCGAGCCACTCGCGCACGGCCTCGCGTAGCGCTGCAATTTCAAGCCCGCCATGCACTTCGGGGAAACAATCGAGTTTAACAAGCCCGGCTTGAAGCAAGTTTCGCGTCCCTTCCAAATTCGCGCGGGAATAGTGATGAAACGCCGCGGCAACCTGAATTAAACCCTGCAGAAACATTTTGTCCGGATTCAGCGTCTCCAGCCACACTTCTTCCCAGTGTTCATGGGCGTCGTAGAAATGGGCGGAATTGAACGCTTCCAGTCCTTTTTGATACAGCCGATCTTTTTTGTGTGAATCCATGCGTGTTTTTGGACCTTGCGTCACTTTCACTAACGAGACGGCATCTTATCAGACGGATGATCATGCGGCTTGCTGTGGGCGCAAGCGCCGCCGCTCGTGATCGTGGCAATCGTGCATTTGAATTACGCCATATGTGATTCCCCGCGCTATCATGGATAGCCTGCGCGGCCGCGAGGTTCTCGCTTGTCGAAATTCAACCTGGTTCTGCTCATTCACGCGCATCAACCCGTCGGGAACTTTGACGAGGTAATGGAACTCACCTACGAGCACTCCTACCTGCCGTTTGTGGAAAGCGTGGCACGCCACCCGCGCGTCCGATTGGGCCTGCACTATTCCGGCACACTGCTGGAATGGCTGGCCGAAAAGCACCCCGAATATATCCAGCGTATTGGCGCGCTTGCAGCGCGCGGCCAGGTGGAGATCGTAGGAGGGGGATTTTACGAGCCGATTCTGATCGCCATCCCACACGAAGATCGCCTCGAGCAGATTCGCCGTCTGAGCCGCTATATCGAAGATCATTTTGGCAAACGGCCCACCGGGGCCTGGCTTGCCGAACGCGTGTGGGAGCCTCAATTACCCGCGGTGCTCGCCGAAGCCGGAGTGGACTACACGCTGGTCGACGATAGCCATTTTCTTACCGCGGGGCGCGAGATTTCGGAGCTGTTCGGCTACTACATTTCGGACGAATGCGGCAAAACGGTGAAGTTGATTCCCGGCCTGCAGGAATTGCGCTACCTGCTTCCTTTCGGAACGGTCGAGGATTCGGTTGCGTACCTTCGCCGCTCCGCGAACGATCATCCCGGCGGGATGGCCTGCATGGGCGACGATATGGAAAAGTTTGGCGGCTGGCCGCACACCTACGAGCATTGCTACCGCGACGGCTGGCTCGAACGTTTCTTCACCTCCATGGAAGCCAGCCACGAGTGGATGGAGATGGTCCCGCCGGGCGAAGCCCTGGCGGTGCGCACCCCGCTCGGCCGCGTGGACCTGCCCACGGCGTCCTACACCGAGATGATGGAATGGGTATTACCTACTTCGGTACGCCAGAAATTCCACGTTCTCCTCGACGAATTTTCGGGCCGCCCCGATGTGCGCCGGTTCCTGCGCGGCGGATTCTGGCGCGGATTTTTCAGCAAGTATGCCGAAGCCAATCTCTTGCACAAGAAGATGCTGCGAGTTTCCTCGAAGCTGCGATGCGCCGGCGCGAAGGGCTCGAAAAGAAGCGCCCAGGGAGCGCTGCGGCGTGCCAAGGCGGTCACGCACCTGTTGCGTTCGCAATGCAATGACGCGTACTGGCACGGAATTTTCGGGGGCCTCTACGCCCCGCACCTGAGGACGGAATTGTGGCGGGAACTGGTCCGCGCCGAGACCATCGCCGATTCCCTGCATCACGGCGCAAAAGCGTACCAGGCCATGACGCAGCTCGATTTCGACGCCGACGGTCGGGAAGAAATTGAAATCACCTCGCCCAAATTCGCGGCCGTGATCAAGCCATCCGACGGCGGCACGCTGGCGGTCCTGGATTTTCGCCCAAGCGCCGTCACGCTGATCAATTCACTTCAGCGGCGCGTCGAGGCCTACCATTCCAAATTACAGAATGCGGCCCAATCCGCCGGCAAGGTCGCCTCGATTCACGAGCAGACGCTCGCCAAGGAACCGGGGCTTGAAAAACATCTGAAATACGATCGCTGGGCGCGAAATACGTTCCGGCTCCTGCTTTTTGCGCCGGAGAAAACGCACGCGGATTATGAGGCCTTGAGTCTTGCGGAGAGCGCCGCGTTTGCCGGTGGGGATTACCGGGTACAAAGCGCGACAGCGGAAGAGATTCAACTGAATATGGAAGCGCCGCTGCGCCAGGTGATTCCGGAAGTAGATCCAAAGAGTGTTCTGCGCGCCGCCAAGACATTGAAATTTGAAAATCACAAACAGGGATTCGACGTTCTCTGCCGCATCGAAATTGCAGCGAAGGGGTCCGAGTCTCCGGCTTCCGTCCCCGCAGTGCCCGCGCAGTTCACAGTGGGTTTGGAGATCGTGATCAATTTACTGGCGCCCAATGCGCCGGACCGCTCCATCGAATTCGCAGGCGAACGCAAACCCCTGGAGTGGAGCGGCGTGGTCGACGGTCAGAGAGTGCGTCTCGCGGATGAATGGCAGGACGTGGCTGCGGAGATCGAAGCGCGCGGCGCAAGCAAGTTGTGGATCGCGCCGATCGAAACAGTTTCGGAATCGGAAGAAGGGTTTGAACGCGTCTACCAGGGATCGCAAATTCTGGCGGTGTGGAATGTCACGCTCAGCCCCGCGGAACCCTGGAGCGCCGAAACAATTTTGCATATATCGGCGTCGCGAAGCTCCTGAGTAGCGCAGGCTTCAGCCTGTGTGGTTTTGTTTTTGCAGGGACAAAAACCCCACAATCTGAAGCAAGTCCCACCCGGCGTCACTCCGCGATCAGCAAATTTTCCGCGAAGGGCCACTCCGTATCAATCCACTGCGAGTCGCATCGGAATCCGTTGCGCCGAGCCATGGCCGGAATATCTTCGGCGCGATATTTGTGCGAGCTTTCCGTCCAGATGCTTTCATCTTTCAGAAAAGCAACGGTGCACCCGGCGCACGGGATCGTGACGACCTGATCGCGCAGCGAGCGCAAATGCATTTCGACGCGCTGAAAAGGGATGTTGTAGCGCGCTTCGTGGCGGAACGCACGGAGGTCGAAATCCGCGTCCAGTTCGCGGTTGATTCGCGCGAGAAGATTCAGGTTGAACGCCGCAGTGGCGCCGATCGAATCGTCGTAAGCAGCCAGCAGTTGCGGGAGGGGCTTTTCCAGGTCGGTGCCGAGCAGGAGCGCGTCGCCCGGAAACAGGATGCGGCGGACTTCGGTGAGAAAACGCTCCGCGGCGTCGCGATCGAAATTGCCGATGGTGCTGCCGAGGAACAGCACCAGCAGGTGCTCGTTCTCGCTGCGCCGGGCCGCGGCAGCCAGCAGGCCGTCAAGATACGGCCGCTCGAATCCGACGATGCTGACGCATTCGATCCGGCCCAGCTCGCTTTCACAGCGTGCCAGCGCGGTTGGCGAGATTTCAATCGGGCAGTAGGTGGTGCACTGTCGCCGCGCCAGGGCTTCCAGCAGCCAGCGCGTTTTTTTGCCGCTGCCGCTTCCCAATTCCGCCACCAGGAGTTGCGGCTCGAGGCGGGAGACGATGTCCGCAGCGTGGCGCTGCAAGAGGCGCTCGTCGGCGCGCGTCAAACCATATTCAGGCAGCACGCTGACCACTTCAAACAGCGCCGAGCCAATTTCGTCATAAAGATATTTGGACGGCAGCTCTTTCTGTCCGCTGCGGCATAATCCCGCGCGCACGTCTTCGGCCAGATTTGGTCTGGAATGTTGAGCGATCACCGCGGTTGCCATGGCTTGTCCTCGATTCTTTCCGCGGGCGTCAGTGTTCCACGCAGCGAAATGTGGCGTACACGTACGGGTAATGCGGCTGGAACCAGTTGCGAAACGACCTGCGCAACATGCATGCGGCGGTGCGCGGCGAGCCGCCCTTCATCACGAAGTGCTTGCCGTCGAAGAAATTCGCGGAATATCCCGGATAAAATGAAAATGGCTGGAACCCCGGAAAGGGCGCGAACGGCGTGCGCGTCCATTCCCAGCCGTTGCCCACGAGATCGGCAACGCCGAAGTCGCTTTTCCCTTCGGGGTACGAACCCGCCGGAGCAAGGTCCCAGCGTTTGAAATCAAAATTGCCATGCCGGGCGGCCGGCGCTTCCGCGCCCCAAGGGTAGGCGCGTTCGCTGCCGTCGCGAGCGCCCAATGCCGCGCGATGCCATTCCGCCTCGCTCGGCAATTCTTTTCCGGCCCAGCGCGCATAGGCCGAAGCCTCATCGTGGCTGACGTATACAGGCCAATCGAGGGGAAGAGAAATTTCCGCAAACATGGTGCGATAGCACCAGGAATCCCCGTTTGGAATCCAAAAGGAGGGATAGAGATGTTCCTGGGAAGTAATCCATTCCCAGGCGGAATCGCTCCAGAGGTTGCGATGTTCATACCCGCCTTCGCGGACGAATCGCAGGTAGTCCCGGTTGGTTACGTTGCGGGCATCGATTGCAAATGCGGGAACTTCGAGGCAATGCTCCTCGAACTCATTATCCCACCCAAACGGCGCATCAACGCCGCGAGCCAGGCCCAGCGTGGCCGTTCCTGCCGGAATTTCCACGCAATGCAATTCGCCCACGGGAGCCGAAAGCGCCGGTGCGGCCGGCTCGCTGAATTTGCGGTCCACGGGCAACTGGTGCAGCATGTAACACAGAGTTTCGGCGTGCATCAGGCGATGTTCGATGGCGACTTCGAGAAGACGGCCATGTTCAAGACGTGCCAGACTTGGATCCTTCGCGGCGCCGGTGTGAATGGCCCCGTCCAATTTGTCGCGCAGAAGTTGCTTGTATTCCCGAACTCGATCGGTCGAAGGCCAATCCTTCGGCTGATCCGTCGGCAAGCCTCCTTCTACCGGGTCAATGCCAAAGGCGAAGAGCTTGTCAAAGTCCGCGTCAAAGGAAGAAAGGCCCAAGGGTTCACGAAGAAGATTCCAGTCAAAGGCTTCCAGGTGCCCGAGATAAAAAATAATCCGGTGGCGTTCCGGGACGGGGCGGTCGTACAGTGCTGCGGGGCGGAGTATTTTGAAAAGTTCATCGCTCCGCGCGCGCGCTGCCTGCAGGCGAGCATGGAGTTGATTGGCCCGGGAAGAGGGCGCCACTGCAGACGGATTCATGAACATCTCCTGGACGACTATATCGCAGCGGGCTGGGAGAACCGGCCGGAAAATGCCGGGACACCCTGGGGACACGCTTGCTTAGATGCTTCAAAGTGGGAAGTCAATGCATGGTTTTCGGTGGAACCAAAACGCCGCCTTTTCTGGGCCTGGAGGCGATGAGGCGTGACTTTGCTAAGTGATGGATTCCAAAATGGTTACGCCCTGGAGTTTCGAGCCACCAGCTACCGGCTGCCGTCCGGAGCAGCCCTTATTTCCGGCCTGAACCTCAGGGTGGCTCTAGGGGAGACGCTGGTTTTGCTGGGCCGCAGCGGTTCCGGCAAGACCACAACGCTCAAGCTCATTAACCGGCTCCTGGAGCCCACCGAAGGCGAGATCTTGATCTCAGGGCGTCCCAGCGGCTCCTGGGACCCCATCCAGTTGCGCCGCGGGATCGGTTACGTCATTCAGGACGCCGGGCTATTCCCCCATTGGACGGTGGAGCGGAACGTCGGCCTCGTGCCCACGCTGGAGCGCTGGCCTCCAGAGAGAATACGGGCCCGAGTGCAGGAGATGCTTGCGCTGGTGGGCCTGCCGCCTGAGGAGTTCGCTAAACGGCGCCCCTCCGAGCTCTCGGGCGGCCAGAGGCAGCGTGTGGGGGTGGCGCGGGCGCTGGCCGCGGACCCTCCGATCCTGCTCATGGACGAACCCTTTGCCGCGCTCGACCCGATAACCCGCACCGATTTGCAGAGAGAATTTCGGGCGCTGGCGGCGCGGCTGCAAAAGACCATCGTATTCGTCACCCACGACGTGCGCGAGGCCCTGTTCCTGGGCACACGAATCGCTCTGCTCGACCAGGGGCGGTTAGTAGGGGTGTATGGCCCGCAGGAGTTTCTAAAGGCTACCGAACCCGAGGTCCACGCATTCGCCGCGTCGCTGGATTTCGACGGTGCTCACGAGGGGGCGAAATGAACTGGTACGAATTCCTGCTGCAGAATCGAAGCGAAGTGTTCGAACGGATGATCGAGCACATGGGCCTGGTCGGCGCGTCGATGGGGATTTCCCTCGCCATCGGTTTGCCCCTGGGAGTCGCGTTGGTCAGTCGCGGCAAGCTGCAGCGCTGGGTGATCGGAGCCGCCAACGTGGTGCAGACGGTCCCCAGCCTGGCGCTGTTTGGATTCCTGATCCCGGTGCCGTGGATCGGAGGCATCGGGGCCAGCACGGCCATCGTTGCGCTCGCCCTGTACGCCTTATTGCCCATTTTGCGGAATACCTGCACGGGGATCGCGCAGGTCGATCCAGCGGTCATCGAGTCCGCGCGAGGCATGGGGATGACTCCGAGGCAGGTGCTCTGGCAAGTGCAGTTGCCGCTGGCAGCTCCGGTATTGCTGGCGGGAATTCGCGTGGCGACCGCGACTTGCATTGGCATCACCACGATTGCGGCCGCCATCGGCGCCGGGGGCCTGGGAGTTTTTATTTTTCGCGGACTGGCCATGGTCAACAATCAGGTCATTCTTGCGGGCGCAATTCCCGCCGCGTTCCTGGCGATTGCGGCCGATTCCGGATTGGGATATTTCCAGCGGAGCAGCGCCAAGAGATGAGTGGAAGCTACTCTCTGGTGTGTTGTGGCGCCGGCGTCCCGCCGGCGATTTTTCTGACTCCACATAGCGCAAAAACGCCGGCGGGACGCCGGCGCCACAAAGAACTCGGAAAATCCGGCATCGCCGCGCTCCTGCTTTGCGTTTTCGCGCTGCCGTTCGCGGGAGGTTGCGGCAGGCGCGGCGGGCAAACCATTGTGGTCGGGTCAAAAAATTTCACCGAGCAGATTGTGCTCGGTGAATTGTTTGCGCAACAGATTGAAGCGCATTCGGCCGCACGCGTGGAAAGGCGGCTGAATCTTGGCGGAACATTTATTTGTCACGATGGACTGGTCTCGGGAAAAATTGACCTCTATCCGGAATACACCGGCACGGCGCTCACGGCGGTCCTCAAGGATCCACTCCAGAGCGATCCCGCGGAAGTATTTCGCCGCGTGCAGGAAGAGTACCGTGCGCAGTTCAATGTGGAAGTAATGCCGGCGCTGGGCTTCAATAATACGTTCGCGATGGTGGTGCGCGGCGATGACGCGGACAAACTGCACCTCCGCACAATTTCCGACTTCGCGCCTTACGCCCCGAAATGGCGCGCCGGGTTCGGTTACGAATTCATGGAGCGGCCGGATGGCTATCGCGGCTGGATGGCGGCGTACGGCCTGCATTTCGCCGGAGCGCCTAAAATTCTTGACCTCGGCTTGCTCTACCGCGCGCTTGCGGAGAAGCAGGTGGACCTGGTGGCCGGGAACTCGACGGATGGAGTGATTGCGTCGCTGCATATGGTTGTTCTGGATGACGACCGTCACTATTTCCCGCCATACGAGGCTGTGCCGCTGCTGCGCCGCGCGATCCTCGAGAAGCATCCCGAAGTGCGCGACGCAATTGGGGCGCTGGCGGGGAAAATATCCGTGGACGAAATGCGCCGGATGAATTACGCGGTCGATGGCGAGCATCTCGATCCCGCCGAAGTGGTTCGCGCGTTTCGCAAGTCCAAGGGGTTGTGAAAGCAGCGGCTGCCGGCCTGCTTCCCGAATGGCACGGCTGGGCCTGCCGCCCGGAGCGCCAATCCTTCCAGGACGCTGATCCTAAGCTACTTTGATTTTCTGCCGATGTGGCAAGTGTGCAGGAAAAGAGATCAGAGCCCAGGGTGAACATCATGGCGCGAATTGAGGCGCTGTGGAAAGACGATTCTGGAATGCAGCAAATGGCCCTCGGCAAGCTCGAAGACTTGTCGGATGGAGGGTTTTGCATCCGGATCAAACACCCGGTTGAGGTGGGCTCAAAACTGATCGTTCGCTGGCAAAGCGGCGAATATCCGGGCACGGTTGTGCAAAGCCGCCAACAGGGATTCGAATACGTTTTAGGAATCAAGCGAGACGCCCCACCGAAGCCCGATGGGAAGTAGCCAGGAACTCTCCATTGAATCCAGCCCGGAAACAAAATATTTGCATTGATCAGTTCGCTCACGGTCAGGTTTAAGTAGGACAGCCACTCTTGGCTGTCCTACCGAGCAATCCAGCTTTCTTCCAAAATAATGCAGAAGTTGCCCCGGACAATTCGCGTCTGCTAGAGTGCCTGCGTATGTATCGTAAGATTTTTCAACTTAGCAGGCGCGGAAGTCACCCGGGCCCACGCGCCGTTTCCCCTCTTACATGACCATCGACAACCGAAAACTGACACGATTTGCAAAAGCGCTCGGCGGCCTGAAAATTGGCGTGGCGGGCGACTTCATGCTGGATCGCTATGTATGGGGCTCGGCCACGCGGCTGTCCCCGGAAGCGCCGGTTCCCGTCGTGGACTTCGTGAACGAAAGCCAGGTGCTGGGCGGCGCGGGAAACGTGGCCACCAATCTGGCCGCGCTTGGGGCCGTGGTGTTTCCATTCGGCGTGGTCGGCGAGGATGAAGAAGGGCGGGCCATTCGGTCGCTTCTGGATGCGGAAAGGATGATGTCGAAGGGAGTGGTTGCAGACGCTTCACGCATCACGACCGTAAAAACCCGCATCGTCGCCGAACATCACCAAGTCGTGCGGGTGGACCGCGAGCGTCGCGAACCGCTCAGCCGAACTCTCGGGGACCGTCTGGTGCGCGCGATCAAGGCCGCCCTCCCGCGCCTCGACGCGCTGGTCGTGTCAGACTATGACAAGGGCGTGGTCACCGACTCGCTCGCCGATCGCGTGCTGACCGAGTGCCATCGCCGCGAGGTCCCCGCCCTGGTGAAACCCAAGACGTCGAGACTATTCGCTTATCGGGGCGCGAGCCTGATTGTATGCAATGCGAAAGAAGCCGGATTTTTTGTCACACGGTCGCTCGAAGACAACGAGTCGGTGGAGCAGGCGGGCCGAGCCCTGCTGGCGCATTTTGGATGTTCGGCTGTGGTGATCACGCGAGGCTCCGAGGGGCTCACTGTATTTGAAGACACGTCTCCCAAGGGCTTCCATGTTTCCGCGACCAGCAGCGAGATCAGTTACGCGCGCGTGGGGCAAGCGGGAGTCGATCGATCCGCTAACGGACGCCAGGTGTTTGATGTAACCGGCGCGGGCGACACTGTTCTATCCGTGCTTGCGCTGGCGGTCGCGGCCCGCGTTCCGATTCGTGAGGCCGCTATTCTGGCCAATGCCGGCGCGGGCGTGGTTGTGGGCAAGCTCGGCACTTCAACAGTTACACCGGCCGAATTGTTCGCCGCCGTGCGCGATCTTGCCTAGCAACCTGTCGAAAATAACAAAACTCTGTCATTCCGAGCGAAGCGAGGAATCTCTCCGTGGTTTGAATTCAATAACGGAGAGATTCCTCGCTTCGCTCGGAATGACAAGGCATGGGATTTGCTTCAGTAGATGCAAAATTGTGGGAGAGGTGTGAGTTACGGCGGAGGAAAACTCATTGACTGGTCCGAGCGCTCGACCCACAGCTGGACTTCGCGGTTCTGAGCGGATTTTATGGTCTCTTCCGCTTTGGGAAAGGGGTCGTAGGCGCTGATCTCGACCACGATCACCACTCCGGTGCCCCCCTTGGGCGGCACTTCCGCGCTTTCCAGCCGGTAAGTTTTGATCGGGCTGTAATAGCCGTTCGGTCCCCAAAAACTGAGGAAGTCCTCGTAGGAAAAACCCGGATGCGGATGCCAGATCTGGTAAGCCTGCTGCGTGTCTCCTGCCACGACCGCGTGCATGAAGCGATCGACGGTGTGTTTTTCGGTGGTGTAGCGCAGGAAATACCACAGGCTGGCGCCGAGCAAAAGAGCCAGAGCCACTCCGCTGACGACATAGCGCAGGGCCTTGGAATGAGGTTCTTCGGCGCCGGCGTCGAGTAGTCCCATGAACGTTTCTCCTTCTCGCATTCTAGATCTGCCTCTTGAAGAAAGCGACGGACAGGGCCACCAGCACAACGGAAAATCCCGACAGGATAAGAATATCCGAATAAATGCCCGAGAATCCGGTATTTTTCAGGAGCAGCGCTTTTAGCGCATGAACGGCATAGGTGAATGGATCTACATAGGAAATCCAGCGCAGCCAGACTGGAAATCCCTCGACCGGATAAATCGCGCCGGAAGGAAAGTACAACAACGTGTTTAGCACGCCAAACATGGCGCGCGGCACGAGCGGATCGCTGACGCGGACCATCAGCAGAAACATGAAACTGATCATGGCCACCGAAGTCGTTCCCAGCACAAACATGAGATAGAGCAGCCGCACCGGATCCCACAGGCGGTCGATGCCCGCAATCAGGCCGCCGATGAGCGTGATGGTCGTTCCGGCCATCAGTCCCTTGATTGCCCCGGAAAAAATGAGGCCCAGAATCAGCTCGCTTTTCGTAATCGGCGTCACCAGATAGCCTTCATGCAGGCCGCGCGATTTGTCGTCAATGAAGGTGATGCCCCCGCCGATCATGGCCACGATAAAGACGGACATGGCAATCGAGCCCGAGAGCAGATACTTGATGTACTCGATGTACGGATACAATTCGACGACTTGCAAGTCCACCAGGGGATTAAGGCGCGGCAACGGCACCGTCAAGCGCTGCCCCGGCTGGAACGGGTTCAGTCCCTGATTGATGTCCTTCACCAGGTCCTGCATCCGCGTGAGGATCTCGGAAGTGACGAAATTGTCGGTGTTGTCCTCGATGAAGGCGATGCGCGGTCGGTTTCCCTGGTCGACGCGCCGCGAATAATCCACGGGAATGTAGACCACGGCGCGGACAAATCCCGCGCGCAGATCGACAATGGCGTCGGAAACCGAGTTGTAGTTCTCCACTTGCATCGTTTGCGGCCCGGCCACGATGGCGCCGAAGCGCTCGCGCAGGTCGCGCGAATAGGCCGTGCGGTCCTCGTCCACCAGCGCAATTTTGATTCCTTTAATTTTTCCGCCGAAGGCGTAGCCCAGCACAATGAGCTGCATCAGCGGAAAAATCATGGAACTCATCATCAGCGCGGGGCTGCGGAGGAATTTCCGCATGTCGCGTTCGATGATGGCGGAGATGCGCTGCACTTTCATGCGTTTCAGAATGTCCCTTATTTGTACAGATGGCTTACGTCGCGCCGCACGGTTTCAGAGGCGGCGTCGCGGAGCTGGCGTCCGGTGTAGTACAGGAATACATCGTCGAGCGTGGTGCCCTGAACGGAAACGCGCCGGACATTGATGCCGCGATCGCGCGCCAGGTCCATCAGCTCGCGCACGGTGGCGGGGCCGTTGGTGGTCGAGATATGCCAGATCCCATCGTCGTGATCGGCCACACTGGCCACTCCGTCGAGTTTTTCCAGCGACGCCTTCCAGTTCTGGGGTGCATTGTCGATTTCCGCCTCCACGATATCCACGGCCGGAACGCTGTCCTTCAATCTAGCGGGCGTGTCGAGGGCCACGAGCTGTCCGTGATCGACAATCGCAATCCGGTCGCACAGCTTGTCGGCTTCGTCCATGTAATGCGTGGTCAGCAAAATGGTCAGGCCAGCGGATTTTTTCAACCGGGTGATCATTTCCCACACCGCCGTGCGCGATACCGGGTCGAGGCCTGTGGTCGGCTCGTCGAGAAACATGATTTTGGGCGAGTGCACCAGGCCGCGCGCGATCTCCAGCCGCCGGCGCATTCCGCCCGAAAAACTGCCGACCAATTTATCGGCGAATTCAGTCAGCCCCACGGATTCCAATAATTCCGGGATCAATTTCGCCCGCTGAGCGCTGGTCAGCCCGTAGAGTTTGGCGTGGATCATCATGTTTTCGCGCGCGGTCAACTCCGGATCGGAGGTGAGTGCCTGGGGGATCACGCCAATGGCGTGGCGGACGCCGTCGGCATCGGAGACTACGTCGTGCCCGCCCACTTTGGCCGAGCCGGAGGTGGGCGGCGTCAGCGTGGTCATCATGCGGATCAGCGTGGTTTTTCCCGCGCCATTGGGCCCAAGCAGGCCGAAGATTTCCCCGGTGTGCACAGTGAAGCTGACTTCCTTCACGGCCACGAAATCGCCAAATTGCTTTTTTAATTTGGTGACTTCGATTGCGTTGTCGTTAGTGGGGTTCATCGGTAGAAATTTTGGTTAAAAGAGGGTTTTGGCAGCGCAGGCTTCAGCCTGTGGGGTTTTGTCCTTGCAAGGCCCAACCCCCACAGGCTGAAGCCTGCGCTGCTAAAATCCTACCCGCCGCCACCAGCTTTGCTCCGAGGGAAGCGGCGGCAACAGGACTGTCGCAGTCATCCCAGACATGAGCGTTCGTCCCGCGTTGGGGACGGCCACTTTGATTTCAAATGTTTTGATGTCGCGCTTGGTGCGGCTGACGTCGCGCTGGGTGGCGAAATCGCTTTCCACACCCTTGAACATCACGGTGCCTTCGAGAATCTTGCCGGAGGGAAGCCGGATGCTGATCCGCTGATTGAGCCCGACGCGATCAATGTAAGTTTCCTCCACATCCGCCTGCACCCAGAGATGATCCACGTCGAGAACGGTCACGATCGGTTCGCCGACCTGAAGCACTTCGCCTTGCCGCGCGGCGCGAACGGAAACGATGCCGTCCAGAGGCGCGAAAACTTTGGTGTAGCCGAGGCGCACGTCCGCCGTGGCTTTGTCGGCGTGGGCCTGCTGAAGCTGCGCGCGCGTGGCGGCCAGATCGCTTTGCTGAACGTCGAGCTGCTTGCGGTTGGCGGTGGCCACGGCCACTTGCGCTTCCGCTGCGCGAACCTGATCTTCCAGGGATTTGACGGCCGCGTCGGACGCTTGCATGGCGGCGAGCGCCAGGTCGCGGTCTTGCGCGGCGGCCACGCCGGCGTCGAATAAACTCTGCGCGCGCTTATACGTGGTCTGATCGCGCCAGAGATTGGCCTGGGCCTGCGCGAGCTGCGACCGCGTAGACGTTAGAGTGGCCTGGGCCTGGCGCACCGAAGCGCTGGTTTGGTCGTCAGTCCAGCTGCGCGTGCCAGCCGCGGATTTCACTTTGTTCTCCAGCATGTGGATATTGGCTTCGGCGGAATCGCGCGCCGTGATCCATTCCGCCGGATCAACTTCCGCGATCAGGTCGCCCTTGTGAACTTCCGAACCTTCGTCGACGGTAAGGCGAATCATTCGCCCGGCAATTTGGGAACTCACAATCACATCATTGCCGCTGACGATGCCGGTGAGAGGGATTTCTTTTCCCCGAGGCGTGGTCGTCAGGTACACGACCACGGAGATGGCAAACAGCACGCCGACAAACACAAAAAATTTGGACATTTTCATAGTGCGCGGCCGCGTGTGTGTGCGGGGAGTCTCATATCCAGCTGACCAGCTAGTTTACGGTACGAATTTCGCAGCCACAAGAAATTGCGGGATGCCGCGTGTCCATTCCAATGCTGGTTTGAGTGGCGCAGGCTTCAGCCTGTGGGGTTTAGTCCTTGCAAGGATGAACCCCCACAGGCTGAAGCCTGCGCTACTCGTTGCTAAAAACACGCGCTACGGATTCGGCTGCGGCGCAGGCGTGCCGCGTTCACCGCAGCGGCCGCGCATGCCTTCGCGGAATTTCTCGCGCTCCTCGGGCGTCATCTTTTCCCAACGCCTCATCATCTCGCCTCGCCAGCCGAACCCGCCGCGCCCCGGGCGAAATCCTCCGAAGAGCAGCCGCCCCAGCACCATCAATCCCACGGCCTGCCAGAACGTAATCGCCCGCAGCCCGAACAGGCCCGGCATCAAATAATTCCACAAACTCGTGACCACGAAACCGAAGGCCGTGAAGGCCACGATTACGATGGCCACGACTTTTAATACTCGCAACACTCGTCTACCTGTCATGTCGGTTCTCCTTATTTGCCCAAAAAATCGTAGTAGATGGACTGCAACAGCCGCCGCAGATGAACCACAGCGTGATGTTTGCGTGAGAGCAACGTGTTGACGCTCACTCCCGTTCGCGCGGAAATTTGCTTGAAGCTGAGCCCCTCGAATTCATGCGCGAGGAATACTTCGCGCTGTTCTTCCGGGAGTTCGTCGATCGCCGCGTCCAGCTCCTCCAGCAGGATGCTTCGCGCGTAAGCGGCTTCCGGGCCGGCATCGGGCGACGGCAGCAATTCTTCGAGTGAAAGCGATTCGCCGTCCCCGTCGTGCGGATCTTTTTCGGCGGAAAACTGCGCCGGCTTATTCTTGCGGAAGGCGTCGATAATCCGGTTGCGCGCCACGCGATACAGCCATGCGCCCACCTGCTCGATGGGTTTCATCAACCGGTAGGCTTCGATGAGCTCGTAGAATACGTCCTGCAGAATGTCTTCCGCATCGGCTTCATCGGCGACGCGCCTGCGGATAAAACTGCGCAGCCGGCCCTGTTCACGGCCGATCGTCTCGGTGAGCCGTTCGTCTTGCTCAGCCATGACCCAGTGTGCGCTCGCTGCCTTGTCCATCTACATGGGAAGACGTTTGAGCGTCGAAAATATTGCAGGGAAATAGCGGGTGAGAAGTGAAGCGCAGACAACGTGGTGAAGGGAAGGAGTTTAGGATGCCCCCTTGGCTGCCGCCTCGAGTGCGTCGCCGATGAGGATCACCGGCTTCCATTCGTCGAGAAACGCCGCGCCGAGGTTGTTGTAGAAATCGATGGCCTGCTTGTTCCAGTCCAGCACTTCCCAGCGCATGCAAAAGTATTTTTCCCGCCAGGCGATTCCGGCGACATGCTTGATCAGAGCCGTGCCGATGCCGTGCTTGCGAAAGGCGGGCCGCACAAAAAGGTCGTCCAGAAACAATCCGACGCGCCCCTGAAACGTGGAAAAAAAATCGAAGAACACGGCGTACCCGACGGGTTCGCCATCCCATTGCGCGATGACCGCGCGGAATTTCGGGTGCGGGCCGAAGCCGTCACGCACGAGGTCCGCTTCCGTCGTGCTCATCTCGTGCGCAAGATGCTCAAACTCGGCCAGTTCGCGGATCATCGCGGTCAAGAGCGCGGCGTCATGGACGGTAGCGGGGCGAATGGAAAGCATCGGCGTCATCCTGAAAAGGGCGTTTCCGGACGCGCCATTATAGACTAGCGCGAGATGCAATGTCGCCTGAAAGCGAACCGCGGGAGTGGAGCAACTTACTGGAATTTATGGAAGGTGGCATGGGGCGAGATGGTGACTTTCCGCGGCTTTTGTTTGAATCTTGCGTGCGGCGCCCTTCGCGATTTTCGTGAAGGGCGCCATACGCGCTCGAGGGTTTTAAAACACCTGAACTTTGCTTACGGTGCCGTTGACGAAGGTCAGGACCCAGCGATGGCCGTCCTTCAAATAGAACCAGGTTTCGGAGAACGTGCTGTCGGTCGTGTCATTGATTTTTTTCTGTTCCGGATCGCCGAAACTCATTTGCACCATCTGGTAGGTCATTCCCTCGACCACGGTCTTCGCCGCGATGGCATTTTTAATTTCCGGCGGGAAGGCCCTGGCGGTCTCTTCCATCTTCAGCCTGCTCACGTCGAGAACGCGTGACATGAAATTGAGAAATGCCGAGGGCTCCAGTTCGTTGTCGGTCACGCTCGTCAAGTACCGGAAATTTACGCGTGAGCCTCCGGCGCGCAGGTAGCCGGCGCCAACCTTGTTGGCGTGATTGGCGCCACGGCGTCCCTCGCCGCCTCCTCCCAGATGGATTTCGACATGGTCGCCGTCCACCTTCACATCCGTGATGGTTTCCCACTGCTGGGCTTCCACGCCGACGCCTTTGGACTTCAGTTCCTTGCTCATGGAGCCGAGGTCCAGCCCCCGCTCGTCCACGCGCTTGCCGTGGGGAGCGACGAAGTAGACGTCCAACCCTTCTTTGGTGGCAGGCATTTCGACCAGAGGCTTGACTTCCTTGCCCAACAGCAATTTGTCCAGGGAATCCTTGGTCTGTTTGGAAACGTCAGCCCAAATAATGCGGGGAGAGGTCAAGAGCAGAAAAAACATAAGGGCTGCAAATTGCCAGAAAGTCAGCTTCTTCAAAGTCGTTCCTCCTGTGGGTATGCGCAGTTGTCTGAAATTCAACTTTCTCAGGCGGGTGTGTGAAGCGCAATGAACGGGAGGAACCATCCTGGTGGGGACTTCGGTTCTAGTACTTTTCTGCCGTGATCAAGTAGCGCAGGCTTCAGCCTGTGGGTTTTGGTGGCAAGCAAGTTCAAACTCGCTTCGACGAACCCCCACAGGCTGAAGCCTGCGCTACTTAAGGGCTTCCGTGGAAGGTGCGGCGGGTAGCTCGATCGTGTATTTGGTGCGCTGCCTCTCGCGATGCTGCGCGAGAGCGAGTTCGATCAGGCGGTCGAGCAGCTGGCGGTAGGGCAGCCCGGAAGCCTCCCAGAGTTTCGGGTACATGCTGATGGAGGTGAAGCCGGGGATGGTGTTGACTTCGTTGAGCAGAATGCGCCCGGTGCGGTTCTCGAGGAAGAAGTCCACGCGGGCCATGCCCAACAAATCGAGCGCGCGAAACGCGCGGACGGCATATTCCTGGAATTTTTTCACCTGCGCTTTTGTAAGCTTCGCGGGAATCAGGAGGCGCGTGCCTTCCTCGAGATATTTCGCCGCATAATCGTAGAATTCGCGGTGCGGGATGATTTCGCCGGGAATGGACGCCTTCGGATCATCGTTGCCCAGAACGGAAAGTTCGATTTCGCGGCCGCGGATGGCGCGTTCCACCATGATTTTTTGCGCGAATTCGCCGGCGAAATCCATCGCGGCGGCGAGTTCCTTGGCGTCGTGGGCTTTGGTCATTCCGACGGAGCTTCCGAGCGTCGCGGGCTTCACGAAAACGGGGAAGCGGAATTTCTTGCGAATCTCGCGGAGAATTTTCCCGCGCGATTTTTCCCACTCCGCGCGCGGAACCGCCAGGAAATCTCCCACGGGCAGTTTGGCCTGAAGAAACAGTCGCTTCTGCACATCCTTGTCCATGCCCACGGCGGAGCCCAGCACGCCCGAGCCGACGTAGGGCAGGCCGGCGAGATCGAGCAGGCCCTGAACGGCGCCGTCCTCGCCAAACGTGCCGTGCAGCACGGGGAATACGACGTCCACGAGCAATGCGTCGGCACGCGAATTGCTCGCGGGTACGAGCGCGGCGACATTGGGATCGGCGGACAGCATCACGCTTTCACCCGTGCGCAGCACTTCGCCGAGCGCGGGAGGCAGCATTTTGTGCGCCGCGGTACCGGCCAGCCAGCGGCCGTCCTTGGTAATGCCGATGGGCACCGCTTCGTATTTTTCGGCGTCCAGCGCGGAAATGACCGACGCCGCCGAGATCAGCGAGACTTCGTGCTCGCCCGAACGCCCGCCGAAGAGAATGCCGATGCGTAGCCGCTTTTTTTCTGTGGTCATAGAGTAAGGGTTTTAGTAGCGCAGGCTTCAGCCTGTGGATTTTCGTATCCGATCAGAAAATCAAAACCCACAGGCTGAAGCCTGCGCTACTGGAATCGCTACAAAATTTTCTTGCCCAAGCCGGAAAGCACCATTTCGACGCCAAGCAAGGCCGTCTGATTGTGCAGATCGATCACCGGATTAATCTCCACGATTTCGAGCGACACCATGGCTTCGCTGTCCGCGATCATTTCCATGGCCAGATGCGCTTCGCGATACGTCACCCCGCCGCGCACCGGAGTGCCCACGCCCGGCGCATCGTCAGGGTCGACAAAATCCAGATCGAGGCTGACGGCCACGCCGTCGGTGTCGTCGCTCACGAAGCGCAGAGCCTCGCTCATCACATCGCGCATCCCGCGCTCGTCCACATCGCGCATGGTGAAAACGTGCACGCCGGATTCCTTGATCAAGCGGCGCTCCTTGGGGTCGAGATCCCGCACGCCGACAAGCGCCACATTGCGCGGCTCGACTTTCGGCTTGTAGCCGAGCAGGTCGACCAGTTCCGGCGCGCCGTAACCGATGATGGCCGCGAGCGGCATGCCGTGAATGTTGCCCGAAGGCGAGCTGTCCGGCGTATTCATGTCGCCATGCGCGTCTAGCCACAAATACCCCACGCGCTTCGATTGCCCGCGAAAAAAATTAGATACTCCCGAAAAAGAACCCACCGCGATGGAGTGGTCGCCGCCGAGCACCAGCGGAAAAAAACCTTCCGTGAGCGATCGCTCCGTCATCTCCGCCAGGCCGCGGCAGGTTTCGGCAATTTCGTTCAAATACTTGGCGCGCTTTTCTCCGTAGTGCTGTTCTTCCGGCTGCTTCACGCTCACGTTGCCGATATCTTCGACCGTGTGGCCCAGCGACTTTAGCCGCGTTTGCAGGCCGGCCACGCGCAGAGCCGAGGGACCCATGTCCACTCCGCGGCGGCTCTGGCCGAGGTCCATCGGCACTCCGATGATGCGAATTTTTTGGGCCATGTTGGCAGCCAGTCCGGCTCGCCCCACGTGGGCGGGATAGCGGCGTGATTAAGGGTACACGCGGTAGATCATGCGGGGGAAGGGAATGACTTCGCGAATGTGCTCAGTTCCGCAAATCCAGGCCACCGTGCGTTCCAGGCCCAGGCCGAAGCCGGCGTGCGGGACGCTGCCGTAGCGGCGCAAGTCCAGATACCAGCCAAACGCCTCCTCCGGCAAATTGTTTTCACGGAGCCGCTTCAAAAGCAATTCGTAGTCGGCGACGCGTTCACCGCCGCCGATGATTTCGCCGTAGCCTTCGGGCGCAAGCACGTCAAATCCCAACGCCACCTCGGGCCGTTCCGCGTCCGGCTGCATGTAAAACGCCTTCATCGCGGCGGGATAGCGGTGCACCATCACCGGGCGGTCGTACGCGCTGGAGAGAATCGTCTCTTCGTCGCCGCCGAAATCGTCGCCCCATTTCGCCGGATTTCCGCGCTGCTGAAGAATTTGAATCGCTTCGTCATACGTAATGCGTGGAAAAGGAGGAGTGACACTCGCAAGTTTGGAAGTATCGCGCCCAATCGTTTCGAGTTCCCGCGCGCGGTTCTTGAGCACCGATTGCACGATGTGGCTGACCAGTCCTTCGCCGAGCGTCATCATGTCTTCCAGGTGCGTGTACGCGGCTTCCGGTTCGAGCATCCAGAATTCGGTGAGGTGGCGGCGCGTCTTGGATTTTTCCGCGCGAAACGTCGGCCCGAACGTGTAGACCTTGCCGAGCGCCATGGCCGTGGCTTCGACGTACAGCTGGCCGGACTGCGTGAGGTAGGCTTTCTCGTCGTCGATATATTGCACTTCGAAGAGCGTGGTCGTGCCTTCGCAGGAGGCCGGCGTGAAGATGGGCGCTTCGGTCAGGACGTAGCCTTGCGAATCCATGTATTCGTGCCCGGCTCGCACGGCCTCCGCGCGAATGCGCAGAATCGCCGCCTGGCGCGGCGTGCGAATCCAGAGATGGCGGTGGTCGAGCAGGAAATCGACGCCATGTTCCTTGAGCTGGATGGGGTAGGGCTTGTCGTCCGGCACGCGCTGCACGACTTCGATCGCGGTAATCTGGATTTCGAACCCGCCGGGCGCGCGCTTATCGGCATGGATGCGCCCTGTGACGATCACGCTGGACTCCTGGGTCAAGCCGCGCAGGGATTCGAACGCCGCCGGCTGGTCCTTCAGCGAGACGACGCCTTGGATCGTTCCCGTGCCGTCGCGGAAGATGGGGAAAAGGAGCTTGCCGGCTTCGCGCAGGTTGTACAGCCATCCTTGCAGCGTGACGACCTGGCCGTCGTGTTTTCCCACATCCTGAATAGTGACTACCGGCATCTGTTTCGATTTCACTCCTTGCATGATCTTCTCCGCGCCGGTTCGGCTCCAAGTGGCGCATGCTTTAGCTTGCGGGGGTTAGTCCAAGCTGGATCGATCTTGCAGCTACTAAAACCCGCAAGCTGAAGCGTGCGCTACCTGGCACGCTCCTCGTCGAATTTATCAAACACGCCGCGGATACCTTGCAGCGTATCCGCGAACGCCGCCACCTCGACGGAACCCGCAGCGGCGGCAGGCTCTTTCAATTCCAGGACGATTGCCGTTTCGGGCGGGAAGGCGGCAAGCGTGGCGCTCCAGTCGATGGTTCCCTCGTAGGGGAGCAAATGATCGTCGCGTTCGCCGCGATTGTCGTGGACATGCGCGGTGGCGACGAAATCGTGGACGGTCTCCAGAGCGGCCGGAGCGCCGCCCTCGAGGTGGGCGTGTCCGGTGTCGAAGCAAATCTTCACGCTCGTGAGGCGAGTCTGTTGCAGAAAGTTTTTCAGGTTCACGGGAGTCGCCATCTCTCCGGGAGTATTTTCAATCGCGAGAGTGACGCCGCGCTGACGTGCAAACAGGGACAAGTGTTCGAGAGAACTAAACGCCGCATCCCATTTCCGGTCATCGGGAATATCGCGTTGCCGCGCCACGTGCTGAACGCAGTAGCGGAAGGGAATGTGCTCCACCAGGTCCAGGGCGCGCTTGATTTCGTCCACGGCCTCCTGGCGCCGCAAACGCTCCGGATCGCAAATCGAAAGCGGCGCCCCGCTTTCCCGGCTGAGCTGGAAATCGCGAGTTGTGGGCGAATGGATGGAATGGAGCGTGAGATTATTCCCCGCGAGCCATGAACCCAGTTCGTGCGCATCCTCAGGCGAGCGGTAATCGAAATGTCCGCGCGAGCAGAACAGCTCGATCGCGGAAACTCCCGCGCGCGCCGCTTCGCCCACCAGGGCAGCCGTCAGTTTCTTGTTTACAAAAAGATAGGTGGAGAGAACGCGTTGCATCGTCACGATTTGCGGGCCCGGCTCAGTATCATGGAACGAACAACGACTCTAAGCGATGCCTCGATGTGCGTCAAGGCGGGCTCTCGCTGGCCAAGCGGCGGCAATGAAACACCATCTGGAAACTGTGAGCTGGCGTTTTCCGGGCGCTACTCTTCGAGTAAAAATTCGGCGTCGGGAGGGCCGGGGATTAATCCGGCATCGACGCCGCGCTTCAGAAATTCGTGAACCGCCTGGCGGCCGCGCGGGCCGTAACCCAGCGTCCACTTGTTCACATACATGCCGATGAATTTGTCGGCCAGTTCCGGTTCCATATCGCGCGCGAATTGCATTGCATAGTTGACGGCCGCTTCGCGGTGGTCCAGCGCGTAGGACACGCTCTCGCGGATGGCGCGTCCGACCTGCATCCCGATCGCTGGCGCCAGGGCGCGCCGCACGGCATTGCCGCCGAGGGGAAGAGGGAGCCCCGTCTGCTCCACCCACCATTGCCCGAGATCCACGACCTTGTGCAACCCCATCTGGGAGAAAAACAGTTGCCCCTCATGAATCAATAAACCGGCGTCCACCACGGAGTTTTTCACCGCGTCCAGAATTTGATCGAAGGCCATAACCACGGGCTCCACGCGCGGCTCGAAAAGGCGTAGCGTCAGATACGCGGAGGTTTGCAGCCCCGGCACCGCGATCCTGCACTTCGGCAGGTCTTCCCGCTTCATGGGGTGTTGGGAGACGACGATCGGCCCGTAGCCCTCGCCAAAGCTGGCCCCGCAGTCCAGCAGGATGTACTTGTCCCGTAAATAGGGGTAGGCGCCGAAACTGAATGCCGTTACATCATAGATTTCCTGGCGGGCGGCCTGATTGAGCGTTTCGATATCGGCGAGCACATGCGAAAACTTCAGACCAGGCGTCCGCACTTTGTTCGTTGCTAAACCATAGAACATGAAGGCGTCATCTGAATCCGGCGAATGTGCCAGTTTGATCTCTGTGGCCTTGCCGGTAGCTGGTTTTGTTGGCATTGCGTTTTGCGAACACTCCCTTTTGCCGTTTTTTTCGAAGTCGGTTACGCAACCGCACTGTCACTCCGGCCAGCTCATTTGCCCGGCACACTGAAATCACAGGAAAACCGGCGCCACACCCGCGTCACAGAGAGGGACATCTGGGGCGGATTCCACCTACGAGGAAGCCGCACTTTTGAGTGCAGAAGGGTAGCACACTCAGGGTTGCCGGACAATTGCGGCACGTCGCTTGGCCCCAATCCTCAACTTGAAAATTCTAATCATACTTCAGCACTTTAGGACGATAGTGCTTTAGCAACTATGAGCTCTGTTTTGGTTTTTGTAGCGCCCGCCTTCAGGCGGGCATCCGCTTGAGCCAAAAAGCCAACCTGAAGGTTGGCGCTACATATCCTCCGCCAGGCGCGCCATGGCGGTTTCAAAGGAAACTCTTCCGTCAAGATAAGGCAGCCAATATAAGTCCAACAATCCGCGAAAGTGTTCCCAAGAACCGGAATAGAGTCCGAATCGCGCGGCGTAGGGCAGGTAAGCCGAAGAGCCGCTGCTTTGGTCATAAGTCAAAACCATGGAGCCGTATTCGACGTCGCGGCGAACGATTTCGCCCGTGGTGTAGAAGAGCAGGGCGTGCCAGAAGTCCCGCGGGATGGGTTTATCGCGCTCGCGGAAATCGTGGGCGATGGCTGCGGTCACGGCGCCGGCCAGCGCGTGCGACGCCTCGTGAAACAAAACTTCGAATCCGTATATTCCGCGATTGCGCGGATCGTGGCTGGAAATCGTGACGTGTATGGGATCGAGGGTGGTGTACGCTCCGAACGGGCCTCCGTACCAGACCACGTCCACGCGCAGCCGCTGCGACGGCCAGGGTCTCTGGTACACGTCCGCGAGTTGGCCGGAAAGCTCCACGCCCATTTTCTGGATCATCGGCGCAACCTGGGCGACCCAATCGCGGTTGGCGCGATCCTGCTGCGGCCACCAGTGCGCGCGATAAACGGGCGCCGCGCGTTCCAGGGCTTCGACCAGATCGGGCCGCAACCCTGATTTGCACAGCGGGGTAGTTTTCCCTTCCAGATCGGGGCACGCTTCCATGGCCGATAATTGATTGTTGATGATTTCCATGTCGCCGTTCAGCAGCAGGTCGCGGCGCGCCAAATCCTTGGAGTAAAACGCGACCGCATCCTGCCAGACGCGGATGTCCACTTCCGGGAAATCGATGAGCGAAACGGGAAGCTCGTCCGGTTGCGCCGCCCCTCTTCCTGTTTCCAGGGAGGTCGAATTGCTTTTCAGCAGGCGCGCCTGAAGATAGAGAAAGTGATGTAAATTCACCCAAAACCCGCTGTGCATTTCAAAAACAGGGAGGGGCGATTCCGTAACCGATGTCTGCGCAGTTGGGGTTGGATTCGCGCCGGGAATTGCGGCCGCTCCCGCGGATGAAGCCGTGCGGCCTGTCGCAGCCTGCAGCAAGAGCGGCGCGGTCAAAAGGATTCGCAAAAACTTGGAGCGGCGGAGAGGGGCCATGGCTGAACCTTCCATGTTATCGCCAAATGCGCCGCCGGTGCCACAACTGTAGTCGCAGGCAGACAATATGCAAAGTGGAAGAGCCGGACAATTGCGGGAAACTTCACCGAAATAGCTGGTGTAACAATCCAGCCGCATCATTTTCCGTGATGATTTTCTTGCGCACCATCAGATTGATGAACTCGTTAAAAACTTGCCGCAAGTTCGCGACCGAATCATCAACCTGGGCATCAGTCTCCTCCGGGGGCGCTTCAGGTTGGGGAGACTGATCGCCGCTCAACTCCGAGATCCAGGAGTGCAAAATGCCACGATGCTCGTCCTTGATTTCGGTGAACGCGAGCCCCATTCCCAGAGATACGTGCGCATACGCGACGATAGCCCCCGCCTCAAAATCGCGCGGGTCGCGTTTAATGCGAATTCGCACTTTGGAGCCGACCGCGAGGGGAGAAATCGTATCAACATAACAGCCGCCGTAGCCCAAATCGGAGCAACGCAATGTCAAACTTGCCTGCGAAAGAATGTCGTAAACCTCCGCTGAAGCCGTAATGGTATATCGGACGCCGGCCCGTCGCTCGGTCCTGGCCTGTGCCGATTTATCTCTCTGTGATGGAGCGGGAAACATAACTGGCATGTCGTGACGCTCTGCCATTTTGATCTCAAGGGCGCGGATCACACTTCTGCGCCGCGATTTTGTTGGAATGGGATTCCGCGCATATTCCTGCGCGATATCGGAAGGGTAATCTTATTCTGGCCCCTGAACGGATTGAGTGGCAAGAAGATACTTGCAATGTGTGACGCAAACGCGAGGGGTCAGGGGGCGCCGATGCGCGGATCGGTAGTGGTTGCCAAGCCGCCATGCTTGTCGGCGCCGTGCAGGATCCCGGAGGAGTCCAGAAAAAACGACCGCCGGCCCGATTTGCCGTACTCCTTGGGTGATGAGGCCAGGGAGAAAGTCTCCGCCTTATTGGCTTCCTCCTCTGGCAGGTTTCCGGCCGCCGGTATAATTGTGTACCGGATTGTGTACCCGTCCTTGCTTCCTGCGGCAAGATCCGCGTCGAGCAGGCTGGCTGCCTCCGGTGAAACTCCGTTTGGCGGCGCGGGACCCAGCACTGTGAGCATGTCGGGAAATTTTCCGTAAGCGCGGCGGTAAGTGTCCAGCGCCGTGGCAACCGAACGCAAATCGGCAGTCGCGGCGTCTTCGCTTGCGTCCAGATCGGCCTGCTCCCATTGCTTGGCCATCGCGGGCACGTCGAGAAGGATGAGCCCCACGGATAGCAGCTTCCAGGTTCCGCCTTCGCGCACCAGGCCAAACGTGATTTTGCGCGGGTTGTCTCCGGTGATCGGGATTTCCATCGGCACGTAGGCGAGGTTTTCGCGCACGCGCGTCTCGCCGAGGCGCATTTCGGTGGTGTAGCTCGGGCTCTCGCAGCGCACGATCTTTTGGCCGTTGCTGCCGCTCGAAAGCAACACCCTTCCCGGTTCGTCGAGCAGCACAAACCGCTTCATCATGGCGGTGCGTTGCGCGCCGGGAAGCGCCCGGAAGGCGGCGGCGTTGTCAGCAGTCAGGGAATTTGCAAAGGCCGGAGAATCCTGGCGGCAGGCGGCGGACAGCGCGTCGGAGAGCGCGGTTTCCGGGTTCGCTGTCGTTTGCTGCTGCTGCTGCTGCGCGCGCGAGCTTGGACTTGGAAGCAATGCGATCAGCACGAGCGCCAGTAGGACGGGCTTCAGCCTGTGGGGTTTTGATTTTGCTTTGCGCGACAACTTTGCCAAGCGCCACAAAAAGGCAGACAGGCTAAAGCCTGTCCTACTGCAATTCACGCCGGTCTTCACGATTTTGCTCCGCGCAATATTTCGGCGAGATTCTGAGTGAACTTGGATCGCGGCATGACCTCCGCGCATCCCGCCGCGCGCGCGCGTTCCGCCAAATCCGTCTGCACATGAGATAGAAACGCGATCACTCGCCGCGGGTTGCCTGGCCCGTTCAGCGCGCCATTCGACGCGCCGTTCGACACGCAAAGTTGCTCGACGGCGTCGAGCGCCCCCTGCCGCGCGTTCAAGTCCACCAGAATCAGCGCCGCGGGGCTCCCCGCCGCCGCTTTCAGGAGTTGCTCCCCGGTCGCCGCGGTTTCCAGCGTGACGCCCGTGTGCTTGGCCGTTTCGTGCACCTTGGCCAAAAAAAATAAGTCATCAATTAACGCGATCACGTCAGCCATGATTTTCAATCCTCACAAAACTTCGCTCTTCCCATGTACCACGCGCGCCTCTGCAACACAAGCCGCAAGGGCGGACCCACGAGTGCATGATTTCATCCAGGATGAAAAAACTTGCTCAGGGGTCTCCGGTTTTCTCTGTGCTCCTCTGTGGCCTCTGTGTTAAATGGTTTTGCGGCTTTAACAAAACCAAAGACTCAACACAGAGAAGCACAGTGAAGCACAGAGAAGAAAAAACCGAAACGGCCTGAGATGCTTCCGCCGTAGATCGAAATGGGATACAAATTGATCTAGCTATGGATTCGCAGGAACAAAAAATACTTGCCGCTTTCGATGGACCCGGCGCGCGCGCGCGATCTCTCGCCGATTTGGGAGACCCCGCGATTGTGAACGGAGTCGTGTTGCAACTCGTCGAGCGAGGATGGCTGCGCGCCACGGGGACGCCGGGCACCTACGCGCGCACCGAAGACGGCCGTCTGCAACTCGCCGCCCCGCGCGACGTCACCCTCTACTCGCGCCCCCGCTGCCACCTCTGCGAGGAGGCCAAGGCGCAAATCGCTCCCCTGCTGAAAGAGTTCGGCGCGCGCCTTACCGAAATCAACATTGACGAAGACCCCGAACTTCGCGCCCGCTACGACTACGACGTCCCGGTTATTTTCCTGGGCGCGCGAAAAGCCGCCAAACACCGCGTGGACATCGCCCAATTCCGCCGCCAGTTGCGCGACGCCGTGGCCCAGTAACATTCATACGATATTGCCCCTCCCGTCAGAGCCTCGCTAGCGTCGTGAGTCGGTCCGGCTCATTGCACCTAAACTGGAAAAGCGGAAAACCCCGCACCCTTGGCATAGAACATTAAAGGAGCGCCCCCCTTGGGAATGCCGGTGAGATTTTCGTATAATAGGAAACAAGCTCCTGCAATATTTTCAGGACTGACGACGAATGGTCTCACCAGCGGCAGGCGATCACTTCACGCTCCAAACGATTCGCGATCTAAGCGAAATTGAAAGCCTTCGAGACGTTTGGAAATCCTGGACGAAAACTCGTGACTCTGATATCGATTTCTTTTCCGGGATGGTCAGATCACTGGGCAACGGCTGCAAACCGCACGTCATTGTGCTGAGCCGGAACGCGAAACGAGAAGCCCTGCTGGTCGGTTTGAATTATCATACGAAAATACCCCTCAGGTTGGGCTCGCTCACGATTCACCAGTCCGAAGTTAATGTGCTGGAGTTCGTGCATGGAGGTTTACTCGGCAATAATTCCAGGGAAAACTGCGAGGCTTTCGTCCAGGCTGTGATGCAGTCGCTGGCTGGGGGAGATGCCGATATGGCTTTGTGGGAACGGCTCGACGTGCATTCTGCCTTGTACACCTGTGCGCTTCAATTGCCCAGTCTCATGTTGCGAGACCATTCCCGCGCTCTTTTTGACCATTGGTATATGAACTTTCCCAAAGGTCTCGATGCGTTCCTTTCGAGTCTAGGCCGCAGCCAGCGGTCTAAATTGCGTCGCAAGTACGATCGAGTTCTGAACAGCTTTCCAGGAAAAATTCAGGTTCGCAGCTTTCGAACGATCGCGGACCTGGAACAGGCCATTCCCGACGTGGAACACATCGCTCGCAAATCGGTCAAGCGTCACCTCGGGTATGGTTATTTTGATACACTGCAGACCCGCGAACAACTAATTTTCGAGGCGTCACGAGGGTGGCTGCGGATTTACATCCTCTACATCGAGGGAAAGCCCGTGTCGTTTTGGAAGGGAGCTCTTTATGAACGCTGCTTGCACGCGGACCATGCGGGTTTCGATCTGGCCTGGAGCGACTTCTCGCCGGGAATTTTTCTTTTTCTTTACATTCTGGAGAATCTCCGCGATGAGGATATCAAGACCGTCGATTTAGGCTACGGGAACGGCCAGTTCTATCATATTTTCGGAGATCTGCGGTGCTCGGAGGGTCGAGTTCAGATTTATGCGCCCAAACCCAGTGCACTCCAATTGAACCTGCTGCATACAGTAATGCGGCACGCGACCATTTTGATTCAGGAAACCCCTGGTCTCCATTGGGCGAGGAGAGCCTTCTGGAAGAGCAGGCAGGCACTCGCCCGAAGTTCTCAGCAAGAATGAGCGAATCCGAGTGAGCCGAATCAGTGGCCTGTGCTTGGCTTCACTCCCACAGTCTTATCGGGCACGTCGCCAGCACGCCCTTTGACGCGGTCGTAGACGGACACGAGCGAGGTGGAGCCGAGGGCTTCATTGTAGTAGGTGGGGACGCCTAACGCGGTTCGCAGCTCTTCGTTGAATTTGCGCATGTTGACGAGTTGCTCGGCGTGCGCGGGGAATTTTCTGCCGTCGTCGGTCAGCAGAAATTTTTGGTAGCCGGCGTCCCACAGGCGGACGAATTGGCCGTTGAGCACGACGGTTGGGAGAATTGTCATGGTGTAGTGATCGTCGGAGGTGCGGCGGAATTCCGCGCCGCAGCCGTACTTTTCGACGCGCATCACGCCGCCTGTGCTGCTGACAATGAAGCCCACGCTCGACAGGCCGTCCATCAGTTTGGCCGGGAACTTGTCCTTCACATTCCACATAGATTTTAAGAATACGGGGAGCGCGGTGGGGTGTAAAGGCAAAAGTCTGAGCCCGAAAAACCTTAACACAGAGGACACGGAGAAAAGAGGAGAGGTGCCAAAAACTGCGTCATTTGACTGAGAAAATGGGTCGGTGGATTGTCCCATTTTGATCGGGACGCGGTTCGGAACGCAGAATTAATGTACCTCGATTTCTCTGTGCCCCTCCTCCTTTCTCAGTGTTCTCTGTGTTGAGCCTTTACGGATTTAGCGCAGAGAACCCCGAAGAGTGCGGAGAGCACAGGAGAATACATGCGGCAGAGGAAAGTATTAAGTACGGCATGGTGGCGGCATGAATCGGGAAAGGTTATGTTAAATTAGCTGGATACTCTGGTGCGAGTTCGGCATCTAGAAGATGCACGCGTGGTTTTTCGTCACGCGTAAAGTCCCTCGGCAATCGTTTTTGCGGAGGGAGGAGAATACCGCGACAAATGAACACGGCAAAAAAGCCTCTGTGGGCCGAAGCTTCGGCGAATGCCGTAACGATTGGGCGCAGCGTACTCGATTGTATCGGCAATACACCGCTTTTGCGTCTTGAACGCCTCGGTCCGAGCTATCCAAATGCCGAATTTTATGGCAAGGCGGAATGGTTCAATCCCGGCGGCTCGGTAAAGGACCGGCCGGCGCTGGAAATGATTCGCGAGGCGGAAAGCTCGGGGCAATTGAAGCCGGGCCAGACCATCCTGGATGCAACCAGCGGAAATACCGGGATCGCCTACGCCATGATTGCCGCGGCGCTTGGGTATCGCGTGAAATTGTGCTTGCCGGCCAGCGCCAGCGAAGAGCGCAAGAAAATTCTCAAGGCGTTTGGCGCTGAGCTGGTCATTACTCCGGGAGATGAGGGCTCCGACGGAGCGATTTTGCGCGCGCGCGAAATTATCGCCGCCGAACCCGGCAAATATTTTTATCCTGATCAGTACGGCAACCCCTCCAATTGGCGCGCCCATTACAAAACCACCGCGAACGAAATGTGGAGCCAGACCGCCGGGCGCATCACCCATTTCGTGGCTGGCCTCGGCACCAGCGGAACTTTTGTGGGCACCACGCGGCGCCTCAAGGAGTTAAATCCCGCGATTCGCTGCATCAGCTTGCAGCCGGACGCTTCCTTTCATGGGCTGGAGGGCTGGAAGCACATGGCCACGGCCATCGTGCCAAAGATTTATGACGCCCAACTCGCTGATGCCAATCTGGAAATCGGGACGGAAGAGGCCTACCGCCTGGTCAAGCGGGCCGCGCGGGAAGAGGGATTGCTGCTGAGTCCGAGCGCCGCCGCCGCTCTCGAGGGATGCTTTCAAGTGGCCGCAACACTTGGCGCGGATGAGCATGCCGTGATCGTGACGATTTTCCCGGATTCCGGCACGAAATATTTGAGCGAACGTTTCTGGGATGAAGTTTGACAGTTTGTGCGGGAAACCCTCCTCGGGGATTAAAACCTCCGAAGAGGACACGACTAGGCGTCATGCCTAAAGGCATGACCCACAAGGCGATCGTTTTTTTCGGACGATTCAAAAAAAGAACAAGCTGGAAACCAGTGTATCTTTGTGGGTCACGGCTTCACAGGGCGCGGAAAAAATATCTTGTTTTGTCATTCTGAGCGAAGCGAAGAATCTCTCTTCGATCTAAGTGTAAGAAAAGAAATAAGGAGAGATTCTTCGCTTCGCTCAGAATGACAGCGCTTTGAGTTTTTTTCCGCGGCCTCTTCAGCCGTGACGTGAAGCCGGGCACCAAAACGGCTTTAGCTGTTGGCGTTTTCGTTGGAGCGCTGCCAAACTGGCGATTCAGAAAAAGTGACGCTATATGCTGCTGCTGGCAAAAAATTTGGAACGGGAAATCCGCGATCACGGCGCGAAGGATTATCCGCACGAGTGTTGCGGGGCGATGCTCGGAACGGATAACGACGCCGCGGGACGGGAAGTGCGCGCCCTGTTTCCCCTGATCAACCGGCGTGACGATTCGCCACGCAACCGCTTTTCGATTACGCCCGAGGATTTTCGCGCGGCCGAGCGCGCCGCATCCGAGCGTGGCCTCGACCTCCTGGGGTGGTATCATTCCCATCCGGACCATCCCGCACGGCCAAGCGAATTCGATCGCGAGCACGCCTGGCCGTGGTACAGCTATGTGATCGTCAGCGTGGATGGCGGCGTCCCCAAAGACTTGACCTCCTGGCAATTGGAGGATGACCGCTCCAAGTTTCAGCCGGAAGTGGTTGTGCCGGAACGGGTTGCGGGCCACGGAAAACAGGGCTGAAATCCCCGCTTGAACCGTAAGTTGCTGTTCAGGCATCTGATCTAGTGGGTTAGCAGGCTTCACGCTGTGTTTAATAATGTTTAGCGCAACGGGTAGGATTTCACCCGAGTCCCGCAGGGAGGAAACGACCGTATGGCTGTAAAGGTTATGATTCCAACGCCGCTCCGCCAATTTACGGGAAAGCAGTCCAGCATCGAGTGTAGCGCGGCCACGGTGGGCGAGGCGCTCGGCAGCCTGACGGGCACTTTTACTGATTTGCGCAAGCACCTCTTTACCGACGACGGAAAGATTCGCAGCTTCGTGAATGTGTACCTGAACGACGAGGACATCCGTTTTCTGGACAAGGAAAACACGCGAACCAAGGACGGCGACACGATCAGCATCGTGCCCTCCATCGCCGGCGGTTCCCGCGATGATGGCAAATAAGTCCGCGATTTTGTAAGTGGATTTAAGAGGAGATTGTCCGTGGCAATTCCGACTGACACCCTGCAGCAACAGGAAGTGAAGCTTTCCAAAGATGAGATTCAGCGCTACAGCCGCCACCTGATCATGCCCGAAGTAGGCATGGAGGGTCAGCTCAAGCTGAAGCGCGCCCGTGTACTGACGATCGGCACGGGAGGCCTTGGCGCGCCGCTCGGACTGTATTTGGCCGCCGCTGGCGTGGGACATCTGGGACTCGTGGATTTCGACGTGGTCGATTCCTCGAACCTGCAGCGCCAGGTGACCTTCACCACGGCGGACGTCGGCAAACCAAAATCCGAAGCCGCCAAAGCGCGTCTTTCGGCGCTCAATCCGGCGATCGATATCGTGTCGTACGAAACGCGGCTCACGAGTGACAATGCGCTCGATTTATTCCGCGATTACGACATCATCGTGGACGGCACCGATAATTTCCCCACGCGCTTTCTGGTCAACGATGCCTGCGTGCTGCTGGGCAAACCGAATGTCTATGGCTCCATCTTCCGGTTCGAGGGACAGGCGACCGTCTTCGGATACCCGGGCGGGCCGTGCTATCGCTGCTTGTATCCCGAACCGCCTCCGCCGGGGCTGGTTCCTTCATGCGCGGAGGGCGGTGTGCTTGGCGTTCTTCCCGGAATTGTCGGCTCGATTCAGGCCATGGAAACCATCAAGTTGATTCTGGGCGCGGGAGACCCGCTGGTTGGACGGCTGCTGCTGTTTGACGCCCTGGCCATGCGCTTTCGGGAATTGAAGTTGAGGAGGAATCCGGATTGCCCCATGTGCGGCGACCACCGGACGATTACCAAACTGATCGATTATGAGGAGTTTTGCGGAATTCGTGGTGAGGAGGCCCCTGCAATGACGGACGGTATTCCGGAAATTACGGCAACGGAGTTAAAGGCGCGTCAGGATCGCGGCGACAAATTGTTCATTCTGGACGTGCGCGAGCCCCACGAGTATCAGATCTGCAACTTAAATGGAAAGTTAATTCCGCTCGGGGAGCTGCCCCGCCGCGTGAACGAACTCGACAGTTCCGTCGAGATGGTGGTGCACTGCCGCAGCGGAAAGCGCTCGGCCGACGCCATTCATTTCCTGCAAACGGCCGGATTCAAGAAGCTGTGGAACCTGAAGGGCGGCGTCCTGGCGTGGGCGGACGAAGTCGATCCGCGGATGCCGAAATACTAAGAGAAAAATTCGGGCGACGCTTTTACTCTGAACCCTCGGCAAGTCCGGGACGGCGAGCCCGGCATACGGGAGCACAAATGCCACCGACAAAGATCACAGTTCGCAATGACGGGCCCTTGCGCGTTGAAGGGGAAGTCGAACTCGTCGATATGGAAGGCAAGCCGTACGGTCTTGCCGGCCGTACCGCAGTTGCACTATGCCGCTGCGGCCATTCTGCAAGCAAACCCTTTTGCGATGGGTCTCACAAGACCGCAGGTTTTCAAGACAAGCAGG
>DATHPN010000007.1:0-8196 GCA_035483715.1 Candidatus Acidiferrum sp.
CCAGTCCAGGGTCAGAGCTGGCTGCAACTGGAAGCCAATTTGTGCTGTCCAGGGCTTGGTGTAGGCCTTTGGATCCTCAATCGTAATTTCATCGCTGAGGGTGTCATGGTTGACCCGCCGCAATCGTTCGGTGACGTGCAAGGCGTCACTGTGCGGATGGCCGGCCCGATCGAGCCAGGTCTTATCGTTAAAGCCGATCACATCGATGACCAGGGTGTCGCCCTCCCACTTGCCTATGGAGTCGCCCATCCAGAGTGGAGGATCCAGAAACTCATCATGTGCGCGCCCGTCTATATAGATGTGGCGCACGATTCGGTCGTACTCATACATCATGATCAATTCATCCGGCAGCTGTACAATTTCTATCGGCTTGGGATGAAGATAAATTCGAGGCAGGCCGGGTGGAAAACAGCCGTAGACCGGATCGTTTGACAGCTTGGGCGTGGTTTTATTGGGCCCAAAGACGGGCTTGGCGGCCTTGAATTTTTCTTCTCCCCACGCGGTCATGGGAGGACCTTCCTTGGTAAAGGCAAAGCTGGAATACGCGGCGGCGCCAGCGGGCGGGTGTATCAACCAAAACCCGGACAAATCGGCAGGCGGCGCCTGCGGCTTTGGGGATTCCGATTGCCCGGTCTTTTGAGCGAGCGCGATGGAAAAGGAGGCCAACAGGATGGGCACTCCAAGTACCGCACACATTAGGTATTTGCGCATAAAGCACATCAAGGGATTCCAACTCCGTAAGACTGAATTTATTTACGGCTCTTCATAGAAGAGACCGGATGCGCCAGTGGAGGCTCAATTATCCTCGGCACCAAGCGCGGTAATTACTTTGCCGTCGGCCATTTCGAGTTTCAAGACGCGGAGGACGTTGGCGCCGTTCTTGGCGCGATTCCCGATCATCGTAATCTGATCGCCCGGCTTGAACATATCCTTGGTCCACCCGCGCCGGTGCAGAGTGCCGGGATTGGTGAACTCGCCGTCCCATTTCACGACCTTGCCGCTGTCGTCGGTGACATTCAGAAAAAGCTGGCAATGGGGATTGATGAAATCGAATTCCACTACTGTTCCCTTGAGCGAAGTGTTTTCCGATGTATCGTATGCCGCCGCCCCGTGGTGCGCGAACATCGGGCCCGCAAATAAAATTACAGCTACAGCAGCGTAGAAAATAACCGTCAGCTTGCGTGTCATGCTATTCCTCCCGGATGGGTTGTGACCCAGCCAACTCTTCCCAGAATCACTTGGCCTGGACAAACTTTTGAATTCTTTCGCCGGTCGTGACTTCCCCCGTGTAGATGTTTCCTTGCGAGTCCGCGGTGGCGACGTGCAAGCTGTGGAACTGACCCGGCAAATGTCCAGCATGGCCGATCCTGCCGGCCACAGAACCGTCGTTGCGATTGAGGATCCACACGACGCTGTTCATCATGTCCGCGACGTAGAGATATTTCTGTTGCGGGTCGGGAGAAAAGTTAATCGAGCCCGCGGTATTGTTGCCGCTGTTGTTGGCCACCGGAAATTCCTTCAAGAATTTGCCCTGCTTTGTGAATACCTGAATCCTGTCGCCGCCGCGGTCGCAGACGTAAACCAGCCCATCATTTGAAATATGCACGCAGTGGACGGGCTCGCGGAACTGCTTCGCCGGCGGATCTCCTGGAACGCGCGGCGGCAATGGATCGTTATTGATTTGATCCAGAGGGATTCCGTATGCTCCCCAACCGCGCTTGAACGCCCCGGTATCGGAATCGTACACGATCATGCGTTTATTCAGGTATCCGTCCGCGATGTACAACTCGTGCGCCGCTTCGTCCAGTTCTGCCGCGGCGACTCCGCGCAAGAGCAGACTGGTTTGTTGATTATCCTGCTTCTGCTGGTCCTGTTGCTCGACGGCGGGGCCGCGATGGCCAAACTCGGAAATGAACTTTCCGTCCGCGGTAAATTTGAGCAGCGTGTCCCCGGACCTGGCGCCTGCCAGCCAAACATTCCCCTGCTTATCCACAAAAATTGTGTGTTCTGAAACCGGCCATCCCGGGGCATAGTTGGGGCCGCCCCAGGAGCGAAGGAGGTCGCCCTCGACATTAAATTCCAGGACCGCGGGAGGCGGCACGCAGCATTCCGCAGTGGGCGGGATGAGCGTTGCAAAGTTCATGGTCTTGTCCAAGTCGCGGGGGCGGTTCAGAACCCAAATGTTATCGTTCTTGTCCACGAACATGCCGGTGACACCCATAATGGTCCAGTTAATGGGCAATGGTTTGGGCCAATTCCCGTCCAGCTTGTAGCGGGGAGAATCCTGCGCCTGTGCGGGAGGAGCAATACTCAACGCCAAACTAGCGCAGAGTCCGAAAAGCAAGGCACATGACAGCATCCATCTGTTTATAGAGCGCATTCGAGTACTCCTTGCTATGGCCGCCTGACCGTCAAGCAGCTTTGGAAAAGATTCCCGATGAGAAAAGTAAAACCCCGTTTTTTTCTGCCCGTTTACGCAACGACCTCAGAATCTATTTGTGCTTCGCCGCTAAAAGCACTGAAAGATTCATTCGACAATCCTGGAAAACCACAATTGAACTCATGCACCGCGAGAAAATCGTTTTGCCGACGATCCTGCCGGCATGCACAGCCCCATCCCTACAACAAAGACGGACCGCGCACAGGGTTGGTTTCAGCAGTTTCCAAGATTTTCCCCGGGGCAATGAAATTAGACTGTATTCGTAAAACCAAATCGTATTCATTGCAGATTTCGAAAGCCCTCGACATAAAAAATCTGTGACACTCCTGATGAATTTGAGGCAGAGGCTTACATTGGAGTGAACCAATGTCAAGGCAAATTCCTTGACTTCAATGAAACACAATGCTATTAGCCCCGCAGTGTGAGAGATGAAAAACGCGCTGATCCGGCCGCCCGTTCCGAAAGAGGTTGCGCGACGCACTCATGCTTGCGCGTCAAACAAACTGCCCGGTTTGTCGGTGCCCCGGCGGGCCATCGCCTTCAATCCCCAGGAGCCACAAATGAATAGGACCCGATATGCCGTTGCAACATTCGTTCTGGCCATACTTCCCGGGTCATACCTGGCGCTCGCGCAGCAAAATGCCTCGCAGCATCCAATGACATTCTTCGTCACCAGCGTGGGGTTGGGCAAAGGGGCGAACCTCGGCGGTTTGGCCGGCGCGGACGCGCACTGCCAGTCGCTTGCTACCATAGCGGGGGCTGGCAATCACACCTGGCACGCATACCTCAGCACGCAGGCCAAGGACGGTCAGCCGGCGATCAATGCGCGGGACCGGATTGGACAAGGACCCTGGTACAACGCCAAAGGGGAAATGATCGCTCATGATCTTGCCGATTTGCACGGGGACACCATCGAACTGGCCCGTCTCGGCAGCAATCTGAACAAAATGACCGCGCTCACGGAGAAGGGCGAGATCGTTCCGGGCTTGAGTGAAAACCCGAAATGCCCCGGGCCGGGTTGTAACGAGCACGAGATGCTGACGGGCTCGCAGCCGGATGGCCGAGCTTTTGCGGACTCGGCCGATCACACGTGCGGCAACTGGACGAGTAACACCGATGGCGTGGCATTCGGAACCAACTCGTGGGAAGAAGCGCAAATCGGTTTTTCCGATCGCAACGGCGGCAGCAATGGAAATTGGAATTCGTCGCATCCAACCCGAGGGTGCAGCCAGAAGGCTCTGTTGGCCACACATGGCGCGGGAAGGTTTTACTGCTTTGCCCCGAATTGAAGGCTTGTACGGATTCCTTTGCAATTTGAAATCGCGGCGGATCAAATATTTGTCGTTTGATTTACCGCCAAGCTGCCGGCGGGTAGCGGCGGATCAGGGCGTTAAGATCAGGAGAGGTGAATGAAAAAAAATCTATCTAAAGCTTTCCTATTTATGTTGGCTTTGCTGCTCGTTTCAATCTTGGCGGTGGCACAAGACGGCGAGCAGCAGGGCGGAGCGCAGCGGCACCCCATGACTTTTTTCGTGACCAGCGTAGGCATCGGCAATGGAGCCAATCTCGGCGGCCTGGCGGGAGCCGATGCGCATTGCCTGATGCTCGCCACAACAGCGGGGGCGGGCAACCACACCTGGCGCGCGTACCTCAGTACGCAGGCCAAAGACGGTCAGCCGGCGGTCAACGCGCGCGACAGAATCGGGCAAGGTCCCTGGTACAACTCTCGAGGACAACAAATCGCCCGAGGGCAAGCCGACCTCCACGGAGACACGCTTGAATTGGCGCGACTCGGCAGCAATCTTTTCAAGCAGTCGGCGCTGAACGAGAAGAGTCAAGTGATGAATGGAGTGGGGGACACTCCGAACACTCACGATATGTTGACCGGCTCGCAGACGGATGGCAGAGCCTATACTGACGGCCAGGACCATACTTGCAACAATTGGACCAGCAACGGCGCAGGCAGCGCTCAAGTTGGGCATTCCGACCGCGTCGGGGGCGGGAACAGATCCTGGAACTCCGCGCATGCGACCAAAGGCTGCAGTCAGGATAATCTGGTGAGCACGGGAGGGGCGGGCTTGTTCTACTGCTTCGCGATTGATTGATTCTCTATTTATATCATGAGGAAAAGGAACCAACTGCTGCCCGCCCATACTGCGGGCGGCCTCTAAAAAACCCGTCATTTTCACGATCGAGCTGAATTGCTAAAGAAATTTATCTTGCTTGCGCCGACTTTGCCGCCGGGTCCGCGGGTTGGTGTTCCCAATAGTCGATGAAGTCCACGATATGGTCGTTATATTCGTCCGGGTATAAGCGGAAATCGAAATGATCGGCTTTGTTCACCACGATCATTCTTACCTTCGGATTTTGTACCGCGATGATGTCGTATAGCGCCAGGCCCCGCGCCAGTGGGACCGAGTGTTCGTCGTGCCCCCAGATAATCAGCACTGGGAACGGAAGGACGTCCGGCTCATTCTGGATGCGGGCGAGCAAATTTCTTTTATAGACATTGAACGGCGAATCCACAGGAGTCGTTCCTGACCGCTCGCCGGCTCCTGCCTTTACCTTCTCCTCAGCCTCCTTCGATTTCGGAAGCCCGGCCATATAATCCGCCGCTTCCCAGAACTCGTTATCCCAATTCGCCTCCGGTTTATACGATAGAGCCTGAAGCCGGCACTTCCAGAAAGCGATCTCCGGCTCCTTCGGACATTTGAGCACCGGATTCTCGGCCGGCGGGACGCCAGGTCCGAGAGGCGCGGCCGTGATGCTATCCATGATGGTCAGCGTTCTGACGATGTCCGTATGCTCTATGGCGATGAACAGCGCCATTCCGCCGCCGTGGGAATGTCCAACCAGGTTGACCTTGCCCAATTTCAAAGTTTGGATGAACTGGACGATGTGATCCATCTCGGCATGGATGTTGTAGTCCTTGTCCGTCTTGGGATTGTCCGTCAACCCCGAGCCAAGCCGATCCAGCGCGAAAACGTGATAGTGCTTTGCCAGGCCGGGGATATTCTTGGCGAAGTAATTGGCACTGGCGTGGCCCGAGAAACCTTCCTCGGCGTGAATCAATACCATGGGCTCGCCACGTCCCATTTCGTAGTAACGCGTCTTGATCCCGTTGACATCCACGAATTTTGCCTTCAAGCCATCAATGGAGCCATCCTCGTTGACTGCCTGGGCTTGGCCGCCTGCAAGCATCAACAACACCGCAAGCATTAGAACTTTTAGCGGCACGGACCAATCCGTCCAATTGCGGCGTGAACTTATATGCCACGGGAGCGGCTCATGATTTTTCTGATGGAATGACACGGGTTTGTCCTTTCAGGATCGGGCTGCAGAAGACTTCCATTCGCCGGCGGCAGCGTCGCTCCTCATCACGTTAAGCCTCGGACCTGGACTGGCCCAATTTGCGGGCCGGACTTGTTGTCAGGTTCGTGACCTTCAATCTTGTCCATGAAGTGTAAAACAAAGTAGCTAACTCCGGCGTGTCGCGAGAGGCCGAGCGAATCTGTTTTCAGCCGGCCACTTAACATTCGCCTGCCGCAAGCTACCACAAAGGACCATGACGGGCACAGCGAGTAATGCACCACTACAGCCATGCGCGTTCGTTGGAACATCTCGCGCGGTCCACGGCAAGTTGTGAAAAGCCCGCCCGGTTCACGCGAGGAACAAACGAATTTGCGATTTGCAGACGCTTGCGTGACATGCACGGGCCATCCCCCCGGCGTTTCCAGGCGTCGCGTTATTGTCCTTGACAAAATCAAACAGTTGTTTTAAACATGTGTTTGATATGGCTCACCATGCGTTAACGCGAATTCCCTCTCCCGTCCGGCCCCGCGGCAAACCCAAGGCCCAGGACTTGACGCGCGACAAACTGATTGAAGCGGCCGGCACCGTGTTTGCCGGGCGCGGGTATCGCGCCGCGACCATCCGCGAAATCTGCCGCCGCGCGGGCGCGAACGTCGCGGCGGTGAATTACACCTTCGGCGACAAGATGGGTCTGTACACGGAAGTGTTGCGGCATTCCATGCGCGCGGCCGGCCAGGCGGCGGCGATGAGCGCCGCTCTCGATTCCAGCCTTTCTCCCGAAGGCACCATCCGCGGCGTGATCCGGGCGCGGCTGATGAGCCTGTGTCACGGGCCGCGGCCGGACTGGCACATTCGTCTGGTGATGCACGAATTCTCGCATCCCACGCCGGCGATGGGACGCGTCGTGGATGAAGGAATGCGGCCGATCTATGAGCGTGTTCGCAAAGCGGTCGGCGCGATCATTGGGTTGCCACTGGACCATGAAACCACGCGGCTCTCGGTGAACAGCATCGTCGGACAAATACTTTTCTACACGTTCTCCCAGCCGGTGCTGGCGCGTTTACAGCCGGAGCTGAAACTCACGCCGGATCAATTGGACCGCATCGCTGACCACATCGCGGATTTTTCGCTCGCGTATTTGAAGAAAGTGGGGCACGGCAAACGCCATGGATGAATCGAAAACCGGCACGATGACTCAGGCGCCTTCTGGGGCGGAGCAGCGCACCACGCCACCTGCGGCATTCAGTGCGCCGCCACCCGCGGAAAATAAAGCGCCGCGTTCGCGCCTCGTGCGGATTTTGCTTATCGCCGGGGTCGTCGTCGCCGCATTCGTGATCTGGAAGATATTTTTCGCCACGCCCAACCTGCCGACCAGCATCATCGCGCTCAGCGGACGGATTGAGGGCGACGATTCCGCCGTGGCCCCGAAAACCAGCGGAAAAATTCTGGAGGTCACGGTGCGCGAGGGCGACACCGTAACCGCCGGGCAGGTGATCGCGCGTCTCGACGACGCGCAGGTGCGCGCGAGGGAAGATTCGGCGCGGGCCGCGCTCACGGACGCTCAGGCAAAAATGCAGGGCGCGCACGACCAGATCGCCGTGCTCGAGGAGCAGTTGCACCAGAATCAACTGGAGACGGGCCAATCGACGATGGATGCGGAGGGCCGCGTCCGGCAGGCGCAAGCGGACCTGACGGCAGCGGAGGCGGACCTCGTGCAGCAACAAGCGGCGCTGCGGCTCGCGGAATTCAACCGCGATGCCTACTCGCGGCTGGCGAAGACCGGCGCCGCTTCCACACAGCAAGGACTTCAGGCCGAGGTGCAAGCCGACCAGCAAGCTGCGGTGGTGGCTGCCTCACAGCGCAAGGTGGAATCGTCCCGAGGCGCGCTGACGATGGCACAGGCAAACCTGGCAAATCCAAAAATTCGGGACGCGCAGGTTTCCAGCACCCAGGCGCAGATTGCCATGCAGCAATCGACGATCGCCGCCGCGAAAGCGGAGACCGCCCAGTCGCAGGCGCAACTTACGGAGGCGGAGGCCGATCGGGCCGATTTGACCGTCCTCGCGCCTTTTTCCGGCACCGTGCTCACGCGCGCCGCCGAACCCGGCGAAGTGGTGCAAGCGGGCACGGCGATCGTGACGCTGCTTGATCTTTCCAAGGTCTATCTGCGCGGTTTTATTCCCGAGGGCGAAATCGGCAAAGTGAAAATTGGCCAGCCCGCGCATGTTTTTCTCGATTCCAATTCCAATCAAGCTCTGGACGGAAACGTCCTACGCATCGACCCGCAAGCGACATTCACTCCCGAAAACACGTACTTTCGCGACGATCGAGTAAAGCAAGTGGTCGGCGTCAAGGTGCAACTGACGCAGGGGATCGGCTTCGCGAAGCCGGGCATGCCCGCGGACAGCGAAATCCTGACGAGCGGCAACACGTGGCCGCCACAC
>DATHPN010000008.1:0-2883 GCA_035483715.1 Candidatus Acidiferrum sp.
AATCGAGGATCAGGGCAAGTTCAACATCATGGTGCACAACAATTTTACCCCTGCCGGGCGGACGACCCCTGTTTTTCCTGGCGGGATCATTCCCAACCACTCAGACAACGGCGCGGTCGAGTGGGCCTACGGAGTCGCCGACTGGTTCGAGCAGGGACTATATTTACCCGTGTACAGCGCGTACTCCACAGGGCGCGGAGGGTCGCTGAACGGTTTTAAAATTCGCGAACTGTTTGTACGGCCGCACGCCCACGACCACATGTTCTTTTACGGCGTCAATTTCGAGTTCAGCGTGAACTATTTATATTGGGAGTCCAAGCGCATTACTTCCGAAGTCCGGCCCATCGTGGGCGTTCACCTGCATAAGGTAGATCTTGTTTACAATCCGATTGTGGACACGGACTACACCGGAGGATTCGGAAATCTCGAATACGTTCCGGCGACGCGCGTTGCCTATAACTTCAATGATAAATGGGCCGCTGCACTGGAGGAGTATTCCGACGATGGGCCCTTGCGCCAATTTCTCCCGTTACGTAACCAGTTCCACGAAGTCTGGGCCGTCATGGATCACAACAACAAGTGGGTGAATATCGAAACGGGTATTGGATTTGGCGTGACCCACGGAGCCGATAAGGTGACTTTGAAGCTGATGCTTTCGCGCGATCTGAATTGAAATTAAATCTCCCGTCCTTCATTTCCATCGCGAGAAGGATCGCGCACCCTTTCCGCCTTCAGAAGGAGGCGTCATGTCTGCACCGCGCCTGATTGAATATGAAAAAGCGAGCCCGGAAGTCCGTGCCGTGTTCGACGACATCCGGGCCACGCGCAAGACAGACTACATCAACAATTTCTGGAAAGCGCTGGCGAACGATCCCGCCACCCTCAATCGCACCTGGGAATCCATCAAGCAGATCATGGCGCCCGGGGCGCTCGACGCGCTGACCAAGGAACTAATCTACATCGCCGTAAGCGCCACGAACCAGTGCCCCTACTGTATCGCTTCGCACACCGTTTCCGCCGAGAGCAAGGGCATGACCCCAGAAATGTTCCACGAAGTCATGGCCATCGTCGGCATGGCCAACGAAACCAACCGCCTTTCCGCCGGCTACCAGGTCGAAATCGACGAGCGGTTCAAGTAGGAAGGGCTTCAGCCTGTCCGGTTTTTGCCTTTGCTGCGTTGCTGCCAACATTTTTTGATTCGCGCCGCGGATAAGTTGCAAAAACCAGACAGGCTGAAGCCCGTCCTCCTTTTGCATAACCCTACTTTATAGAACTCACAACTATTATAAATTTGATCTGCTGGCCCTTCCTGTGTGAAATGGATGCTGTGGGAGAGTGCCATGGACATCGTACGCATTTTTGACACGACTCTGCGGGACGGGGAACAATCCCCGGGATTTTCCATGTCGGTGCCGGAGAAGGTCCGCATGGCCCACCAGCTTGAATCGCTCGGGGCGGACATCATCGAGAGCTGCTTCCCCATCGCCTCGAAGGGAGACCTTGAGGGCGTGCGCGCGGTTTGCCGCCAGATTCGCAGCTGCACCGTGGCGGCCCTGGCACGCGCCCGGCGCGATGATATTGACGCGGCGCTCGACGGCCTCAGCGGCGCGGCGCACCCCAGGCTGCACACGTTTCTCGCGACTTCCGACCTGCACCTGCACCATAAGCTGCGACTGACGCGCGAGGAATGCCTCGAAGCCATTTCCAGCAACGTGCGCTACGCCCGCGAACGCTGCGCGGAAGTCGAATTCTCCGCCGAGGACGCCAGCCGCACGGAAATCGGTTTTCTGTGTGAAGCGGTCGGCCAGGCAGTTCGCGCCGGCGCGACCATTATCAACTTGCCGGACACCGTCGGATACGCGGTGCCTGAGGAGTATGCGGCCATGTTCCGCCGCGTGATCGAGTATCTGGACGGCGCGAACGGCGTCACGCTCAGCGCGCACTGCCATGACGACCTCGGACTGGGCGTCGCCAATTCCCTCGCGGCAGTGCAGGCCGGCGCTCGCCAGCTCGAGCTGACCATCAATGGCATTGGAGAGCGCGCCGGAAACGCCGCTTTGGAAGAAGTCGTCGTATTGCTGAACGTGCGCCAGGCGACGCTGGGCGTAACCACCAACATTCATCTCGACCAGCTCTACGCGTCCAGCCGCATGCTGGTAGAGATTACGGGTGCGCCGCTGGCGCCGAATAAGGCCATCGTAGGAGCGAACGCGTTCGCCCACGAAGCCGGCATCCACCAGGACGGCATCCTCAAGAATCCCCTGACTTACGAAATCATCTCCCCCGAAGCGGTCGGCGTCCCCAAGCGGCAACTTGTCCTCGGAAAACATTCCGGGCGCAATGCCCTGCGCGCCACGCTCGTCGATCTGGGCTTCCAGCCCACGCGCGAAGAGCTTGACGAATGCTACAAGCGCGTGGTGACGCTGGCCGATGCATCGAAAAACGTGACCAACCGGGATTTGCTGGCCATCGCGCACCAGGTGATGCGGAAGCGCGGAAGCGAAACCTCCGTCGCCGCAGAATAGTTTGTTCCTGGGTTTGAGTAGCACAGGCATCCGCCGCGGCGGACCTGTGCGATTTTTGCAATTGTCGTTAAGGCGGCAGCTTCCCAGCGACGCTACAAAACCGCACAGACAAGAGTGTCTGTGCTACTTTTTCTGCAAATCCTCTGGACAATTGCCTGTGAATAGATTCCCATACCGGAATCTCGAAAGTCTTTGGGGGATTCCGATGCGTATGAGGATGCTGCTTTTCGTGGCGACGGCCCTGCTTGTTCCATTCTCGCTAGTCCGCGCCCAGCAGGCAGCGCAGAAAAAGCCGCTGGATATCTATTTTCTGGACACGGAAGGGGGCCAAGCCACGCTGTTCGTTTCTCCCTCCGGG
>DATHPN010000009.1:0-31055 GCA_035483715.1 Candidatus Acidiferrum sp.
CGCGCGTTTCCGGGTCCTTGAGCGAGGCCTGGAGATCGAGATAGAAACAGTAACTCCAGGGCGTGCCGGGAATGGGGCGGCTTTCAATCTTCAACAAATTCAGGTTGCGCCTGGCGAAAGCGTTCAGCGCGGAACACAGCGATCCCGGCTTATGCGCGAGGTGCAGGACGAGAGAAAGCTTGTCGGCGTTTTCCGCGATTTCGGCGGAAGTGGCGAGTAACAGGAAGCGCGTGTAATTCTCCGGATGATCCTCGAGGTGCTCGCGCAGAATCACTCCGCCGTAAACTTTTGCCGCGCGCTTGCTGGCAATTCCCGCCTTGGTCGTGTCGCCCGCGCTCATAACTTCCCGAACGCTTCCCGCAGTGTCGTCGGTGGCCACGCGCTTGATGTTCGGATGATCAGCGAAAAATCGTTCGCACTGCGCGAGGGCCACCGGGTGGGAAGAGACTAGCGTGATGCGCTCAAACGTCGTGCCCGGAACTGCGATCAGATTATGCACAATCGGAATGACGACTTCGGCCTGGATGTGCAGTCCGCTGGAAATCAGCAGGTCATAGGAGCGGTGAACGGATCCAGCCAAACTATTTTCAATTGGGGCGAGGATATAATCCGCGACATCATCTTGGATGCCGGTGTAAAGCGCCTCGAATGTGAGTCTCGGGACGAGTTGAATGTCTTCGCCCAGCAGTTTGACGGCGGCTTCTTCGCTGAACGCGCCGCGCTCGCCCTGAAAAGCGATTCGGGAAGATGGAGGGATTTTCATTCCTCTCGTCCACAGATATGAATTTGCTGATTCAGGCGTCTCGACATAAGCACCCAAACTAGCAGGGCGCAAAGCCCTCCGTCAAACTGTGCGTCAATCTGGAACAGGCCTAAATTCGAGCCTCAATTCACACTCGAAATTTAAATTGCGGCTCTGGAGGTCCGGCGATTAGGTCGGACAATTCGCGGCGCAATATCGAGGCCTTTAGACCCTGGCAGGCTGCGGAAAAAGTAATCTATTTCTCATTCCGAGCGAAGCGAGGAATCTTTTTCGATTTGCCCCGGGAAAAGAAAGAGAGATTCCTCGCTTCGCTCGGAATGACAAAATTCTGGAGGAGTTTTTTCCGCGGCCTGTCGGAGCTATCACGACGATAGATCGCACGCGCTACGAGCGCGGGACGCGCTTGCCTGCCAGCACGGTGGCACTCGGGGAGAGCCGCTCGTGGCCGGTGATTTTATTGTTGTAGTTATCGAGGAATTCGAAATCTCCTTTCTGCAACTCGAGCACGGCTACGTCGGCGGGCGCGCCCACTTTGAGCGTGCCGCGATCCTGGAATAGCGGGAACATGCGCGCGGCATTGACGGTGGCACGCGCAATGGCCTGATCGACCGTCATGCCGTAACCGAACAGCTTCGACATGCAGTTGGGAAGGTCGATGACGCCGGTCTCATGGGCGTTGGTGTTCCAGTCGGTGGAGAATGTGTCGGGCCAGAATCCGGCCTTCATGATCGCGGCAATGGTGTCCCACCTCATGTGCCCTTTCTGGCCGTTGCCGACGTCGAACCAGACGCCGCGGCGCCGCGCCGCCAGCACTTCGGGCAGGATGTGTCCGCTGTCGTCGATAATGCTGTGAGGTGGCGGCGCAAACATGTGGGTGACGATGTCGCCGCGCTTCAACAGGGCGATGAGCTTGGGAAGCGGCGAGATGGTTTGCCCCATGTGGATCATCACGGGCAGGTGGAAGGAGGTGGCCACTTCCTGCGTGCGGCGAAGCACCTCGAAATCATTCTCGCCCGCGACATCCTGAGAGAGCCGCGCTTTGACGCCGACGATGAAGTCGCGATTTTTTGCGATCGCCTCGCGCGCCGCAGCGACATCCGCGTTCTTCAGGTCCATGGTGTCGCCATCGGGCAGGATGCCAGCGCGGCCGATGTTGATCAGCACGCGGCCCTGCTGCGGCGACGACCGCGCAACAGCAATTGTGTCGCCAATGTGATCGGCCCCTTGCGATCCCGCATCGATCCACCCGGTCACGCCGTCCTGCAGCACCATGCCGGGTCCCTGGGTGAAGCGTCCGCAATGAGTGTGGATATCGAGCAGGCCAGGGACGACAAGCTTGCCGTGCGCGTCGAGGGTGTCGGCTGCGTCGCCCGCGATGCTGGCTTCAACGGCGGCGATGCGGCCGCCTGAAATCGCCACATCGCGGATCGCATCGAGCCGGACGGAGGGGTCGATGACGCGCCCGCCCTTGATGATCAGGTCATAGCCTGCCGCGAACGCTGTCGGCAAGCGGGCAAACATCGCCGCGCCTGCGCTCGCTACGGCCACTGAAAGAAACCGGCGCCGGTTCAACATTGCAGCCCTCCCTGGTGTGTCTTGAAGGTCAGATATTGAGCGCGACGAACCTGTCTGTCAACATGCGATCGCCCAGCGGCGTTTTCGTGGCGACCGCCTTCAGGCGGGCGCGTTGGAATCAGATGGATGCTCGCCTGAACGCGAGAGCTACATAAACCAATTCCGAATTCTCACAGTTACGGTAATAGCCTCGGAAAACGCCTGCTTAGCGTGCCAGGAGGAAGCACCTTCAACTACCACCAATCCTACAATTTATTCAACCCATCCAGGCCGGCGACTTTGTAAGCTTCGGCAAACGTCGGATAATTGAAAACCGTGTCGCGAAAATAATCCATGGTGCCGCCGAAGCTGAGGACGGCCTGGCCGATGTGCACGATTTCCGCGGCGCTTTCTCCGATGACGTGAACGCCGAGGACTTTGCGCGTGTCCGGGTGGAAGAGAATTTTCAGCATGCCGGTGTGATCGCCGACGATTTGCGCTTTGGCCAGCTCTTCATATTTTGAGATGCCGACTTCAAAGGGGACGTGCGATTCGGTCAGAGTGGTTTCGGTCTGGCCGACCATGGAAATTTCGGGGATGGTGTAAATGCCGTAGGGCAGAAGAGCCGTGCTCATTTCGGCGGGAGCGCCGAAAATGCGGCAACTGGCGATGCGGCCCTGCTCCATCGACGTGGAAGCGAGCGAAGGGAATCCGATGACGTCGCCGGCCGCGTAAATATTCGGGACTGAGGTTTGAAAGGATGCATTCACTTCGAGTTTGCCGCGGGAAGCAGTGGTGAGTCCGGCGGCTTCGAGGTTCAGCAGATCGGTATTGGCCTGGCGGCCGACGGCGTACATCAGGCACGTGGCATGAATGTGTTTTCCGCTTTCCAGATGCGCAACCACGCGGCCACGCTCGTCGGTTTGAATGCCCGTGACTTTTTCGCCGAGGCGGAAGATGGCGCCCTGGCGGCGCATGTGGTAACGCAACGCTTCCACGATTTCGGAATCGACGAAATCCAGCAGCGTCGGCCTTTGCTCGATCAGAGTGACTTCCACACCCATGGCTACGAGCATCGAGGCATATTCAAGGCCGATCACGCCGCCACCCACGATGATCAATTCGTGCGGGATTTCTTCCATCTGAAAAAACTGGTCGCTGGCGATTATTTTTTTGCCGTCAAAGGGAATGTCTTCGGGATGGGAAGGCCGAGTGCCGCAGGCGATCAGAACGTTGCTGGCGTGAAGCAAGTGGGCTTCCGTAGCTCCCTGCACTTCAATGGTATTGGCGTCCTGGAACTGGGCGGTCCCGCAAAGCAGGTCGATCCCGTTGCGGCGCAACTGGTCGCGAACGACGCCGGTTTCCCGTTCCACGACCTGGGATACACGGGCGGCCAAATCACGAATGGAAATGCGGTCTTTGACAACGTAGTCGTTTCCGTAAAACGAGCGATGGCGGAATCCGGTGAGGTGAAGAATGGCTTCGCGCAGGGTCTTGCTGGGAACGGTGCCGCCATGAATGCAAACGCCTCCGACCATGTCGTTGCGATCCACCATGGCCACGCGCTTGCCGAGTTTGGCGGCGGCGATGGCGCCTTTTTGGCCAGCAGGCCCGCTTCCAACAACGACGAGGTCGTATTGTATCGGCTGCATCAATCCTCTTCGGCTGGGTTCACGCAGAGTTTCTGTATGCAAAGGTGGGCGTCCTCACGTTTGAACGGCAATGAAATCCGTTCGCGCCCAGTGTAAGGGAGCGCGGGAGCAGAAACAATCGTGGGACAGGCCGATGACACCTTCATGAGGCCCCTATTCTAGAACCGGTTCTTGTGTAAGTGGTGTTGATACAACAACTTTGCGCCAGATAGATACATCCGCGTATATGCGTCCTATCGAGAAATTGAATTGGCGATGCCCACAATGCCCAATATTAAGACGCGCAGATGAAAGCCGGGTTGCATTCCCAATAATTTTGATCGGCTGTATGGATGGTTAGCTTTATTGGTTTTCAGTCGTAACCAGATTGGGAGGATACGCGCGTAGAAATCATGGGACAATGAGAGAAGAGGAAAACGTCCGACTTGGAGCCTTGGAATTGTGGGGAGAATTCTTGTAACCAAAGTGTGCCTTACAACCCTCTAAGATATTAGATTGAATGACGTAGACAGGAGCGAGACCCGGACTTTTCGGACAGAAAATGCACATCTCCGCGCCATTCATACGACGGCCCGTTGCGACTTCGCTTTTGAGCGTGGCGATCCTGCTTGCGGGCGGAGTGGCCTTTTATTTACTTCCCGTGGCAGCACTTCCGCACGTTGATTTTCCCACGATCTATGTTCGCGCGTCCTTGCCGGGGGCAAGCCCGGAGACCGTAGCGTCGTCGTTGGCCACGCCGCTGGAGCGTCAGTTTGGCAGGATTGCGGGCGTCACGCAGATGACCTCCGCCAGCCAGTTGGGCAACACGGGGATCACACTTCAGTTCGACCTGGACCGGGACATCAATGCGGCAGCGCGCGACGTGCAGGCGGCCATCAATGCAGCCGCCGGACAATTGCCTGCCGGCCTGCCACAACTCCCGTGGTATCGCAAGATTAATCCCTCTGAAACCGACATTCTGGATTTGTCAATTTCCTCGGAAACCATTCCCAGGAGCCACCTGTACGATTTGAGCGATTCCATTCTGGCGCAAAAGATATCGCAAGTGGATGGCGTGGGCCAGGTCAATACGTACGGTGGTGCAAAACCGGCGGTCCGCGTGGACGTGAATCCCAACGCGCTGGCCCATTACGGGCTCAGTTTGGAGGAAGTACGAACTGCGCTTCGTTCGGCAAACGCGAACACTCCGAAAGGAAATCTGGAAGACCCGTCCAACCGCTGGGTTCTGTCCGATACCGACCAGCTCCTGAAGCCAGAACAGTATGCGCCATTGATTGTGGCGTATCGGAACGGGGCTCCGGTCCGGCTGAGCGACATTGCGAAGGTGACGGAGGGAATCGAAGACCTTAGAAATTCGGGATATTCAAACGGCAAACCCGCCGTGGTGATCGGCATTGGCCGGCAACCCGGCGCCAACATTATTGAAACGGTTGACCGTATCAAAGCGCTGATGCCGGAACTGCGCGCCTCGATTCCACCATCGGTCACGCTGACCCCCACTTTTGATCGCACCACAACCATCCGGGCGTCGGTCAAGGATATCGAATTCACATTGTTGTTGACCGTCGCGCTCGTCGTGATGGTTATTTTTCTGTTCTTGCGCAATGCCTGGGCAACAGTGATTCCCAGTATCGCGGTGCCGCTGTCCATTATCGGGACATTCGGCGTCATGTACCTCTTGAGTTACAGCCTCGATAACCTTTCGCTCATGGCTCTGGCGATCTGCACCGGATTTGTGGTGGACGACGCGATCGTTGTGATCGAGAACATCACCCGCTATCTGGAAGCCGGAGAATCGCCTTTGGCCGCGGCGATGAAGGGATCGCGCGAAATTGGGTTCACCGTATTGTCGATGAGCCTTTCGCTGATCGCTGTATTCATACCTCTGTTGCTGATGGGCGGAATCATCGGTAGACTCTTCCGCGAATTCGCAATCACGTTGAGCGTGGCCATCGTGGTTTCCTTGTGCGTTTCGCTGACCACGACTCCGATGATGTGCGCCCTGTTCCTGAAATCGGAAAAGGACATGAAGCGCGGGAAATTGTACCGGGTCAGCGAACGGGTATTCCAATGGGCCGTCTCAACCTACGCTTCCGGGTTGCGCTGGGTTCTGCGCCATCAACCCTTTATGCTGGCGCTTACGGGCGCGACGATCTGCCTCAGCGTTTACCTGTATATTGTGATTCCCAAAGGTTTCTTCCCGCAGCAAGATACGGGTCTAATGGCTGGAAATATCCTCGGGTCCCAGGACACATCGTTTCCTGTGATGCAGGATAAATTGAAGCAATATACAGACATCGTCATGGCCGACCCGGCGGTGAAGGCCACGTCGGCAAACACCGGAGGCGGAGCCGAAAATACCGGGCGTATGCAGATCGAGTTAAAGCCCATCGGCGAGCGAAAAGTCACTGTCGACCAGGTCATCGCGCGCCTCCGGCGCAGACTGGCGGTGGTTCCCGGGGCCACGCTATTCCTCCGCGCATATCAAGACATTACGGTCGGCGGGCGGATCAGCAGTTCGCAATACCAGTACACGCTATCGAGTGAAAATCTTTCCGACCTTCTCGCATGGGCGCCGCGCGTCGAGGCCAAGATGAGGCAGATGCCGCGGTTGCGGGATATCGCCAGCGATCAACAGACGCGCGGTTTGCAAGCCACGCTGGTGATTGACCGCGATACGGCGTCGCGGCTCGGAATTTCGCCGGCGACCATTGATAACACGCTCTATGACGCGTTCGGCCAGCGGCAGGTATCCACGATCTACACGCAATTGAATCAGTATCACGTGGTGCAGGAAGTCGATTCAACCTTCCGCGACAGCACGGATGCCATCCAAGGCCTTTATGTGCGGTCCTCCACTGGAACGCAGGTGCCCTTGAGCGCGTTCACTCACTACGAGACGCAGAATACCGCTCTGGCCGTCAACCATCAGGGCCAATTTCCGGCGGTCACGATCTCATTCAATCTGGGCGAAGGAGTCGCCCTGGGCGACGCCGTGACGGACATCGAATCGGCGGTCTTGCAAATAGGACTCCCCTCCGATATTCATCCCACGTTCCAGGGAAATGCACAGGCATTCCAATCTTCGCTCTCCAGCCAGCCGTGGCTCATTCTGGCCGCGCTGGTCGCTGTCTACATTGTGCTGGGCATGCTTTATGAAAGTTACATCCACCCGGTTACGATTCTCTCGACTTTGCCTTCCGCCGGCGTGGGAGCTCTCTTGGCTTTGCTGGCATTTCACACTGAATTGACGGTGATCGCGCTTATTGGAATTGTGTTATTGATCGGCATTGTTAAAAAGAATGCCATCATGATGATCGATTTTGCGCTGGAGGCGGAACGGTCCGGGAAGACGCCCGAGGAATCGATCTATCAGGCTTGCCTGCTGCGTTTCCGCCCTATCATGATGACCACGATGGCCGCGCTCTTTGGAGGGCTTCCGTTGGCGCTGGCGACCGGCACCGGCGCGGAATTGCGCAGGCCGCTGGGCATCAGCATCGTGGGGGGCTTGATGGTCAGCCAGGCCCTCACGCTGTATACCACACCGGTAATATATCTCTATATGGACCGGTTGCAACTGCGATTCCGGCGGCGCAAGCCCGTGTCGGCGATTTCCGGCAAAGTTCCACCAACCCCGGCGTCCCTCCAGGGCCCATCGCTGACTTAAGCACCAAAGTGCCGTAGAATCCGGGATGGAACGCTGCATGAAGATCCTTCCCTCCATTGCGACTGTAGTCCTGCTGCTCGGGCTAAGCGTCAGCCTGCTGGCTTTTCAAGGCCGCGTGTTCGAGGATGATGAAGAGGCCCCGGCGCTTGCCGCCGATGCGCATGCCAATGCGGAATGGGCGTTCGCCCGCTATCATTTCAGGACGGGCGATGAATACGGCGGCTTTCGGCGCTTCCAACTCTGGAGGGCGGATTATCCGAAAGCGGACCGGCAATTTACCATGGGTGTGCGGCGCCTGACCCGGCTGCACGCGCGCGGATTGGAACAGATTGTCGACGCGGACTCCGACGAGTTGTTCAACTGGCCCTGGATTTATATGGAACATGGCAATGGCTGGAATCTCACCGAGGATGAGGCGGCGCGGCTACGCCAGTACCTGCTGAGGGGCGGCTTCCTGTTGTCCGATGATACGCACGGAGACTATGAATGGGAGTCGTTGGTGCGAGGTTTGGAAATGATTCTTCCCGGCCGGCCGATCGAAGATTTGAAGAACGACGACGAAATTTTTCACGTGATGTACGATCTGGACGACCGAGTCCAGATTCACGGCACGCGATTTATCTGGGGAAGCTGGCCATACTCGCCCGACATGGTGGTTCCGAAATGGAGAGCGATCCGTGACGACAAAGGGCGAATCATCGTGGCCATCTGCCACAACTCCGACGTGGGCGATGCCTGGGAATGGGCCGATAGTCCCCACTATCCTGAACGGGAAACTTCGCTGGCGTACCGAATCGGGATCAACTATATCCTCTTTGACATGACGCACTAATTTTTGCGGGGGCGGAATTGCCGGCTGGATTTACGGAGGCGGACATTTTCCAATCCATGCAGAAGTTTCGGGCCTGATTTTGATCTGCGGATGATGATTCATGCCTTCTGCTTTGCAGAGATTTGAGCGCCGAAGCGAATTGCGGTTGACGCGGCACAGCCGAGGACGTATGTTTTGCGCAAAGTTTTGGAGGGGATCGGTAATTTTTGATGGGCCTTTCCCCGGGCGCGGGATCGGCCGGCTGGGTGGCAAATAAAAAGGGAGATCAAATCGTGAGACACAAAAGCAATGACGGGAGCTTCCACTTCATTGTGCCGTTTCTGCTGGCAGCGGCTTCGCCAATATTTTTACAGGCGCAAAGTCTTCCGCCGGACGGGCCGGGAATTCCGACCATTGCGCTGACCGGAGGACCGGCCACTGCAGAGCCCGCTCCCAATCCTCCCGACCAACAATCCCAATGGAACATGGAATTGGCAGGGTGGAGCGATCTTCAGGGCCGTTCGGCCTACCAACCGATCATCATCAAAGAAGGGGATCGTGAAATTGCCTACGTCGGCCACCACACCGGCAGCGCCATGAATCCGCTCACGGGCGTTGTGGAGCCGAACGGGACTTCGATCGTTGATGTGACGGATCCAGCGAAGCCCAAGTATTTGGCTCACATTCCGGGCTCAACGGAAGCGGGGGAAGAAGCGGGCGGCGCGCAGATGGTGCGCGTGTGCAGCGGGAGCGTATTGCCGCACGGAGTGCGCGGAAAATGGTACTTACTGCGGCCGCTTGGATCGAAGGCGCAGGAAATTTATGACGTCACCGATCCGGCGCACCCGACCCGCCTGACGCAAATCGTGGGCGACCTCGATCGCACGCACAAAAATTGGTGGGAGTGTGATACGGGGATCGCGTATCTGGTGGCGAATGCGCCGGCCGAAGGATGGAAGGGCCAGCACATGAAGATTTACGATCTGAGCGACCCGGCCAAGCCCGTGTACATTCGAGACTTCGGATTGCTCGGCCAGCAGCCGAACCCAACGTCGCACGAAGGCGTGGTGGAAGGAATTGCAATTCACGGCATGATTTCGGCGGGGACTGCGAGGAACCGTGTCTACGCGGCCTACGGCACCGGAGCGAATGGCGTCATTCAGATTCTGGATCGAAAGAAACTGCTCACGGCTTTTGAGAATCCCAAGAAGCCGACGACGGAAGAAATGCTCGCGCCGCAATTGGGATACTTGACGATGTCGCCTGACCAGGGAGCGCACACTACGTTTCCGGTCTATGGCGAGCCCATTCCCGGATTTCAGGGCCACGCTGCGCTTAAGAATCGAGACCTGCTCATTGTCCCGTCAGAATCGTCGCGAGGCGATCACTGCTCACCGGGTCCAGGCGGAGACCGCGCAGGCCCGCACCTGGCGTTCCTCGTGGACATCAGCAATGAAGCCACTCCATGGCCCCTTTCCACGTTTCACGTGCCGGAAAATCCAGGGGATTACTGCGGCAAGGGCGGGCGGTTTGGCACACATTCGGTGGCCGAATCGTTTTATCCGCCGTACTACGGGAAGATTGCGATATTTTCCTGGTTCAATGCGGGTACTCGCGTGTTTGATATTCGCGATCCTTTTGCCGTGCAGGAAGTCGCCTATTTCATTCCCGCGCCGAACAAGAACACCATGGCCTTTTGCCCGGAGGATGGGATCAGCCATCCCGCCGGCGATCCCAAAATCACTGCCGCCTGCCAGAAGGTAATTGAAACCAATAACGTCGAGGTTGACGATCGCGGGCTGATCTACAGCGCGGACCGGGCCGGGAGCGGACTGCACATCATGCGGCTCAGCGGGCATGCGAAGGAGATCGTAGCGGGGAAATAGTTTGCTTAAAGTGGCGCATGCTTCAGCTTGCGGATTTGTCGCGGAATTAAAATAAAATTCCGCAAGCTGAAGCATGCGCTACTTCTCGTGGTAGACGTATTTGTTGTTGTCGCAGACGTACTCCGCAATTTCCCAACCCGGTTTCAGATGATAGGTCTGAGATGTCGTCCACGGTTTTGTATAGGCCTTCGAATCTTCGATCGTGAAATCGTCCACCAGAGTGTTGTGATCGGCGCGGTGGATGCGCTCCACGACATGCAGAGCGTCCGTGTGCGGAAGGCCGACGTGATCGAGCCAGGTCACATCGTTGAATCCAATCGTATCGACAACCAGCGTGGCGCCATCCCATTTCCCGACCGAATCGCCGTTGTACGTGGGGTCCAGATCGTTGCGGTGTCCGCGATTCATGTGGATCTGGCGGAGTTGGTTTCCCGCCTCCTCATAGATCAGTACCATGTCCGGAACCTGGAAAATCTCCATGGGCAGAGGCACGAACATCAGGCGGGGAATTCCGTGAGGCAGGCAGACCAGATTCGGATCGTTGACCAGGGTGTCGGCTTTCTTGAATTGTGCTTCACCCCAGGGCGTGAACGGCGGTGTAGTCCCTTTCGGAAATAAGGCCGGATGAAATTGGTCGATCATCCAAACTCCCGTAAGGTCGGCCACGGCTGCGGTATTGGCTGGATTTGCCGTCTGCGCAAAAATCGCGGGGAGAACCAAAACGAATGGCGCGGCGGCGATCAACGTAGCTTTCCAAGGGGCTTTCCAACGATTTCGCAGCATGAAGCTCCTTCACCGGGGTGGGAGTGAAAGACGGCTCACCGGACCTGCGCGGAGAGTTCCTGCCCGTTTGCAAACGCGATCTTTTCGAGGCGCATCACGGTTCTGCCGTCCTTGGCGCGATTTCCGTACATCGTGATGGCGTCCCCGGGCTTGACTGTGTCTCTCTTCCAATTAACTCTGGCGAGCATGCCCAGGCTGGCCAGTTCGCCGGTCCATTCCACAGCGGTGCCCTTGTCGTCTTTGGCCTCAATGTAGATGTAGGCGTGAGGATTGCTCCACTCGAATTTCGTGACCGTGCCTTTGATGGGAGTCACGGTGGCCATGTCATATTCGGCCGTGGAGTGGTGAGCGAAGGCTGCGCCAGACAGCAGGAGGGCGCCCGCGGCGAGCGCAAAAACGAACATGAATCGCTTGGCGTTCACTGCGATTTCCCCCGGAAAGCTGGAATTTTCTAATTCAAGGCCACGAAAGGGAAACATATGACGGGTGTTTCGCTGTGTCAACTCCCTTTGTTAAATCAATCCTTAAACTTGTCGGGGCTGCCTGGAAATATTCGTGACAGCATGTATCGCGGCTCATGCCTCGTGCAACGTGCGGTGATTCTCACGAGAGATTGTGCGGTCGAGGCTTGTTTTGTCTCCGGCTCGACTTCATAATGGAGCGAAGTGCCATGGTCAGAATGAATGTACGAAAACTCTTATCGCTCGCGGTAGCAGGCCTTGGCTTGCTGGGAGCCGCGCGGGCGATCTGTCCCCGAATCTCTTCCGCCGCGGCCGTCGATGATGCCAATGCGCCGGTGATTCGCTTTGTGAAAAATCCGGAAATGGCGCCGCCGCTGCAGGCTCAAGACTTGTCCGGAAAACCAGTGAACAAGGACAACTGGGCCGGGAAAGTCGTGCTGGTGAATTTTTGGGCGACCTGGTGTCCCCCCTGCCGCGTGGAAATCCCCGAACTCTTGGAGCTGAAAAAGGAGTACAAGAACCAGTTGGAGATCGTGGGGATTTCCGAAGATGACGATCCGCCGGAAAGTGTGTTGAAATTCGCGCGGCAAAAGGGAATGACTTATCCCATCGTGATGGCCACGCCGGAGTTGGTCGAGGCCTATGGCGGCGTGCCCGCCCTCCCCACTTCGTTCCTGATCGATACGCAAGGCAGAGTGGTGCAGAAGCATAGCGGGCTTTACCCGATCGAGACGTATGATCTCGAAATCCGCGCGTTGCTGGGCATGCCCACGAATGCGCGCGTAGAGACCTTTGTAGATACCGGGCAGGTATTTCTGAGAAATGCGGCCAACGCGACGGAATTGCCCGGGGTCAACTTCAAAGGTTTGACCGCGGATCAGAAGAAGCGCGCCCTGCGCCGCCTGAACTCAGATAGCTGCACGTGCGGATGCAAACTGACGCTTTCGCAGTGCCGCGTGAACGACAGTGAATGTCCGGTCAGCGGCAAGCTGGCTGCGCAGATTGTCAAAGAAGCTGCCGGGGGAGCGAAACCGGCGCGAACGGCGCCCCCGAAGGGGACGAGTTCGATTACTCAATAGTCTAAAGTAGAGCAGGCTTCAGCCTGTTGGTTTTGAATTCTTCAAAATCCCATCAAACCAAACAGGCTGAAGCGTGTTCTACCCGGAGGCGCAAAAATATGTTGCGAAGTGGCGCGAGTTGCAATTCTTCGAGTGATGTTGTGGCCCTTCCAGATCCCGCGGTGGACAATCCGCTGGCCGCGGCAAAAGCCCAGGAGACGGCCGTCATTGCCGGGGGCTGCTTCTGGGGAATCCAGGCGGTGTTTGAGCGGCTGAAGGGCGTCCTCCGCTCCACGTCCGGCTATTCGGGAGGAGCGGCGAACACGGCGACATATGAGAAGGTTTGCTCGGGCCGCACCGGCCATGCGGAATCGGTCGAGGTTGTTTTCGATCCATCGCAGATTTCGTTCGGGCAAATCTTGAAAGTATTCTTTTCCGTCGCGCACGATCCCACGCAACTGAACCAACAAGGGCCCGACCATGGAACGCAATATCGCTCCGCAATTTTTTACACGTCGGAAGATCAGAAACGAATCAGCGAGGCGTACGTGAAGCAACTGGATTCGGCCAAGGTGTTCCGGCAGCCCATCGTCACGCAGATTGTTCCGCTCGAAAAGTTCTATCCCGCCGAAGATTATCACCAGGGGTACATGGACCTGCATCCCGAGAACATGTACATCGTGATCAACGATTATCCGAAAGTTGAAAATCTGAGGAAGCACTATCCGGCGCTGTTTGTGGAAAAGAAGCGAAGCGCTAAATCTATTTGAGTTTGTCGAGATTGTACTTCGTTTCCACTGGCTGCCCGGCGGGGAGCATTACCCGGACTGTGGCTCTGCCTGGCGCGAATTGCCCAACGTCAAATTGCAGAAGAATTTCACGCGTGTAAGTAATGCAATTGGCGAAAGTCGAATTCTCGACCGGACTGAAGGGATCGCATACCACAGCGCTGGTCACCTTTCGTGGCTCGACCGGTCTTGCCTGTGACACGGAAACCTTGAAACTATCGGCGGGCGGCGCTGGACCGGTATAGCCAGTTTTCAGCGAAACGAGGACTCGCACAATGACCAGCCCCGGGTTCGCCTGGTAATCCTCTTCGGCTTGAAACTTGTCGTAGTTAATCGTCCGTAGGGTTCGCAGTACGATTTGCTCGTAGGGCGTCTGGAATTCGACCGATGATACGTATGAAATCGAATTATCAGCAGGGTATTTGAAGTCATGTCCGTACTGATTGAGGAAATCGGCGAGATCTTCATGGTTGGAAGTCTTGCCGAGAGAATAGGCCTCTTCGACTTCTTGCGGTTGGAGGGATGAGTTAAAAGCCAGCGCGCTCAGCGACGAGAGAGCGCAGAGGACGAGCACGAAGAACTGAATTCGCATCACACGGGCCGGAGGCACGGTTACCGAGGATAAGCTTCTTGGCACCATTACGTCCAAGTATAACTCCAAAGCAAGAAGTCAAAACCCGCACCCTTGCGGAAGGCGCAAGGGCGCGGCGCCCGAAAAACAAAAACCGGAGGCCGCGGATGCGGCCTCCGGTTTTTTAGATTTCCAGCGTTTAGTTGGCGAGCGGGTCGGGGCGCAACTGGAACTTTACGGCCTTGCTGGTTGTGCCTTTGCCGCCTTCGATGTGCCACGGGGTGCGCGTGGCGTAGGTGGACCAGAGTCCCTTGCCTTTCCAGCCGGCGTTCGGATCGTCGATGCGGCCGTCCAGGCTCTTGGCGAAGAAGCCCATGGGGTAGGGAACTCGCATCACGACAAACTTTCCGGTCTTGGGGTCGAGGGCCTCGAGCGCATCGTTGTCGTTTCCAGTGGCGATCGGAATGTTCTTGCCCATTCCAAAGGTGTCAAATTGATCGACCCAGTTGTAATAGTTGGTGTCGGCGCTGCCGTATTCCGACTGGCCCTGGAAGCTCGGTCCGGGCGTGCGATAGAGCGTCCAGCCTTCTGGGCAGTGTTGGCCGGTGGCAGTGGGGCCGTTGAGAGGGCCTTTGCACTTGCGGCGGTCAAAGCTGGCGAAGTGTCCGCTGGCAAGCACGGTCCAAACCACGCCGTCGCGAGTGATGTCCATCCCGCGCGGTGAAAAGCCCTGCACGGGCGCTTTGGGGTTGTTCCACGGCACTTCGTAAATTTCCGCGAGCGCAGTGCGTGCCGGGTCAGGGCCAGGAACCAGGCGAACGAGCGCGCCGGGGAAGCCCAGCACCGTGCCCCAAATCGAGCCATCGGCCGGGCTCGGGCTCACGCCGTAGAAGCCCACCTTGATGCGCATGTCCTTGGTGGGATCCATCGGCTGGCCGGGTTCCGTGTATTCATCGCGCTTGCCGTTGCCGTTGGTGTCCAGGACGAATGGCGTCCAGCCCTGCGATTTTTCGGAGTCGTGCGTTTCATCGTACATTTTGGTGTTCAGCCAGCCGACATTGTCGCCGCCGGGATTGCTGAACCACAGAGTGCTGTTGGCGTCCTCGCCAAACATCAGGTGCTGCGAGCTGCTGCACATGTCGACGAGCGTCCACTTTCCCGTCTTCGGGTCGTAGAAGTTCGTCTGCCGCGAGCTGTTCGCCAGCGGGAGAACCATGGCGGACTCGAGGCTCGAACCCTTCTTGCAGTAGTCGGGATTTTCGCGGGGACGCGTGGCGGCCGCGGTCCAGATGCGGCCCTGGGAATCCATCATCAAGCTGTGTGCCGTCGCATGGGAGATGGCGACCGGCTCGTTCCCCCAATACGGCGAAGGTTCGAGCACTTCTTCCGGCTCGGCCATGGGAGTGCCCGGTTTATAGGGGATCGCAATCTGTTTAAACGAATTCTTGGTCGGATCGAGGACGGTAATGAAGTCAGAGCCGTCTTCATGGACCCCATAGACCAGCCCGTTGGCATTGGAGCTCGGGTTCCGACGATCCACGGAAATTTCATCGTGGAAATATTCCTTCGGAGTGGCCCAGTCCCACTGGGTGATCACGACGTTGCGCTCGACGCCTTGCGGGCGCGGAGGAGCGGGCGGCAATTCGCCGTTCTTGATGCGATCGCTCCAGTCGGCGTATTCCGAAAGCATCCGCTTGCGGCCAACGCGCGTGGCGACCGCGCTCATCATGCTGCCGACTTGCGCGGATTGGATGCGGCGGTCCCAGGCGGCGTAGGAAGTGTCAAAGGCGCCGAGCGAAGATTCGATTTCACGCGTGGCCTTGTCGCCGAGTTGGTGGCAGGACTCGCAGCCGTCGGTCTTGATGTTCTCCACCCAATTTCCCTGATCCTTGATGCGTTCGGAGATGCCGTTTCCTTTGTCGCCCGTGCCCGGGAAATCGCTCTTCGGTGGAATGTGCAGCAAGGAATACCAGTAGGCGGCGGGATAGTACATCGCGGCGGCGTGCGCATCGGGCGCGATGACCGCGGTCAAGTCGAGCATCTTGCCGGGCATGGCTTTCACTTTAGCAGAGTCGACGAGGCCGTAGCCGCGCACCCAGACGTCGTAGGTCGCTTTCGGGAGCTGGGGAATGACGTAGCGGCCCTGATCATCGGTGACCACGATTTTGCGATAGCCGGTGGGCAGATCTTTCGTTTCCGCGATCACCCAGACGCCCGCTTCGGGGCCCTTGGAGCTGGTGACCACGCCGCCGATGTCGTCGGAGACGATTTTAATTTCCGCAGCGGGCTTGCGCGCCGTGTGGCCGGTGCGCACGATTCCCAGGAATGCGGTGAGCGTGATTGCCACGATTGCGAGATACGGCATTCTCTTGTTCATATCAGCTGATCTCCTTCGGCGGCTGGGCCAAGGCCAAGGCATCCGCAATCGAGGATTGGGATGCTCAACAACACCCTGAATTGAGGGCTGCGAGAAATCGTATGCCCAACCGAAACCATTGTCAATCGCATGTACCACGCGATGGGCAGCTTTCTTAAAGACCAAAAATCTATGCAAGCACGATCGGCCACTGTTCGTTAAGAACAAGGTAAGGGCGCTTGGCCGGCTTCCGGGGAAATTCAAATTTTCCTTTGGATCCTTGGAAAATTGGAGTGATTCGCGACTTCGTGGGGAATGGAAAGCGCAGGCGACCCCATTTATGTCTAAGGGGTTATTTTGATGGGGAGAGGGCAGGAGCCTAAACCCGCACCCTTGCAGAAAACGAAGGGGTGCGGCACCCGGTTCGGGCAAACACTGTTTGCGCCAAATTTAGAAGTCAAGGCCCGGTGAAAAACGCCCGGAGTTCACTTACGATCTCCGGGCGTTTGTATTGAAGGGTCAACTAACTAATTCGCCAGTGGATCGGGACGCAGCTGGAATTTTACAGCTTTGCTGGTTGTGCCCTTTCCACCTTCGATGTGCCAGGGCGCGCGCGTTGCATAGGTGGACCACAAGCCGCGGCCTTTCCAGCCGGTTTTTGGATCGTCGATTCGGCCGTCCAGGCTTTTGGCGAAGAAGCCCATGGGGTAGGGAACACGCATCACGACGAACTTACCGGTAGACGTATCCAGAACATCCAGCGCGTCCGTGTCATTGCCGGTAGCGACCGGTACATTCTTACCCATACCGAGGGTATCGAACTCATCGACCCAGTTGTAATAGTTCAAATCCGCGCTGCCGTAGTCAGTGACGCCTTTGAAGCTTGGACCGGGCGTGCGGTACAGCGTCCAACCTTCCGGGCATTGCTTGCCGGTCGCGGCAGGGCCATTCAGCGGGCCTTTGCACTTGCGGCGGTCGAAGCTGGCAAAATGGCCGCTGGCGAGGACGGTCCAAACGACGCCATTGGTGTCGATATCCAATCCCCGCGGTGAGAAGCCCTGCACGGCGGCTTTCGGTTCGTTCCAGGGCACTTCGTAATATTCTGCAAGTGCAGTCTTGGCCGGATCGGGTCCCGGGTTCAGGCGAACAATTCCTCCGGGGAAGCCGAGCACGGTCCCCCAAACGGACCCATCCGCAGGGCTGGGAATGATGCCGTAATATCCAACCTTGATCCGCGTGTCTTTCGCAGGGTCGGTTGGCTGGCCGGGTTCGGTGTAATCATCCCTCTTGCCATTTCCGTTTGTGTCCAGGACAAAAGGAGTCCAGCCTTGCGATTTCTGGGCGTCGTGAGTTTCGTCGAACATTTTCGTGTTCAACCAGCCCGCGTAGTCGGTGCCCGGATGTCCGATCCACAGCGTGTGATTTGCGTCCGGGGCAAAATTCAAGTGCAGTGAGCTCGAGCACATGTCGACCAGAGTCCATTGTTTCGTCTTGGGGTCGTACACGTTCACCTGCCGGGAGCCCTTCTCTATCGGGAATGCGATTGCCGACGCAAGGGGAGATCCCGCTTTGCAGAATGCAGGATTGTCGTGGTCGCGGGTTTGGGAAGCAGTCCAAATTCTGCCCTGAGAATCCATCGCTAAACTGTGCGCCGCGGCTCGGGCTGTAGAGATCGCCTCGGATCCCCAATAGGGTGAGGGTTCCAGCACTTCAGGGGGCTCAATGAATGGAGTTCCTGGATTCGAGGGAATTGGAATCTCGGTAAACGAGTTCTTGGTTGGATCGAGAATCGTCAAGAGGTCCGTGCTTTCCTCATGTACTCCATAGACCAAACCGTTGGGGTTCATGGTGGGATTCCAGCGGTCCACGGTGATTTCGTCGTGGAAATAGTCCTTTTGTCCGGACCAATCCCACTGCGTGATCACCACGTTTCGTTCCTTGCCTTGCGGACGCGGCGGGGCGGGCGGCAATTCACCAGCCTTGATACGATCCGTCCAGTCCGCATATTCCGTCAGGAGCCGCTTTTTACCTGCACGAGTGGCCGACGTATTCATTGCGCTGCCGACTTGGCCCGACTGAATGCGCCGTTCCCATGCGGCATACGAGGAATCGAATGCTCCGAGCCCCTTGGGCAGCTCCCGCGTCGCCTTGTCGCCCAGCTGGTGGCACGATTCACAGCCGTCGGTCTTCACCCATTCAATCCAATTTCCCTGATCCTTGAAGCGCTCGGAGATGCCGTTTCCCTTGTCGCCGGTGCCTGGGAAATCGCTCTTCGGCGGAATGTGCAGCAGGGAATACCAGTAGGCGGCAGGATAATATTGCGCCGCTTCGCGCGGATCCGACGCAATGACGGCAGTCAGATTGAGCATTTTCCCCGGCGCCGATTTTACTTTGGGAGAATCGACCAGGCCGTAGCCGCGCACCCAGACGTCGTAATTGGCTTTCGGCAATTCGGGGATAACGTAACGCCCTTGATCGTCGGTCACGACGATCTTGCGATAACCCGTGGGCAATTCTTTTGTTTCCGCGATCACCCACACGCCCGCTTCGGGGCCCTTGGAGCTGGTGACCACGCCGCCGATATCGTCAGAGACGATTTTAATTTCCGCGGCGGGTTTTCCTGCCGAGCGTCCCGTGCGCGCGATTCCCAGTACTGCGGCGAGACTGATGGCCACGATTCCGAGATACGACATTCTCTGGTTCATGACGGTTGATCTCCTTCGGCGGCTGGGCCAAGGCCAAGGTATCCTGAATCGAAGATTGGAATGTTGAACAACAGTTTAAATTGGGGGCCGTGAGGGATCGTATGCCGGGCCGAAACCATTGTCAATCGGTGGTTTTTACAGGGTTTGCAAGGTGTCAGAGTGCAAAAGTCCGGGGGAAAGAGAAGAAAATTCAATGGATTGACAGGGCAAAATCAGAAAATTTGCAGAACCTATTCCTCAAAACCTTTTAACTCAACTTCCAGTTCCTTACGAGGCTTGAGCTCGATTTTCTCTTCGAGAGAAATCTCGATTATCTTCGACGAATGATGTCCTCTCGGCGCATTCGTCGTTTTATCTATAGGCAGAATTTGATACCCCTTAACCGCCTTTAATCTACAACGTCGAATGAGGAAATCTTGATTTGCGTTCAGGTCGATGGGATCGACGCCCTCTTTTCTCTTGTTAGGAAGTATCAGCGTTTTGCATATTTCCTTCGGTAATTGGATATTTATTGTTCCTTGCCACAAGCCTAATGATGCGTAAAACAATGGAGGCAAAGGCGAGTGGTTACAGCCAGGGACGTAGACGCCTCTTACTAATTTCGAGCCCATCCTTATCTTCTCCTCCCTGGCGGGCGGCGTACCCTTTCGCTCTCCACTTGATCGTCTCCCGTCCGCGTTCTAATACTACTTGTTTATGTTCACGCTGAGTTAATATTGTAAACTTGAAATGGACGGGTAGCCCAGACTTTGAATTGGAATTGTCGGTGCCCTACCCTCGTGGGTCTCGAGCGTGGAGTCTTCCGGTGACCGAAGCGATTGCGAGAGCAAACCAGTTTTTGCAGATTAGAGCGATGTGCCTTGAGACAATTGGGTGCGCGGCGCCGTCCGCCGACGGTTATATGCGACGAATACCAGAAGCACGCCAACGATCACGGTCGTCAGCGCTGCCCCGCGTTGCCCGACCTTCAAATTCACCGCTGTGGCGCCGATCATAATAATTACCAGCGCCGCTGCCGCTAGTGGCGTCAAGCCAGTTCGAATGCGAAGAATCCCTGGCAGAACCAAACCAATCGCGCCCAGTATTTCGGCGCCTCCGATGAAATGCAGGAACCAGCCTGGAAATGGAATTTGCTTGGCCATCTCTGCAACTGGGATGATGAACTTCATCACGCCGGAGAACATAAAAAGCATCGCGAGCAAAGCCTGCAGGACCCAAAGTAGTACATTCATCTTCCGACCGGACCGATCCGTTGCAAAAGTTTTCATTTCTATCTCTCCTCGGGCGGCGGGAAAATCCGTAAATTCGGAAACCCGCCCAGCAAATACCCCTTACTTTCTCAATGCTCAAAAATACCAATTCATTAGCGCTTCGCATTGGATGAGACAAGCCTCCAAAAGTCTTCTTCTCAGAATGTGGCTTTGGGAGACTTGGGGGGCAGATTTCGCCTCAAATCCTGGACGGGTAGCCAGACTTTGAATTGGATTTGTCGCGTGCCTCACACGGGCCCGCATACTCACGATAAGCAGCGCCGGAGGCGCGAAAGAAGATAGCCCAGGGCGGCAGCCCTGGGAGAAGGGCCGAGGACGCGGCAAGCCCCGTCCAGGGGCGAAACAATGAGTTTGAATATAGAGCGATAAACAGAACCTGTGTCGCCCCTGCCGGGGCTGTTGCCGTTTGTCCTAAAGATTCCCAGCACTGATGTGCCGGGCTACGTTATATCGCCCCTGTGCGGGGCTCTCGTGGCGAGAAATTCGGGCTTTCCCGCATTTCTCACAAGCTGCAATGACGTTGGCTAGGAAGATCTCCTCTTCCTCAAACCTGAAACCTGCAGAGAGATTCTTCGCTTCGCCCAGAATGACACACTGCTTCAAGTTGTCATTCTGGGCGAAGCGAAGAATCTCTCTGAATCCGGCACTACACGAGAACCATGACCTGGACTGGTGAGAAATGCAGACTAGTGGGTTTCGAGGGTGGGTGCTTTGTGGCGACCTTAGTGATTGCGAACGCTGTCGCGCCTTCAACACGCCGGGAGATGCGATTTTATTAGCTACAACGGTGGTGCCGGGGGGGAGAGTTGAACTCCCTACGCCGGCCTTTTCAGGGCCGCGCTCTACCGGTGAGCTACCCCGGCACTTCGGTAGACGAAAGATTGTAAGGGCGCAGGAGGCAGGAAGCAAGAGGTCTGAGGTGGGCCTGGTGGGCCGATCAGCGGACTTATCAAGAGTTCGCGCGATTTGAAAGAGTCCTCTAGCAGGCTGCGGAAAAAGTAGTTTATTTTGTCATTTCGAGCGAAGCGAGGAATCTCTCTTCGATTTGGCCCCATGAAAACAAAGAGGGATTCCTCGCGTCGCTCGGAATGACAAAATTCTGGAGGGATTTTTCCGCAGCCCGCTAGAACTTCCAAAGGGAAATTCGCGCTCGCTACTTCTTTGGCGTTGTGGGAAGGACAGAATTACTAATTCGCCGATTATACTCGGCCATGTCTACAGGCGAGCAGAGCAACTCTGGCATATCGAAATCGGATGGCAGCAAGTGGAGAGGGAACTTGTTGATGCCCAGCCAGGGTTGCGTATACATCTTGGGATCGTCAATCGTAACGGTGAGTTCCATGTTGTCATGGTCCAGCCGGTGAAACCGTTCCTCCACACGCAACGCATCGCTATGCGGACGGCCAGCATGATCGAGCCAGCTTCTGGGATTCAGGCCGACCGTCTCCACCACGAACGTGTAGTCGTCCACCCATTTGCCAACCGAGTACCCGTTCCAACGTGGTTCTGGATCCTTGGGGAGTTCCCGGCCATCCGTCCAGATTGTGCGCCAATTGCCGTACCATTGATTCAAGTAAATCACCTGGTTGGCGGTCTGCACGAGCTCGAAGGTCCTCAATTCAAAAAGCTCCATACGCGGGAACCCAATCGGATCACATTGGTCCAGTGGGTCATTGGAAAGCGCGGCGGGGACTTGTCTGACGCCGGGTCCCGAGGGCTTATTGGCTTTGAGTGCCGCCAGCCCCAAAGGAGTGTAAGGCAGAGGATGCTCAATACCCGTCTCGTCGAGTCGTCCTCCTTCGGCACCAGCGCCTGCTTCCAGCCCTCCTGCGGCACCTCCCTTTTTTTGTGGAAAGAGTGCCGGGTGTTCGGCCGCGCCGTTTACCTGGAATCCCCCATCCAATCCTGCTGCGTCCCAGATCCCTGAAAGGTCACGACGCGGAGCGGGGGATGACTTTTTCGGGGTGTAAGTAGACTTGCGTGGCGCGATATTATTCCATTTTTTCGCATCACCCCCTGCTGATTGCGGCGCAGCAGTTTGGACTCGCAGAATGGGTGAGAACATCAATCCTGTAGTGAGAGCAAGGATCAAGACCGCCCGGCGCTTGGACATATCCGAAATCCCTCCGTCAGCTAGATTCCGACCTTTTGAATCAGCTTCCGATTACGGCATGACAAATCTCACATCCACTTGGAATAATTCAGTGCGCTAATCGTTGAAGTTCGAACGCTCACGCGAGCGATTCCTCATGGCTTGAATTGTTTGCCATTGATCACGATAAGGCTCTTTTGCGTTGCCAGGCCCGCGGTTGGTCCCGCGACACCGAAACGTCCGAAGGGCTGCCCGTTCTTGGCTGGGATGATTTCCACGACGACCTCATCTCCAGGCTTAAAAGTATTCTTGGTCCAGCCTACTTCGGTTTGGGATAGTGGGTTTTGAGCCTCTATAGTCCAATGCACCGTCTTGCCGCTGGTGTCCTTGGCATCGACCTCCAGGAGCACATGTGGATTGGCCCAAAAATAGTCCGTCACCGTTCCCTTTACCGTGACCGTTTTCGCCGAGTCGTACGACGCGTTGCCGTGATGCGCGAATAGCGGAACCGAAACGATCACACCACTCGCCGCGAGAGCAAGAGGCAGAAGGAATTTCACGAGTGACCTCCTATCGTTGGTCGGGACGAACCACAAGGCAAACAAACCTGCCGCGATATTATCACGTTTATTCCGCATCAGACTGGCAGTCTCGCTAACGGCACGGACACTGGCGGACTGATCTCAAGGCCGACGGTTGCCGGGGCCAGGTCATGATCAGCAGGCGTTGTCGGAAACTGGCTCACAACAGAGGCTGGAGATTAGAGGTCGGGCCGAAAAACACCACGGTTGCGGAATGCACACGGGCTCGCCAAGTTCTGGCTCGGAATTTCTAATCTCGATCTTCCAACTTCCACTCTCTAGCGCAGCGACTGATCGATCTCGCGGATCCAGTCTTTGGCTTTCAGGACTTCGCGGGGCTTGGTGCCGTCGGGGGGGCCGACGATGCCGTCTTTTTCCATGATGTCGATGAGGCGGGCGGCGCGGCCGTAGCCGATGCGCAGGCGGCGCTGCAAGGTGGATGTGGAGGCGCGGCCGGCCTCGCAGACGACGCGAACGGCTTCCTGGTAGAGATCGTCGTCGACCGGTTCTCCGTCCGGCTCGCCATCGGGGCCGGCGGCGTTTTCATCTTTGGGGGCTTCGAGCAAACGCTCGTTGTAGACCGCTTTGGCTTGCGAGCGCCAGTGATCGCATACGGCGGAGATTTCGTCTTCCGTGACGAAGGGGCCGTGCATGCGGTTGAGGCGTGCGGAACCCGCGGGCAAGTACAACATATCGCCGCGGCCGAGGAGCGATTCCGCGCCGTTGGCGTCGAGAATGGTGCGCGAGTCAACTTTGCTGGCCACGCGGAACGAAATGCGCGCGGGGAAGTTGGCCTTGATCAAGCCGGTGATGACGTCGACGGACGGGCGCTGCGTGGCGAGGATCAGGTGAATGCCGACGGCGCGCGCCATTTGCGCCAGGCGCGTGATCGATTCCTCGACGTTGGTGGTGTCCACCATCATCAGGTCCGCCAACTCATCAATCACGATGACGATGTAAGGCAGCGGCTTGAGCTCGGCGTTTTCGTTTTCGTCGAAGAGCGAGAGCGACTGGCCCTTCAGGAACGTGCGATTGTACTGATCGATATTGCGGACGCCGCGGGCGGCGAGCAGCTTGAGGCGCGATTCCATTTCGCGCGTGGCGTTGCGCAAAACATTGGAGGCGACTTTCGGATCGGTCACGACCGGAGCCAGCAGGTGCGGGATGTCTTCGTACAGGCCAAGCTCCAGGCGCTTCGGATCGATCAAAATAATTTTCAGTTCATCCGGCGTGCCCTTGTAAAGCATCGAGAGAATCAGGGAATTGAGGAAAACGCTTTTGCCCGTTCCCGTCGAACCGGCGATGAGCAAGTGAGGCATTTGCGAGAGATCGGAAACGCGATTGCGTCCGATCAGGTCTTTTCCGAGAGCCAGCGTCATTTTGGAAGGCGAATTGACAAACTCGGCGGATTCGATTTGCTCGCGCAGGGCGATCGTCTGCCGGTTTGCATTGGGGACTTCGATGCCCACCGTCGACTTTCCGGGAATTCGCTCGATGAGAATGGATTCGGCTTTGAGCGCCAGGCACAAATCGTCCGCGAGCCCAGTGATGCGGCTGTATTTAATTCCGGCCTCGGGCTTGAATTCATAAGTGGTCACCACGGGGCCGGGATTGATCTGGGTCACGCGGCCGCCGACTTCAAATTCCTGGAACTTTTGTTCGATGGCGTGCGCGCATTCCTTGAGCTCGTCTTCCTCGATTTTTTCGTGGCGCGGGGCCGGGCGCAGCAAATCGGGGGAGGGCAGTCGATAGCTCGTCGCGCCCTTGGCAATTTTGGGCGATGAGGGCTGCCTGGACGGCGTCCTTTTTTCTTCCACATTGCGGAAAATAATCGACCGCGCGCGCTCGGGTTCTTCAGACGCGGATTCTTCGCGCTCGTCCCTCTCGGTGACGGCGCTGCCGTCCACTTCAGCCACGGATTGCGCGGGGATGGGCGGCCGGCCCTGCGACTTGATTTCCGCAAGGCGCTTTTGCATGCGCCTGTCTTCGCGTTCTTCACGCCACAGGGCGATGCGCTCCCTGATGGGCGCGATCACGTTCAGTTTGCCGAGCGGGCCGCGCAGCGTTTCGTGCGTTTCGATAAATGAAAATTTTGTGGTCAGGAAAAGCGCGACAAAAAAAATGGCCAGCGCAACGAGGTTTGCTCCCACGGTGTTGAATCCGGCGAGCAAACCAGAAGTTACCAGATGGCCCAGCATGCCGCCGGGCGGAATCGCGCCGCGCACTTCCGGAATATGCCAGAGCGTGAGCATTGCGGGAAGCATCAGCAAAAGCAGCGAGTACCCGACGATCTTGATGGCAGGGGAATCCAGGGGTTCGCTGCGGAACCACTGCGATCCGACGATGAAGATGCCGATCGGCAGCAGGAATGCCGCATAGCCGAAACCCTGAAACAGCATGTCCGCGCCGTAAGCTCCGGCCGGGCCGATCCAGTTTCGCGCGGAATGCAGTTCGGAAGATTCGGCGGAAACATTGAATGACGGATCGTGAGGGCTGTAGGAAATCAGCGCCAGGGCCATCAGGATGGCGATGGTCACGCCGAGAAAGCCAATCAATTCATTGAGGCGGTGATTCTCAGTTGGATTAAGAACGCGCAAGAATTTCTCCTCGAAATAGGGGGAAGGTGCTCGTCGCAGGAAGGGTGCGCGGGCGCTGGCGCGCGGATCCCATCTGGAAGTGCACGAGCAACGCAACGACTATACCAAAGACCCGTGGGCAGGCAATAGGGATATCAAGTTCGAGTAGTGGGTCGGTTACCGATCATCCCACTTCACTACGGCGCGGTATGGCTGCGCCTTCGCTACTCCCAGGCGCGGTTATCCACTGTGTTCTGATAGGTGGCGCCGGGCTCCGTCAGTCCCCAACCGAGAGTCCATTGGTAAGTATGGTCGAAGCGCTCGCGAGTGTAAGGTTCGGGGGGCGCGTTCAGGATGCGAGAGAGCTTGAGGTCCCCAATCTCCAGCTCGCCGCCGGCTTCTTCGATCAGGTAATGCGCATATTTCGCGGGATTCTTTTGGATTGCCGCGGCGGCTTCCGCTTCGGCATTGAACATTTTTTTGAGCGTCGGCCCATCCAATTCGTCCCCGGAGGCTTCGCTCCTGGTGGAATGAGATTCGATGAGCACCGTGTGCCCGCGCTTTTCGGCGACGCTGATCCACGGCTCCATTAAACAGACCGCCTTGACCTCGCCCTTGCTCAATGCTTCCAGTCGCTCCTCGTGCGTTCCGGCGTTCATCCACTTGATCTGATCGCGTTCCAGGAAACCTTCCAGCATCTTGAGCATGGTGAAATGCGAGCCGTTGAAGGGGCTGACGGCGATGGGTTTGTTCTTCAATTGTTCGGGTTCGTAGATACCGAGCTTGGTGTCGGAAACTATCGCGAAGGTGGACATGGCCGAACCCAAGGCAACGATTTTGGCCGGGCGATGCCCGGAGGTCACGTTGGATTCGACGGCGCGCTTCATCACGCCCCACTCGCACATGCGAAACTGATCGCACGCGCCTTTATCGTAGAGGGATTCCATGGTGCGTTCGAAAACATTTTCCCGGAGCGCCTGGTGATCCGCGCGCCGTTGCGCCGTTCCCGGCGTCTTGAGAATCTCGACATCGAGTCCTTCATCCCTGAAAAAACCCTCATCCCGGGCCACGAGCAAGGGCAGATCGTGGATGGCATTCATCATGGAAACTCGAACTTTCTTAAGGGACTGCGTTGCTGTACTCATCGAGGATTCCTTTCTAGCTTATCCCGGCAACAATCAGCAATATCTATACTCTCTAACTTCCTATGGGCAACAGGTTGAGAGTCCGCATGCGAATAAGTGCGATATCCATTTTTACCACGTTTAAATCACCGGTGAAAAGTAAAGATATTGTCAATCCAGCTCGCGCATGGTCTCGCCGCTCTTCCGGAGATCGGCGCTGCTCCGATTCAAGTTTATGCGATAGCGTTTCGGCCGGGTCTGCTGCCGGCCGCCGGGCCAGCAGGGCTGGCCCTACTCTAAAGTCAAAGTGTTTGGCGCAAAAAGTTCTTTGAGGGCAGGCTTGTTCGGTATCACTTGCTGCTCGAACGCGAATTGGACGATTGCCTCTAACGCTTTTCGATTGGCATTGACGCCGAATGGGAAGGGATCTCCACCCACCGCGCGTCCCAGGCCAATCGCTGTCTCATCCGCCGGGGAAAGATCTGCGCCTTCATCCAGCCGGGCGAGGTAATTATTCTTGGCAGCCTTGAAGGCACCGAAGAGCTCCTCAGCCACCCACGGTTCCGCGGCCAAAATTTCGTTCCGGATCACTAAGCAGTGATTGACCGGGTAGATCCCTGTCTTTCGGAAGTAAGCGATGCCTGCGTTGCGGGCGTCGGGAATGAGAGATTTGACGTCCGCCGAGTCCACGCGAATATCTCCAACCGCAGCGCCGATTTCGCCCGAGGCCAGCAACTCCGCGGTCGCTTTCCCCTTGTACGAATAGTTCACGTTGGGCGGGGCTTGATATTCTTCCACGTGTTCATCGCCGGTGGCAGCCCAGGTGATCCGTTTGAGGTCTACTCCGTAATCGGTCTGAAGAATTCCCCTGGCCCACAACCCCGTTGTGACGGTGTAGCCGCGATGCACACCGACGGTCCGTCCTTCCAAATCCTTGGGCCCTGCGATTCCGGAATTCATGTTGAAGAACACGGCTCGATGGTGAAAATTTCTGGCCGGGAATACGGGAATGGCCGTGAAGGGTTTTCCAAAACTTCGGGCGCACAGGTAAGTCGAGAGAGCCATCTCGCAGATATCGAATTCCAGATCGCACACCATGCGTCGCATGGCCGCGATAATTGGGTCAACTGGAATGAAGTTCAGGGTCAAGCGACCGCACGGCGTGCTTCCATCTTTCAGGGACTGGGTAAGACCGGGGTTGCCAACGGCTATCGTTAGAGGGCGCACCTCGATGAATCCTTTGGAATCCGCGAAGGAGGATACTTGCTTTAGCATAGCGCCGCAAGGTTACACGAGCCGCTAATTCCGTAGGCTGCGGCCAAGTTGCGCGGACGAATCCTCCGCAGGTACGATACGCACATTCTGGAGAGTGCGTATGCTCATCAGCGATGCCCAGGTGCACCTCTGGGATGCCGACCGGCCGGACCGGCCCTGGCCAAAAGGATCGCAGCGACCCCCGCACAGGCCCAACGGGTTCAGCGCTGAGGAAATGCTGGTGGAGATGGATGCTGCCGGGGTGGACCGCGCCGTGATTGTCCCGCCTACCTGGGTTGGTGAGGACAACAGGATGGCCTGCGAAGCTGCCGCGAGGTATCCGGCAAGGTTTGCAGTCGTCGGGCGGTTCGATGCCAGAGCCAGCGATGCCCGCTCGCAACTCGAAGGATGGCTCAAACAACCGAACATGCTTGGAGTTCGGATGTCTTTTCACGTAAAACCATTCGTTGACTGGCTTGAGGATGGCTCTCTGGAGTGGTTCTGGGCTACTTGCGAGCAGCTGGGAATTCCGGTTATGGCGCTCGTACCTGGAATGGTTCACAAAATTCAGCCTGTCGCCGAGCGTCACCGCAGCCTTACTATTCTGATTCCACATATGGGCTGTTCGTTGGATGTGCGTGGCGACAACGCGTTTGCGGGTCTGAGCGATCTCTTGGATTTGGCGCGTTTTCCCAGGATTTTCATCATGGCATCCTCCGCGCCGTGCTTTTCCAATGAGCGATATCCCTTCAGTGACCTTCACCAGTTCATTCGCAGGATCTATGACGTTTACGGTCCAAAACAAATGTTGTGGGGCGCGGACCGGAGCCGCTTGACCAGCACTTACCGGGAGTGCCTGGACCTTTTTCAGGACGGCCTCGACTTCCTCTCCGCGGAAGATAAGGAGTGGATTCTGGGCAAGACTTTGACGCAAGCGCTGAATTGGCCGGAAGTTGCCGCCGTTCGACAGCGACGTTGAATTCTCGTTTACTTTGATTTTGCAGGTGCGAACACGGACCGGAAAATCGAAGGTGAAAGATGCGGATGAAATTTGTGTTGCTGGCATTGATCTTAAATTTGGGAAGCGCGTTCGCTGCTCCCGCTCGAAAACCCGCCGCGGCGGCCATCGCGGGCCGGGTGAATTCGGACGCAGAGGGGGCGATGGAGGGCGTGCTGGTCAGAGCCAAGGGCGAAGGCAAGTCGATCAGCATCACCGTGGTCACCGATCACGAGGGACGCTACTCTTTTCCGGCTGGAAGGCTCATGCCCGGCAAATTCGACTTGGATATCCGAGCGGTCGGGTATGACCTTGCCAGCCCGATGTCCGTCGAGGTGGCGGCTGGAAGTACCACCCGTGCAGATTTGAAGCTGGTGAAGACAAAGGACCTCCTATCTCAGCTTACGAGTTCCGAGTGGTTGCTTAGCGTTCCTGGAACAGAGGCGCAGAAGAACCAGTTGTTCCGGTGCGCCGCTTGTCACTCTCTCCTGCCAATTGTGCAGAGCACTTACGATGAAAAAGGATGGCTCACCACTTTTGCGAGGATGAGAAGCTATTCCGAGCAGGCTGTACTGAACCATCCGGTCTCATTGCCTTACAAAGTTGCAGTTCAGCCCGACCCTGAATTTGCGAAATATCTGAGCACGATTAATTTGAGTTCGACGAACAATTGGAAATATGAACTGAAGACGCTGCCGCGTCCGACGGGCAGGGCCACGCGGGTCATCGTCACGGAATATGATTTGCCCGACCCTGGAAGGCTCCCGCATGACGCGGACCTCGATGACAAGGGAATGGTCTGGTACAACGATTTTCGAGAGCCGCTCATCGGTCGTCTGGACCCGCGAACCGGCGAGACCAAAGAATGGCGCATGCCGCCGCTCAAGCCGGATTTCCCTGAGGGGACTCTCTCCATCGAGTTCAACCGCGATGGCTACTTGTGGATTCCGCGATTCCGCCAGGGAGGATATACGCGCTTCGATCCGCGGACGGAGGAATTTAAGACCTGGCTGGTGCCGCCGGCATTTAACGATGCGCGCGCGATCCAGCCGCAAGTGGCTGCCGCGCCGGACGGAACCGCGTGGTTTCCAGGAGGCGAGAGTCTTCAGATTTTTAAGGTCGATCCGGTGAAGGATGTGGTCAGCGAGTATCCGATGTATCCGGACTACCATCCCGACGAGAAAAGCTCCGGCATCATCCAGTTCGCTTACAATGCAACGCCGACTGGGCACTCGACCTACGGCCTTGCCGCCGATTCAAAATCCAACGTCTACATTTGCGACATTGTGGGTGGCAACATCGGCAAGATCGATGGGAAAACGGGCCAAGTGACTTTGTATAAGACGCCCACATTGAATTCCGGCCCGCGCCGCGTGTCGGTGGATTCGCAAGATCGCGTCTGGTTTGGCGAGTATTACGCGAATAAGGTCGGCATGTTTGACCCGAAGACAGAGCAGTTCAAGGAATGGACTGCGCCGACACCCTGGGTGGGCCCTTACCCTGCAAAGACGGACAAAAACGGTGACGCCTGGACAGCGGGCATGAGTACCGACTTGATCCTGCGACTCGATCCCAGGACGGGCAAATTTACGGAATACATGCTGCCAACGGTGGATGCGAACATTCGGCACATCGATGTGGACAACTCCACGTCGCCGGTTGCCGTGTGGGTTGCGGAAGTTCATCAGGGCAAGATCGCCAAGATTGAGCCGCTCGATTGATTTCAGTAGCGCAGGCTTCAGCCTGCGGGGGTTAGGCTTGGAAAGAACAAAACCCCACAGGCTGAAGCCTGCGCTACTAAATTCGTTGACGGCTTCCTTGGGAGATGTATAGAGTCTGCAAGGCATTATCGCGGTGGTTGCCGTTCGGACGCAGAAATGTGAAGGGAGAAAGGAATCCATGAAGACTAACTACAAAATTATGTTGGGAATGCTCGCCGGGGCCTTGATCGGCGTGGCGGGCTCATCGGTGATTCATGCGAGGCAGGCCAAGGTGTTGCCCGGCTACGCCGTTGCGGAAGTCGACGTAACGGATCCCGCCACGTTTCAGAAATATGCGGAGAAAGCTCCCGGGACTATTGCAGCGTCAAACGGTCACTACATTAT
>DATHPN010000010.1:0-22270 GCA_035483715.1 Candidatus Acidiferrum sp.
TTTAGACCCACGTTATGTATCACCAGATTCGATTCCGGAAGGACCATGGCCGCCGCCAGGAAGAAAACGGCGGAGGAAAGATCGCCCGGGACGGAGAGCGAGCGCCCTTTCAGACGCGGCCGCCCATGAATGCGGATAGTGTGCCTCTCATGATCGATGCGCGCGCCGAATTCGGCGAGTGCCAATTCCGTGTGGTCGCGGGTGCGCACCGGCTCGGTCACGGAAGTCACGCCCTCCGCGAACAATCCAGCGAGAAGGACGGCGGACTTCACCTGCGCGCTCGGCACCGGCAGCGCGTAATCAATTGGAGAGAGGCGAGTGCCCTCGATCTTCAACGGGGCGAAGCCTCCGTCGCGAGCTTCCATCCGCGCGCCCATTTGTCGGAGCGGGTCCATCACGCGGCGCATCGGCCGGCGCCGCAAGGAAGCGTCGCCGTCCAGAATCGAACGAAATTCCTGCCCGGCCAAAATACCGGCGAGCATGCGCATCGTGGTACCCGAATTTCCGGCGTCCAGCGCGCGGCGCGGTTTGCGCAACCCGCCAAGGCCCGCGCCGGCGATGCGCACACGGTCACCCTGAATCTCGATTTTCACGCCGAGCCGCGAGAAACAATCGAGCGTGCTGCGGCAATCGGCTGCGGCGGAAAAGCGGGTGATTTCGCTGCGGCCCTCGGCGAGCGCGGCAAGCATGGCGTAGCGATGCGAAATGGACTTATCGCCCGGAACTTCCAGAGACCCGCTGATCGTGCCGGCAGGACGAATAATTTGTTTGGACACCCAAGAATTCTAGCACGCGGATAATCCAGCCCGCAGTTTCCGCGCCCCTTCGACTGACAGAATGACTTACTGCGCTTCCCTTGGTCCGTCTAGCGCCCACCTTATGGCGTGCATCCGGCCGAGTCAAAGATGCCCGGCCATCGCTGCGGATGGCGCTACCCAAATCCGAGTTGCCAAACCGGCGTGCAACGGGAGTATCATCTGGCGAAGCCATTTTCCGAGGAGGCACAGAGATGAAGCACTTCATTGGATTCGTATTGGCCGCACTGCTCGCCCTTGCACCGGCGTTCGCGCAAGCGCCAAAAGGATGGAAGCTGCGTTCGGACCACAGTTCGGACGCGTCCGACCCGGATGCTCCAGGCGCCAATAAGTTCACGGCGACCGGTTCGGGTTTCCACGCCATAAATCCCATGGCGGCGATCTACTGGAACCCGGCGAACACGGCCACGGGAAACTACACGCTCAAAGGCACGTTCAAGCTCATCAAATCAACGGGCTATGACGAATACTACGGTCTCATCTTCGGCGGAAGCGGTCTCGAAGGCGGGGCCCAGAGCTACTTGTACTTCATGATCACGGACGACGGAACATTTCTCATCAAACGGCGCGATGGGTCTTCGACGCAGGGTGTGTCGCCCAAGACTCCCAGCCCCGCGGTAAAAAAGCCCGACTCCGGCGGAACGGCCACCAACGCCCTGGAAGTGCGCGTGAAGGCCGACAAGGTCGATTTTGTCATCAATGGGACGGTTGTCACCTCGCTTCCAAAAACCGGGGCGGCCGCGAAAACCGACGGCATCTACGGCATCCGTATCAACCACCAACTCGACGTGCAGATCGATGGATTTGAAATGGCGAAAATGTGATTCGCAGTAGGACAGCCACTCTTCGCTGTCCTTTAGGCTGTCCTGCTGGCCGTCCTCTTGGCTTCCCGCACAATATGGTCGCGGCAAAAGCGGACAGCCAAGAGTGGCTGTCCTACAAAAATCTGCAGGAATTTGACACGTTCCCCTCGCTGTGCTCTAAATGGGCCATGCTACCCGATCGCGAGGCCGAGGCGAGACAGCGCTTCCAGGAAGCGTTTGCCGCGCAGATGGATGGCGATTACGACCGCGCGGTGGAACTCTATCTCGGATCTTTGGCGCTGCATCCCACCGCCGAGGCGTACACGTATCTCGGCTGGACCTATCATTTCCAGGGGAAAATCGAAGAGGCCATCGCGGAATGCAAGCACGCCATCGAAATAGACCCTGACTTCGGCAATCCCTACAACGACATCGGCGCTTACCTGATCGACCTCAACCGCTTCGACGAAGCCATTCCCTGGCTGGAGCAGGCCATGGCCGCCAAACGCTATGAACCGCGCCATTTTCCTTACTTCAATCTCGGACGCGTCTTTCTCGCCAAAGGCATGATCAATCGTGCCCGTGAACTCTTCCAGAAGTCGCTGGCCATCGAGCCGCGCTACACCCTCGCGCGCCAGGCCTTGGAAAGCGTTCGGCGGATGGTGAATTAGCGCCTTGCCTGCTGTACACTACGCGTCGCCACTTCCCCACGATTTGGAAAGGCGCAACGAAAATGAAGCTGATACTTGCGGCGTTGCTTTTTCTTCAGACCATGCCGGCCAGCCCTCTGCTCGAAAATGAATTCGTCCGTGTGTTTAGAAACAGCGCGCCGTGCGCGGCGGCCGCGGCAGGTTGCGGTGACCGTGTGGTGGTGGCCTTCGGATCTATCGAAGTGAACGGCCAAAAGATGGAGCGTGGCGACGTCAAAGTTTTCAAGACCGGCGAACGCTACTCTCCTCCCAAAACTGGAGATTTCCTCGAGGTCGCTATTAATCCGGCGCACCCCAAAGTAATGCCTCTGGCCCCTGGAACGCCGGCACCGCCCGGAAACAAAGTCTTGTTCGATGGAAAAGATTTCACGGTGTTCGCAGAGAAGATGCAGCCCGGCGAATACGCCGCGCCCCACAGCCACAATTTGCGTTTGGCTATTTTCCTCAACGACACGATGGTGCAGCAGTGGACGAATGGGAAAGAAGAAACCCGCGAATTAGTGCCTGACGTCGCGATGTGGAGGCCGCCCGTCGTCCACGCTTCCAAGGACGTTGGCAAAATCCCGATCAGCAATCTCCTGATCGAATTCAAACCCTAAGGCCAATCCCGATGAAGCGCAGCTCAAATCGAATTTTGACCACGCATGTGGGCAGCCTGATCCGTCCGCCCCAACTACTCGAACTCGTGCGCGCGCGGGAGAACGGAGAGGCCGCGGATGGGCATGCTTACGAGCGATGCCTGAAGGATTCCGTCGCCGAGGTCGTACGGCGGCAAGTCCAGGCGGGCATCGATATCGTCAATGACGGCGAATTCGGCAAGTCCACCAGCTGGTCACTCTACGCCCTGAAGCGCGTGAGCGGGTTCGAACTGCGCCCCGTCCAGCCCGGCGCCAATCCTTTCGCCCGAGGCGCGGACAGGGATCGCTTCAAGGAATTTTATGCGGAACTCGAAGGCGGAAATGACCGCACCTGGTCGAACGTGACCCAGCGTGAGGCCGTGTGCGTCGCGCCCGTCAATTACACCGGCCTCGGCGAACTACAGCAGGACCTCGACAACCTCAAAGCGGCGCTGCAAGACGTGAAAGTGGAGGAAGCATTCCTCCCGGTGGCCGCTCCCTCCAGCGCCATCCCGGACCGGAAAAACCAATATTACCGAAACGATGAAGAACTGGTGATCGCCCTGGCGGAGGCGCTGCGGACCGAATACCGCGCCATCGTGGACGCCGGCTTTCTCTTGCAACTGGACGATGCCCGCGCGGCCGTGACCTACGATCGGATGGTGCCACCCGCAAACTTCGAAGACTACCACCGCTGGGTGGCGCGGCACGTCGAGGTTCTGAACCACGCGTTGGAAGGGATCCCGGAAAACCGCGTCCGCTACCACGTTTGCTGGGGGAGCTGGCCCGGACCGCATACGTCTGACGTCCCGCTGAAGAAAATCGTCGATCTAATACTCAAGGTTCGCGCCGGCGCGTATCTCATCGAAGCCGCCAATCCCCGCCACGAGCATGAATGGAGCGTCTGGAAGGACGTTAAGCTGCCAGATGGCAAGATTCTGGCCCCCGGAGTCGTCAGCCACGGCACAAACGTCGTGGAGCATCCCGAGCTCGTCGCTGAGCGTATCCTACGGTTCGCCGGCGTGGTCGGCCGCGAAAACGTTATCGCCAGCACCGATTGCGGCTTTGCCCAGGAACAATTCAACCGGCGCGTTCATCCCTCAATCATGTGGGCCAAATTGGAAGCCATGGTCGAAGGCGCTCGGATCGCCAGCGAAGAACTTTGGGGGCGTGCCAAGGCTGAGCCAAGCCGGGCTTCTCAATAGGCGGGCGGGATTCAACGAAAGCGGCAATTCGGCGCACCCGGGAACGCCAATCTCCCGATTGGGGCATTGCAAGACGCCAATCGGGAGATTGCCGTTCCCTGGATTCAACCGCGCGTTTCGGGCTATGTGCGCACGGATATTATTTCTGGATAACAAGGGGCTGCGGAAATTCTGGAGCCGAAGTCCGGACTTGAACCGGAGACCTGTCGATTACGAATCGACTGCTCTACCAACTGAGCTACTTCGGCTCTTGCTCTTCTCGAATAATTCACTCTAGCATTGGCCGGAAAATAGTTCAAACGCCGGTGGTGGAGTGTAAACGCCCGCCTGTCAAAGCGGCGATAATTTGCTTGCCGTGAAAGCGGCCATTTTCAATGAAAATTTCGCTGGTGTGATTTCCGCCGATCACGACTCCCGCGACGTAAATTCCAGGGACGTTGCTCTCATGGGTTTGCGGGTCCATGGCGGGCTTATTGGTTTGCGGATCGAGCGAAATTCCGAGGGAGCGCAGGAATTCAAAGTCCGGATGGTAGCCCGTCAGCGCAAAAACCTGATCCGCCGGCAAGGTCAATTCGCCGGCGTGGTTGGAAACCACGACGCGCCCCGTTTCAATGCGCTTCACGCTGGTTTCAAAAAGCGCGTGAACCTGCCCGGCCTTGATGCGATTCTCGATGTCCGGGCGAACCCAATATTTGATCGTGGAGCCAAGTTCAGCTCGGCGGTGAACCAGAGTGACTTTCGCGCCATTGCGGTAAAGGTCCAGGGCGGCTTCCGCGGCCGAGTTTTTCCCGCCGATCACAACCACATTCAAGCGCCAAAAAGAGTGAGCCTCCGTGTAGTAGTGCGAAACGTGCGGCAAATCTTCTCCCGGAATTCCCATGCGGTTCGGCAGGTCGTAATAGCCGGTGGCTACCGCTATTTTTTTCGCCGCGAATTGCGCGGGAGTTCCCTGCTCATCGCGCGTGTGCACGCTGAATTTTCCGTCCGCGCCATCCACTTTTTCCACGCGATGGCCGAGCCGCAAGTCCAGATTATAGTGCTCGGCGCACTTGCGATAATACTTGAGTGCCTCGCTGCGCGTCGGCTTCTCCGCGGCGCTGGTCAGCGGCAAATCGCCGATTTCCAGAAGTTCCGGCGTGGTGAAAAACACCATATTGACGGGGTAATGGTAGAGAGAATTGCAGAGGCATCCTTTGTCGATCACCAGCGGGCGCATACCCACGCGCTTGGCTTCAATGGCGCAGGCCAGCCCGGTAGGCCCAGCGCCAATGCAAATCAGGTCGTATGTGCTCATAAATAAAGTGTGCCCCGGGGAGAATTGTTTTGCAACCGCATCGGCGCGCGAGCTTTGGTTGCCGCGACCGTGTTGGGGGCGAAATCCAAAGGAATTTAGTCGAATGTCTACCTAACAATTCAAAATTCCAGAACTGCAAAACCACAGAGAGATGCTCTCTCGTGACGCCGGCGTCTCGCCGGCGATTTTGCAGCGTGTGCAGGAAGCCGAAACCGCCGGCGGGACGCCGGCGCCACCAAAAGCGAGTATTCCTCATTCATTCAGTGACCTGGGAATTCGCGGTTTCTAAGACTGAAACAATTGGAGCGACGTGGACAGCTATTTGGCGGATGCCGGGTGAGGAGTTGTGTGCCCTCCGAAAAGCCGCGCCTCTTTGCGCCCCTTAATGCGCAATTGCAAGCGGTCCATATACAGATAGATGACTGGCGTCGTAAAGAGGGTAAGCATCTGGCTCACCAACAAGCCGCCCACAATGCTGATCCCGAGGGGGCGGCGCATTTCCGAACCGGTGCCGGTCATCAACGCCAGCGGCAATCCTCCAAATAGCGCCGCCACCGTGGTCATCATGATTGGGCGGAATCTCAGAAGGCAGGCCTGATAAATTGATTCCTCGGGCGTCTTCCCTGTCCGTTCCGTTTCAATGGCGAAATCGATCATCATGATGGCGTTCTTGATGACAATGCCGATCAACAGAACAATGGCGATGAGCGAGATGACGGTCAACTCGTTGCGAGAGATCAACAACGCCAGCAAAGCTCCTACACCGGCGGAGGGCAACGTCGAGAGAATCGTAACCGGGTGGATGTAACTTTCGTAGAGCATCCCCAATACAATGTAAACCGTGACGAGCGCGGCCAGAATAAGCCATGGCTGGCTCGACAAGGAGGATTGAAAGGCCTGCGCATTTCCCTGGAATGTCGGGTGAATATCGGCAGGAAGCCCCATGTGAAAGACAGCTTCCTGGATTTTCGTCACTGCCTCACCCAGAGCGATCCCCTCTGCAAGATTGAAGGAAATCGTAACTGCGGGAAATTGGCCCTGATGGTTCACTGAGAGGGCGGTATTCTTCGTCTCATAGTGGGTAAAGGCGCTGAGGGGTACCTGGTTGCCACTCGAAGATCTTACGTACAGTCCACGGATCGCATCCGTGCTATTGCGATACGCCGAATCTACTTCCATCACGACGTGATACTGGTTCAACTGCGTGTAGATCGTGGAGACTTGCCGCTGGCCGAATGCGTCGTAAAGCGTGTTATCGATGGCCTGCGGTGAAATCCCCAATCGCGACGCCGTGTCGCGATCGATCACCAGGGTGGCCTGCAAGCCACGCGTTTGTTGATCGCTGGCAATGTCGCGCAATTCGGGCATCTGGCTCAAGGCCATTTCCACGCGCGGCGCCCAATCCAGCAGGTCATTTAGATTTTCACTGGATAAAGTGTATTGATACTGCGAACTGCTGATCCGCCCGCCGACCGTGATGTCTTGATAAGCCCGCAGGAAAAGTGTGGCCCCCGGAACCACCGCAAGTTTGGGCCGCAGGCGCTCAATCACCTGGTACACAGTGACTTTCCGCTCGCTGACCGGCTTCAACTCAATTTCCATGCCCCCCGTATTTTCAGCACCGCCCCCGGTCTGGCCGATCATGCTTTTCACCGCGGGATCGCTCACGATGATGTCTGTATATTCTTTTAGTTTCTGTTGCATCGCGGGAAAGGAAGTGTCCTGCGCCCCCAGAATATTTCCGGCCATCAGCCCGGTATCCTGGGCGGGAAAAAAGCCCTTGGGAATGACAATATACAGATAAACGCTCAAGCAAATGGTGGCGCCAGTAATGGCCAGCATCAAAGGTTGATGGCGCAGAACCCAGCGCAACGCGGCGGCATAGCTTCTCACACTCCATGTGAACACCCGTTCGCTCGCCTGAAACATTTTACCGTGCTTTATTTCCTTCTCCGATTTCAGGAATCGAGCGCACATCATCGGGGTAGTGGTGAGCGACACACACAGGGAAACGACTATGGCCACGCTCAACGTGACGGCAAACTCCCGGAACAATCTTCCAATGACCCCGCCCATCAGCAGGAGCGGAATGAAAACCGCCATCAGGGAAGTGCTCATGGACAGGACCGTAAACCCGATCTCACGGGAACCCCGCATGGCCGCTTGCAAAGGGGTATCCCCCGCTTCCAGATAGCGCGAGATGTTCTCAATCACCACGATGGCGTCGTCCACCACGAACCCGGTGCAGATTGCCAGCGCCATAAGAGAAAGGTTATCCATGCTGTAGTGCAACAGCGACATTACCCCAAACGTTCCGACGATGGAGAGCGGCACGGCGATGCTGGGAATAATCGTGGCCCAGGCATTGCGCAGAAACAGGAAAATTACCATAATCACAAGTATCACACTCAATATCATGGTGATTTCGATATCCTTCACGGACGCGCGGATCGTGGTGGTGCGGTTGAAATTGGTATCCAGCACGACCGTGGGCGGGATGGAAGCGCGCAACTCCGGAAGCAGCGCCATGATGCGGTCCACGGTCTGAATCACGTTGGCGCCGGGTTCCCGGCCGATGCCCATCGAAACGGAAGCTACGCCATTCGCGTACGCCGAGTTGCGCAGATCTTCGATTCCCTCGGTCACCTTCGCAATATCACTGATCCGGACCGGGGCTCCCTTCCTGTAAGCAACGATCAATGGGAAGTATTGCTCGGGTTTGAGAAGTTGGTCGCTATCATTTACAGCCCAGCGGGTTGATTCGTTTTCCAGGTACCCCTTGGGAGAATTCGCGTTGGCTGCTTGAAGCGCAGCGCGCACCTGCTCCAAGCCGATCCCGTAATGCGCCAGGGCGTTCGGATTCACGTCCACGCGAACCGCGGGCTTGGCTCCGCCGGAGATGCGAACCAAACCTACCCCTGGAACTTGGGATATCTTTTGTGCCAGGAAGGAATCACACAAATCGTAAAGCCGGCCCCTGGGAACCGTGTCCGAGGATATATCTATATCCAGAATGTCAACTTCGGCTGGATTAATCCGGCGATAGGTCGGCAAGTTCGGTAAGCCAGCGGGCAGTTGTCCCGCGGCGCCATTTATGGCTGCCTGCACGTCACGGGAAGCTGCGTTAATGTCCCGATCCAAATCGAATTGAAGAACGATCCCCGAAGCGCCAAGCTGGCTGGTGGAGGTCATCTGGGTTACGCCCGCGATGCGCCCGAATTGGCGTTCCAGCGGCGTTGCCACTGACGAGGCCATAGTTTCCGGACTCGCCCCCGGAAGACCGGCTCGAACAAAGAGTGTCGGAAAATCAACTCGAGGCAGCGCCGCCACGGGCAGAAAGTAAAAACCCACGCCGCCTGCAAGCAGGATCGCAATGCTCAACAACGAGGTGGCTATGGGTCGCTTTATGAAAGGCGCCGAAAAATGCATCGTTGTCCCTTCAGCGCGTTCGTCAAATCAAGGACTCTGCACTACATTGGTTCTGCTGGTGTCTTACTGAAATATATACTAATGCCATGGGCTGAAAGTTTCCTGAATGCGGCGACGGACTAATTTCCTGGACCGTAATTTCAAGTAAGCCGCTCCGATTGTATGGCCGCCGCCATCTTGTTTGGATGGTACCTCAAAAACCCAGCCCCGTAAGATATTCTCCACCTAAGTTGACACGGCATGCAGGCCCAACGCTTGAGCAGTCACGTCCGTATATTTCAGTCCACCACCGGTATTAAACAGTACGACGCGGTCCTTTGCGGTAAGGAAACCCGTGGCGAGCAGGTGATCGTAGGCGGCTGTCGCAGTGGCTCCCTCGGGTGAAAGGAAAACACCTTCGTGCTTTCCCCAGTCCTTGAGCGAAGCCAGAATCTGCTCGTCGGAGAGAGCCAGGGCCACGCCGCCGGACTCCTGCAGGATTTCAAGCATGATGGAATCCCCATACGGTTTCGGCACGCGAAGCCCGGCCGCAAACGTAGCAGCGTCTTGCCACATCTGGCTCACCTTCGCGCCCTGCTCAAAAGCGCGGACCACCGGCGCGCACCCCGAGGATTGCACTGCGATCATGCGCGGCCGTTTTCCGGGACGCACCCAGCCGAGCTCTTCCAACTCCACGAACGCTTTCCACATTCCGATCAGCCCGACTCCTCCGCCCGTGGGATAAAAAACTGCGTCGGGATATTCCCATCCCAACTGCTCGACCAATTCATAGCCCATGGTCTTCTTGCCTTCTACGCGGAAGGGCTCCTTGAGTGTGGAGATATCGAACCAGCCTTCTTTCTCCTTGCGTTCCGCCACCATGCGCCCGCAGTCGGAGATGAGACCATCGACCAGTGTTACTTTGGCTCCATAGATCGTGGCCTCGACGAAATTCGCAAAAGGCACATCCTTGGGCATGAAGATGTGCGCTTCGATTCCCGCAGCGGCAGCGTAAGCCGCCAGTGCGCCCGCCGCATTTCCGGCAGATGGCACGGCCAGTTTCTTCAGGCCGTAATGACGCGCCATGGTGACTGCCATTGCTAGCCCGCGTGCTTTGAACGTGGATGTCGGATTGGCACCCTCCTCTTTCAGAAAGAGATTCGGGTAGCGGCGGCTTTGCAGCATCGGCGTCCAACCCTCGCCGAGCGTGACGGGCTTTGCATCCGGCAGGACCAGGCTGTAGCGCCACATACCAGCCCAAGGCATAGAGGACGCATGCTGAGCAATTTTGTCGCGCATTGCTGTGCCGCGCAGCGGCCGCAAGTCGTATCGCACATACAGCGAACCCGAACAATCCGGGCACAGCGTCTGCGGAGTTTGCGCGGAAATAGTTTTTCGGCAACGTGAACACTCTAAATTCAGGATAGGTGGCATGCGCGAAAGATATCAGAGAGCGCGGACTACAAACAACCTATCGAAGACAAATGACCGCCAAGAGATTCCCTGAGGTACTATCTGGACTCGCAAGAATGCCGGCTCACACAGCCTTGGAGAAAATTCCGCCAGGATTGAAACTTCCCACATGGCGCCCGACTCGACAAAAACTTCGACCCGGAAGACCAAGCCCGGCGCCTATTTTGGTATTCCCCTGCCAATCTGGGTGATTGTGTTTCTGGTTGGCGGCTTGCTCATTGGCATGCGGTTCTCGGGAAACCACGTGGCGGCTGTGATTTATGCGACCGGCACATATTTCCCCAAAGCAGTCGTGACGTTTGCCACGCTGATCATCTTTGTGCTGCTTTCCGGAGCCACGGCCAAACTGGTGTTGTACAACCGCCAAGGCGCCGGACGCATGTTCGGATCGATCCTGGCTGCTTACGTTGTATTGGGATTTGCTTCTCTGGTTTACGTCACGCTTTGGATTCCAATTCTCACCAAGCTGCCCTTTGCCGCTCCGGGCGCGCCGGTTCTGGGAGCCAGCCAGTGGTTTCAGCAAGTGGGACAATCCTTCTCGACGCTTCTCTCCGAACAGCCCTTGATTCAAGCGCTGATTATCGCCGTTTTGATCGGTTACACCGCCGCCGTCATTCCGAGCCTGCGTTCCGTGGCGCGCGGTTTGATCCTGGGCAGCCAAGCAACGCTTTGGTTGTTCCAGAAACTTCTCTGGTACTACCCGGTGATGATCGGCTGCCTGGCCATCGGCATCCCCATGAAGTTCGGCGCTAAAGGCATGGCCGCATACGGCCAGACGACGCTTTGGGTCGGCCTCGTGACTGTAACCTGGTCCGTCATCCTGGCCGTTTTTGTCAAGCTGACCTCGAGGCGCTCCTGGAAGCAGATCGCCTCGTATTACGCGTCGGTGTGGCCTACAGGATTCGGCACGGGAGGATCCTACGAAACCCTGGCGATGAATCTTGTTTCGGCCGAATCCGAGCTGGGTCTGCCTCGCGAGATGGCGGAAGTTTCCATTGTTTTCGGCACGGTGATGAACAAGAGCTGCGCCACGATTTCCGTCATGCTCGTTACCATATCCGTTGCCCGGCTGCTCAATTTCCCGATTTCTCTGATGGAGATCCTGACGCTGATTCCGCCGGTGCTCGTTCTGGGCTTAGAGTCTCCCGGCATTCCGGGAGGCGCCGCATTTTTTATGTCGCCGATCGTAGCAGTGCTGCTGCACGCGCGGGACGTGGATGCATTCGTGGCCACGTTTGTGACCATGTATACGGGTCTAATTCCGATGTTCTCTACCGCCGGCAACACCACCAACAATGGCCTCGTGGGCGCGTTACTGAACGATCGTTTCTGCAATTACCTGAGCACGGGCGACCGCTCGTCTCCGAGAATTCAAAACGCTTCGGAATCGTTCGCGAAGCAAGGCTGGCCGCCAAGCCTGTCCGGAACGATCGGCTGGATTCTTATGGGATTGGGCGCGTGGATGATAGTTTCCCCTCAGTCGCTCCTGGGGCTCGATCAGCTGAAGTGGATGTACCATTACGCGTTTCCGGGTGAAGTGGTTCTGGGGGCAGTGGCCTTGACCGTTTCACTCCAATTACTGACTCCCAAGGGTGCCATTGACCGGCTGGCCGCGGTTGCGGAAAAAAGCATCCCAGCACCGGAGTCTTCGAGTACAACGAAGAATTTAACATAGGCGAATTGGCATTCGACAAGCGTGCTCCGCAATTGATTCCCAAAGACAGCACGCGTATCATGGAAGGTTAATGCACGATAGAAGAACAGGTCGCCCAGCACGCCTCTTCCTTTCTTGCAAGCGCACCCTGCTTGCCGCGCTCTTGGTGTCCTTGCTCGCGCCCGCTCTTTTGGCCGCCGATCCGGAGATTTTTCCGCTCTCGCAAATCCAGCCGGGTATGAGGGGCGAGGCCTACACGATTTTTGCCGGAGACCAGATTGAGAAATTTGATCTGGTCGTAATAGGTGTGATGCCGAATTTTCTGGCGCCCAAGGAATCGATCATCCTTGTGCAGCTCCTGGGCCCGAAAGTGGAGCATACCGGCGTCGTCGCGGGGATGAGCGGAAGCCCGGTTTACATTGACGGGAAACTTGCAGGCGCGCTATCCCTCAAACTTGGCGTGTTCTCTAAAGAACCGTTGGCCGGGGTTACGCCGATTGAAAATATTTTGAGCTTGCCGAAAGGCCAGCCTGGAACGATCCGCGCCGAGGCTATCCCAGGTTCAGCGGCGCCTTCCCTAGCAACGGAAGCGCGATTCCAGATCCCCCCGGATTGGACCTCGCGCGCCGGCGTCTCCGGAGGAAGTTTTCTGACACCGATTGATTCCCCGCTGGTATTTTCCGGTTTCAGCGGCGTGGCCATCCGGCAATTCGAGAATGAATTTGCCGCCTACGGCATGTCGGCAGCGCAGGGTGGCAGCATTGACGCCCGGCCGGACGACGGGAACATTCGTCCCGGAGATATGGTGACCGCAGTTCTCCTCGAAGGCGATTTGTCGCTGGGCGCGTCGTGCACGGTCACAGCTATTGTCGACGGGCGCGTGTATGTCTGCGGGCATCCGCTGTTTGGATTCGGCTCGATTCAAATGCCCATGGCCCGGGCCCGCGTGCTGACCACGCTCAGTTCGGACCTGGAATCGACCAAAATCGTGAACGTCGGCGGGACCATCGGGTCGTTCAGCCAGGATCGCGTCACCGCCGTCGTGGGCAGTCTCGGTGCCGCTCCGAAATTGATCCCCATTGACATGACCGTGGCGACGCCGGACGGTGACAAGCACCTTTCCTTCCGCATGATGTCGAACCCCAAGCTCACTCCGATCCTGATGGGCATTGCGGCGTTGAACGGCCTGGTTCAGAGCAGCGTGTACGGCGAAGGAACCACGCTGCACTTGACGGGGGGAATCGACATCGCCGGACACTCCAGCGTGACGCTCGATAATCTTTTCCCGCCGATCGATTCTTTCATCCCCGACGGCTTGCCGGTCTCCAGCGCGGTGCAAAATATTTTTCAGAGAATTTTCTCAAACCAGTATGAAACGGCGAATATCGAGCGCGTGACGCTCCGCATGGAATCCATGCCCGAGCGCCGCCAGGCAACCATCGAGGGCGCGTGGCTCGACAAATCCGAGGCGGAGCCGGGCGACACAGTGAACGTACGAGTGCAATTGCGGCCCTATCGGGGCTCACCTGTTATCCGCGACGTGCGCATCGCCATTCCGCCGCAAGCGGTGCGCGGCACGTCCATGCAAATTCTGGCCAGCGATTCGAGCACTTTGAACCGCATGAGCATCATCTCCGGATCGCAGGCGCGACTGGACAGCCTGGAACAGCTCATCTCAGTGTTGAACCGGGAACGCAGAAATAACCGGTTGTACGTGACTCTGCTCGGGTCTTCTCCGACGATGGTGGTGCAGGACAAAGTGATGCCGAATGTGCCCGCCTCCCAGATCAATCTTCTCGATCAACGTGGCGGCCCGGCGAGTTCTCTGATTGTCCGCGAATCGGCGGCGGGAGAATGGTCTCTGCCGCTCGATCAGATCGTTCAGGGGTCCGCAACCATTACGATTCAAATCAAGTAAGCGGCAGGCTGGCGCGCTTCGCCGGCTCCATGAGGAGTTTCATGCGCAACGCATTTTCAAACGCCCGCGAACCGCGCGGCGCAAGCACCGCCGCCCTTGCCTACCCGGGTACGTTGCTGCTATTCGCCGCAGCCCTGCTGGCCGTTGCCACGCCGGCGCTTGCCGAACACACTCGCTGGTGGCGTCAATCTACGTTTGAAGAGTTTGACAAAGGGACGGCAAAGGGCGTCGCGCTGCGCAGCGACGGCAAAATGTTTCTGGCTCCCCGGTTTGCGGAATTTGCGGACGCCAACCTCGCATACCTCCTGCAAATCCGGGCCGATTCCAAGGGAAATCTGTACGCGGCGGGCGGCTCGAATGCCAAAGTGCTGCGCGTCGACTCCAGCGGCAAAACCACGAGCGTATTTGAATCCTCCGAATTGGCCGCCCAGGCCCTCGCCGTCGATGCCGCCGGGAACTTGTTCGTCGGCACCTCGCCCGACGGAAAAGTCTACAGAGTGACGCCCGCCGGCCAATCCACCGTCTTTTTCGATCCGAAGACGAAGTACATCTGGGACCTGGCCGTGGACAAGGACGGAACCGTGTACGTCGCCACCGGCGACACCGGCAAAATTTTCTCGGTCGCGCCGGATGGGAAGGGGCAGATTTTTTATTCCAGCGACGAAACTCATATTCGCTCGCTGGCATTCGATGCCAACGCCAACGTGCTGGCAGGGACGGAGCCCAGCGGGCGCGTTCTGCGCATCCCCAAGGCCGCCACGAACCGCCGCGCCTTCGTTCTCTACGAAACATCTAAAAAGGAAATCACCACGCTCCTTGAGGCCGCTGATGGCAATCTGTACGTCGCCGCTGTGGGCGAAAAGACCGCGCCAGCTCCCGGACCGCCACGACCAATCACCGCGGAAGCCGGTACCGTGACGTCGAATTTTGTGATTTCGGTTGGCCCTGCGGTGACTCAGGCTGGAGCCGCCCCACAAGTGCAGCCCTCCCCGTTTACGCCGCTCTTTACCGTAAACTCAAGTTCGGTGTATCGAATCGCTGCGGACGGCTCCCCCGAGGAGCTGTGGAATGCGCGAGACGAAGTTGTTTACTCTATGGGTCTCTTGCCAGGCGGTAAACTACTCCTCGGAACCGGAAACGAAGGAGCCGTTCTGGAACTAGAAGGTAACCATGTGTTCTCCAAGCTCGTCAAAGCCACCTCACGCCAGGTCACGTCGATCGCCGCCGGCCCCGCCGGAAAATTGTTTCTCGCCGCGGCCAATCCCGGAAAAGTTTTCACGCTGGGACCCGAAAACGAATCCGAGGGCACCTATGAATCGCAGCCCTTTGACGCTCACATTTTTTCGCGCTGGGGCCGCACCGTGTGGTGGGGCGAAAATATAAGCGCGGCAAATAATGCCAGCGCCGCCCTCGTCGCCATTTATGCGCGCTCGGGCAACACCTCCGATCCCGATTCCAATTGGAGCGACTGGGCGGGCCCCTACGCCAACCCTTCCGGAGACAAACTCGATTGCCCCGCCGCGCGCTTCGTGCAGTGGAAGGCCGTTCTGCGCGGCAGCGCGGGCAGCCCGCCCCCTGCGATTGACTGGTTCAGCATCGCCTATTTGCCGAAAAATATTGCCCCGGCAGTGACCGCGATCGCGTTGCAGGATCCCGGCGTGCGCGTTCAGGGAATTTCCTTGCCCACTGCGGGCTCTGGTCCCCAGACTCCCGCCCAGCTACGCATGCCGCAGCCGCCGCCTTCTCCGTCTTCGGCGAATTCTGCATTCACGGTTACCGCGATTTCCAACCTCGCGCCGTCGTCTGGCCCCGCGCATTTCGATCCGGTCCCGCAAGGCTTCTCTCAGAAGGGTTTTCAGTCAGTTCTCTGGACCGCCGACGATTCCAATGACGACCAACTGGAATTCGCTGTTTATTTTCGCGGTGAAAACGAAACGACGTGGAAACTGCTTAAGGACAAGTTAGAGACGCGGTTTTATTCCTGGGACACGACCTCGATGCCTGACGGCGCTTATTATTTGAAGATCGTCGCCAGCGACGCTCCGTCCAATCCCACTGGGGAAGGACTGTCTTCCGAGCGCGAATCCGACCGCTTCGTTGTGGACAACACTCCTCCGTCCATCGCTCAACTGACGGCGGAGTCCGTCAGCGCCGGCGTGCGAGTGCGATTTCAAGCCAGCGCGCCGGTTAGTTTTATCGCGCGGGCGCAATACAGTCTGGATTCGGGAGACTGGACGCTGATCTTCCCGGCCGGAGGCCTCAGCGACGCGCCTCGCGAGAATTACGATTTTCAGCTGCAGAAAATTTCACCGGGCGAGCACACCGTCACCGTCCGAGTTTACGACCAGTTTGAAAACGTCTCGAGCGCCAAGGCCACCGTCAAAGTTTCCTCCACCGGGAATTGAACATGTAGCGCAGGCTTCAGCCTGTGTTCCGTGCTGTTGAGACCCTAGAAAACAAAAGAGGCGGAGCCAGTGAGTCACCCACAGAGTCTTTGTAGCCCACCGCTTCAGCCGTGCCGGAAAAGTGCCGAACCGACTCGCCATTACAAGCTGCGGAAAAGACCCCTCCAGAATGTTGTCATTCCGAGCGAAGCGAGGAATCTCTCTTTCTTTTCATGGAGCCAAATCGAAGAGAGATTCCTCGCCTCGCTCGGAATGACACAATAAACCACTTTTTTCGCAGCCATTTCAGCCGTGCCGGAAAAGTGCCGAATCAATGCGCCTTTAACCGCTACCTGCCCGCGATTGCGTCGCGGCCCTTCCTCCTTCACCCTGCTTTCCGTACAATCCCGCAACCAGAAAACCAGCAAGCTGAAGCATGCTCCACTGAAGCGCCTAGCTCGCCCAGCGATCCCGAAGCGACGCCTTAGCCTCATAACGCTCGATGTGCAGCCCGATCCCCGACAAGCCTCCAAGGCCGGAACTGGGCTTCACATGCACCACGCGCGCCACGCACTTCACATCGCTCACAACTTTTCCAGCCAACTCTTGCGGCATCCGCAGCGACACTTCCACCGGCGTCCCCACTTTCAACGGAACGTTGGTCAAGAAATACATGCCCCGCTGCGAGATGTTTTCCGACTGCGCCGTTTGCTCCGTCGAACCCGGATTATTCAACGCCCGGAACCGCAGAGGCACGGAGATATTTACGCGCGTATCGATACGTCGTTCACTTGAGCTCATGGTTTCCTCCCCGCTCGCCGGTTTGAGTGCGCGCGGTTATCAAAGTAGGAAGGGGGTGAAACCGATTCTAGCGCGGCGCAACGCGTAAGCAAGAAAAATGCGCATCCTTCGCGAGACATGGACCATGCCGGGACAAGTTGTGCCATAATGCGCCTTTCCTAAAGGTTTTCTCATTGAGCGCATCCGACACTCCTGCTTTCGCCGGCCCCAGCCTCCAGGCAATTCACGAGGCGCATCGCCGCATCGCTCCGCACATCGAGGAAACTCAGGTGATGATTTCCTACCCGCTCGACGAGCTCGCCGGCGCGCTCTTGTATTTCAAGTGCGAAAATTTGCAGCTCTCCGGTTCTTTCAAGATTCGCGGCGCGGCCAACGCGGTCTTTTCACTGAGCGAAGCCGAGGCGGCGCGCGGCGTGGTGACGCACTCGTCGGGAAATCACGGAGCGGCGCTGGCGCTGGCGGCGCAGATGCGCGGCATTCGCGCCTGGGTGGTCATGCCCCGCAACGCTCCGCAAGTGAAGATTCGCGCCGTGGAAGCCTACGGAGCGGACATTTCGTTTTGCGAGCCGACGCTGGCCGCGCGCGAAGCAGCCGCCGAGGAACTGCTGCGCTCCACGGGCGGCACGCTCGTTCACCCCTACGACGACGACCGCGTAATCGCCGGACAAGGCACGGCGGCGCTCGAATTTCTGGAGGAAATTCCCGACCTCGATATCATCTGCGCCCCGGTCTCGGGCGGCGGATTGCTTTCCGGCACAGCCATCGCGGCCAAGTCCCTGCGCCCGGAAATCGTGGTGATCGGCTGCGAACCGGCCAACGCGGACGACGCGGCGCGCTCCCTCGCCGCGGGCCACCTCGAACCCGGCTCCGCCAAGTTCACCATCGCCGACGGCCTGCGCGCAATTCTATCGCCGCGCACCTTCGCGATTTTGCGGGAGCGCGTGGATCGTATCCTTTTAGTAACTGAAGAGGACATTATTCACTCGATGCACTTGATTACCGAACACCTGCGCAGCACGGTAGAACCCTCCGGCGCAGTCGCCGCCTCTCCCGCCCTGCACCGCCAGATCGAAGGCGAGGACCTGCGCATCGGCATCATCCTCTCCGGCGGAAATCTTGACCCCGACGTCCTCCCCGGCCAGTAATGGAATAGAAATGGCTCGTGACTACTGGACAGTGACTGTGACCGCCGGAGACGCCGAATTGTTGTAGTTTCCATCTCCGCTGTAGGTTGCCGTAATGGTTCCGGTGGTTGCCAATTTGACGCCGGTCAAAGTGGCGGTTCCCGCGGCAAATCCGTTTGCATCGGAAGTTGCGCTCAAATTCGCGGTTCCGAGCGTAACAGTGTTCGAGGAACTCGTTGAACTGTTGCTGCCGCCGCAACTGCTTCCCACGGCAATCACGATCACCATTACGATTCCGAGGAAAACGGCGCTGTGCCGCTTTTTTGTCGCAAAGAGCAAAGCAAACATGCACACAAGGGCTGCGCAAACTTCGCTGACGAGGAACCAACTGGGCTCCGGCCAGTCACGGCGGTCAGGCTTGAATACGGAACCTGTTGTAGTCGCGGTAAAAGTAACCATACCTGTGGGAGCAGCGCCAGTGCTGCCCCCAGGCGGATTCGAGGAAGTTTGCGTGTCCACCAGCACGGTCAGAGAGAAACCCGTGTTTGCCGCAATCGTTGCAGGACTCGTCGTAATGGCCGCGGTAGTCGAGGCCTTGGTTACAGTGAGAACCGTCGTATTAGAACTGCTCGGGTTAAAGCTGTTATCCCCCGCATAAGACGCTTGTATGTTGTGCGTGCCCACGGAAAGATTCTGAATCTGCTGGTCCTCAAAAAATCCGAAGCTGTTCAGCTTGAATGAGCTACCGCCGTCAACAGCTGGAAGTGGCGAAGTACCGTCTGCGATGGTTACAGTTCCGGTCGGATAAGCGCCTGTGGGTATTGGTTGGCAAACTGTGCCCGGCCCGTTTTGGCTTAAGATGGCCCCTTTGTCGATAACGGCCACGGTCAGGACATACCCTGAGCCATAGGGGACAGTGGTTGCGGTGGCGCACGTGGCGCCGTTGGTCACGAAGCCCAGTTCGGTCACACTGGTTGCTTGTTTGATCGTGACAGTTACGGGAACGGCATCGCTGCCGAGGAAGGTGCTATCGCCCGCATAGTGGGCAACCAATGGGTACGTGCCGCCGGGCAGAAAAGTCGTGCTCCAATTGACCCCATTGTTGCCAATAAAGGTAAAGTTGCTGTTGATAATATTCAAGCAGCCGGAGCCGCCCTGCGCTGGTGGCGTGTTGGGCAAAATATTGCAGTCGACACCCAAATTGGGGTTCGCCGCGCCCGGAATGTTCTGTGCGATGAGTGATACGTCTCCTGTCGGGATCCCAGTTGCGGGCGCAAGGGGAGTAACGGTGACAGTTACCGGTACTGGCGCGCCGTACGCGAAGACGAACGGAGGAGCGGCGCCGTTGTTAAGGACCAGCACTGTCGTCGAACCGCTAACGACGGCCTTGCTCCAGTTTGCAAGCAAGTTCGTGACATTCACGGAGCCAAGGCCCGTGGCCTCATCATAACCAGTGCCGGCCGGAAAGCCGGTCTCGCCGGGTATGTTGGTGTCCCCGGAGGTCACGTCATTAAAAATGCAAGCGCTAAGAGCAGGGAGGCTGGGGCTAGCCGAGCCGTTGCAATTGGCATACGTTTCATTGTTGGCTGCCAGCTTGTACAAAACGTAGTCAGCCTGCCCCTGGCGTCCCTTAGCGTTCTGGACGACAAGGGCCATGATCCCGCCAAATGACTGAGCCGACGCCGAGGTGCCACTGAGGATCGAAAAACCGGCCGGATTTGACTCGCAAGACGCGTCAAGACAAAGCACGTAGCCATCATGATCAGCGGCAGTGAGCGACACATCTGGGACGAAACGCCCATTTGAGGCTCCCGTGGGGATGCCGGTCACTCCGGTTTGCCACGAGGGTTGTTGAAAAATTATGCTTTGCCCCCCGCCGCTAGACCAAAGTCCAATGGCCGGACAAGTCGCACTCAGCGCGATGCAGCTTTCGTTCCAGACGTCTTCGGGAATATAGGAACTTGCGGATTCGTCGTCGGCTCCGTTCGAAACATGCCAATAGGTGCTGGGGTTCGCAATGTCGTTAAACTGGGTCCCGCCAACGGCCACCGTGAACGGAATGGCTGCCAGCAGGTTTACGGACGGCAACTGATCTGTGGTTGGAATCGTGCTAGCGTCGTCGCAGGTGTCAGGGCCGCTATCTCCCGAGGCCACGACAAAGGTAATTCCCTGAGCAGCCGCCTCCTCTGCCAATGTCCCGTAGAACTGTGCGGCCGACGACAATGAATTCCCAAAAGAGGATTCGCAAGCCGCAAAACTCTCGGTCATGACATCGGCAAGATTATTGTCAATTATGTAGAATTCGGAAAGATCCTCGCCTGGCGTCGAGTTCGTGGCTTCGGAAACGACCAGGTCCACAGTCGCGGCTGGAGCAATCGCGCCCGGCCAGGTGGCGTCGAGCACCGCTTCGGCCTCTTCGGGGCCGCCCAAATCACCGGGGTCGGGACCGTTCAAAATAATGATTGGGTTGTTGTTTGGCAAACCAAATGTGCTGCGGAAATCGGCGACGTCCTGTGGCATACCGTTGTTCACAGTGATGTTTGACCGTGCCACAACGCCAATCGTTACTCCGCTGCCGGTTACCGAGGATCCGATGTTATAGATCTTGTTGAAATCGGCCGGGGCGATCCCATGCGAAATGTCTGCCGCAGGGCAGGGCGACTGGTTCACAGTGCAAAGATTTATCTGCGGCTTCCCCTTCGATGTTCTGGTCAGCACCGCCGTTCGTCCCGATCGCACCGATGCGGGTTTCTTTTGAAAATTGTGAAGTGAAACAAAACCGGAAACCACGGGAGCAAGCGCCACAGGAACCTGAGGGTCATTGGCATTCGCCCAGTGTGCTTCTCCGTTCACCACATATTTATGAATTGCCGTGTGCAGCGCCGTCTGGACCTGGGAGGCCGTCCCGGAAAACTCGATCACCGTGCGGCCCTTTGAAACTTTAATGGATTGAAATCCGTAAGACGCCAGCCAGGATGTAACCGCCTGTATGTCCGCATCGGCTGGCCCGAATTGCTGACCGAACTGGTCCGGCGTAAGCCATTTGTGAAAGCTGGGCGAGCCCGTGACCTGCTGTTGCGCAAGCAAATCCTGCAGTGCCGCCTCTTGATCGGGACTGCGTTTCAGTACGAGCATAATTCGGTTCATGGGCAAATCAGGAGGCGCGGCGCCTTGATCGTATTGGGCGCGTGCCAGGGGATGAGTATTTCCTGTGAGCGCAACAAGCCGCGCGATATCCACGCGATCCGTAACTCGCGGCGTGACAGCACTCCCCTGCGCAAAGGCGGCGAGCGGCGCAACCAGCGCCAGCCCGCCGGCCAGCATCGCCTTCCAATGTAATCCTGCAAGGGCGCGCCGAAGATCGCGGATCGCCTGGGGAATGGAATTTTCGCGCCGCCTGCGCTCAGGGACGTACACACTTCCAATGGATCGATTGTTCACGGTTCCCTCTGTCCATGCCAGGATGAAGACAGACTAAACTCCCGCGGGTCCCAAATCGAGCACTGTTTAAGTCATTAAAAGATAATTACAACCCCCTACCAGTTCCGTTGGATGCAGGATTTGGTTCCGGGTTTTCTCGTAAGTTGTCCAGTGTGTTTTACCACAACCCTTCGCATCCAAAGGCTATGCCCATCCTTCACGCAAAGCCAATTGACAAATCCAAAGAATTGCCTTGTGGAGTAACAATTTGACGCTGAAGGGCAGAGGCCCGGATTCCGGGCTGGGAGCCGTTGAACCGCGGATGAAAAAGCTTTGAAACGAGCATGAACGCATGACCAAGGCGAGCTGGAGCGATCAGTTTTCAGGCGCCTTCCAGTTTGCCGGAGGGAAAGAGATCTGCCAATAGTTGGCCGACGGCGTGGTGAATTCCAAGGGAATCATAAATCCCTCGGAACTCTCGCGGGGAGCGCGTGTGACTCGGCAGCCGATCGTCTCGTTCGTCCTGCCATTCTCCATTTCCAGCCGCGTTTCCGCTTCGAACGACCGCGGGGCTGTGACGAGCGCGCCATGAGTGTTCACCTCGACCGTGCGGGCGGAAATCCGCAGGGTCTGGCTGCCCTCCT
>DATHPN010000011.1:0-18310 GCA_035483715.1 Candidatus Acidiferrum sp.
GATTGGAACTTTTCGGGGTTACGTTTTTCTTGCCGAAAATCCTGGGCCGCGCCGGAGCGCCGGGCTCGAGGACCTGGCGCAGCGTGGTCTTGGGATCCTGCGTCGCAACGCGGATCATGGCCTTGACGTCGCCATTGCTCATGCGCCGCCCTTCTTTGACTAATTGGTTGTATTCGGTGACGATTCGGACAGCTCGCTCAACCTGGGTGGCCTCGCCTTCAATGGCCAGGTGGCGGTCATCCTGCAATTGCGTGGTGACGCGCAGCGCGGATTCCAGCAATTTTACGTTTTCGTCAAGAGTGCCAAATAGGGACTCTATCTCGCCTGCAATTTGTACGGTGCGTCGCATGGAAGATTCGGCTGGCCAGGCTTCCGAGCGCCACCAACCGGTGCGGAATGGACCTCCACCCTCGCTAAGGGGTATTAGAAAGCGTACTTGAAAGGCGGGGAGGGGTCAAGGATATGCATAAAACACTGTGCTGCAATGGGATAGGAATCGTGGTAAGGGCTAGGTTTTCGCCTGTCGACGAGTTGGGAAAATCGGCGTCTTTTGGTCCGGCAGTTCCATTGACACGGAAGAGCAGGCTTGGCAAGCTAATTCCAACGCTGGGACTGGCCCAAATCAATGCAAAAATGCCCTGCTTGCGGCAACGACGTTCGTACGCCCTTCTTCCTTAACCTGGACGGGTGGACTCATCTCCAGTGCGCTCATTGCAAGGCGCGTCTGGAAATGATACCGCCGCGCTCCTTCTTGTTGGGTCCGCTCATGGCCCCGCTGTTCGTGCTGGCGCGCCAAGGCCGAATGTTCGAAGTGATTGCTTTTGTTTACGCGTTCGTGACCATGTTCCTTGTGCTATTCGAAAGCTTTCGACCGAAATTGCGGCTTCGGAAAAAGCCCCTCGCCAAGCCCGTGGTCCAGCTAAAAATTGACGACCCCGCAAAATAGGGCCCTGCGGGAAACTCCAGGTTTTCCCTTCTGGGGCGTGGCGAAGGCTCAGTGATCGCCGGCAGGGATAACCAGCGCGTCCACCTCGCTGGTAGAAACATCGACTCCGGTCCCCGACGATTGGACGTCTCCCCCGACCAGGATCAGCCGGTTGCCGACCGCTCCAGCGGCAAGTCCATGCCTGCTGACGGGCATAGGCGGCATTACGGACCAAGTATTGCTTGCCGGGTCGTAGGCTTCGACGGACTTGAACGTGGCCATCATGTGTGGGTCCTGAAATTCACCCCCGGCCACATAGATCCGCCCGTTGATCACGGCATATCCGAGAGCGCTGCGCGTCGTGGGCATGCGAGCGCGAGTAGCGCTCCATTTGTCGGTGGCGGGATCGTATTCTTCCACTACGGAAGTATCGGACGCGAGACCAATGAAGGCCGCACCGACACGACCGCCGATCACATAAATCTTGCCATTCACTGAGCCGATGGCCGCGTGGTTGCGCGGGGTTGGCATGGGAGTTCTCTCACGCCAAGAGTTGGTTTCGGGGTTGTATTCCTCCACCGTACCGACACAGATTTGGGGCGTTGTTGGACTCACGGCGATGTCGGTGGAACCAGGAGGGAGGGTTACGCCACCAATTACATAGATTTTGTCTCCCACAGCAGTGGCCACGGGCGAACCACGCTTGGAAGGCATCGGCGCCAGGGCTTTCCACGAATCGGCGGCCGGATCGTACTCCCAGGCGTTGTTGATCGGCACCCACGCTGCAGGACCGGACGTGGGATACACGAATCCGCCGAAGGCATAAATCTTTCCGTGAAATTCCGTGAACGCAACGTGATGGGACGGAAGGGCCATGGGCTTTTTCTTGGTCCAATGATCGCTCGCAGGATCGTATTCGTAGACCAGTCCCTTCGGCTTCCAAACTGGAATAAAGCCGGCGAAGACATACATTTTTCCGCCGGCCGCCGCGCCCAGAATTTCTTCGGCCGGCTCGGGGAATGGCGCGAGCTTCTCCCATTTGGCCTGCGCAAAAGCGGAAGGCGCCGCCGCGCTGAAAGAAAGCACGACTACGACGAATTGCAATCCCGTAAAGGCAAGTTTTTTGAAAGTCATGGTCGGCTCCAGCATCCTCGGATGCGCGGTACTATACAACGGACGCGGGCGCAGTGCATCCTTTGGCGAAATTTTTCGAGCACGGCGTCTCGGAGTTGTCACTCCGGCTTCACCCTGAGACGGGTGATACCTGCAAGGACCACAACCCGCCGACTGAAGTGCGCCACTCATGCGTTCTGCGAACGGATTGCGTTCAGGGTAAAAATGCTATAAAAGTAACTCCATGTTGCTGGTCCGCGCCGCTGCCTTACTGATTCTGGCTTTTTTCAGTGTGATGCCTGGGTGCGCGCAAGTGGAGAATTGTCAACACCGGACGTTGGCAGTCAGTACGGGCAGCTCAGATGGATCTTCCGCCCCTCTGCTCGGCAGTGCCAACTTTGAAGGAATCTTCCGGAGGAAACCGGTACATGTGATTTCCGCCGTCATGAATCGGGAACCTGTCCGGGTTATCCTGCTTCTCGATGTCAGCGGAAGCATGCAGGATTTCTATTCAGGGTATGAAGGTACATCTTCCTTAAATCTTGCCGAAGAGTTGGTGTCCATGATACCGCCGGAGTCTGCCATTGGCTTGGGGTTCTTCCATACGGAGTTTATCCCAGTTCTGCGTCCGACGACGGATCGTGAGAAGGTGAGGAATCAACTCGAAGGACTGCGCTCGCACCCCGGGTCCTTCAGGGGAAAGACGGCGCTCTGGGATGCCGTCCTCGGCGGCGTAAAAATGTTTGATCGCCCGCGTTTGGGTGACGTCATCTACGTGATTACGGACGGCGACGATAACGCCAGCAAAGTTACGATGAATCATGTTTCGCAGCCCTTGGAAGAAGCCGGCGTCCGTCTGTTCGCTTTTGTATTTCAAAAGCCGAAAAGGCCTGGGCAGATTGAATCCGTCAAAGGATTCCTGCAGCAAGTTGTCCGTGACACCGGCGGTGCAATTGTCGTTCAAATGAGCGAGGCTGACGGCTCAGTGAACCTTAGTGCTTCCTTGACTCTATTTGACAAGTCGGGCAAGCTTACGCGCTTCGGATCAGATTTGGAGTCGCAGTCGAAGCAATTGGGCAACTTCTATCGAATAAATATCGAATTGCCGGAAACTTTGAGCAAACCGCAGGAGTGGAAGTTGGAACTGGCGGGGCTTGAAGAACCCCAGCGGAAAAAGATCGCATTGACTTACCCTCACGTGCTGGTGGCTTGTAATTGAACAGCAGTCAGTGCCGTGTGTTCGTTGACAAAGAGTTGCGGCTCCGTTAGTGTAATCACATCGCGATCAATACAAAGAGGAGAATGGAATGGCGCAGGGCGCACCGACGAAAGTAAAGAAGCGCAAGAAATCAGTGATCAAACGGGCCAAGCAGGCCCGCATGCGCGCGGAAATCAATCGCGCCAACACCACTCGCGTGCGCACCATCATGAAGAAGCTGCGCACGGCGATTGCGGCGAAAGATTCCACGTCCGCGGGGACTCTGCTGCGCCCGACCCTGTCCGCGATTGACCACGCGATCAGCAAAGGCGTGCTCGAGGAGAATACCGGGAACCGGTATAAATCGCGGTTGAGCGTGGCCGTGAATGGATTGAGCGCCGCGGCGAAAGCTTAAGCAAACCAATCGTATCAATGAACGCGCCCGGGAAAGAATCCCGGGCGCTTTTTTTTGAAGTGGTTCTAGTGGGACGGGCTTCAGCCTGTCGGGCTTACGGTGCACGTTAACTGACGGAAACCAGACAGGCTGAAGCCTGCCCTACTTTATGAAGCCAGCTGCGTGACCAGGAATTCCATCACCGCGCGCTGATTTGTTCCGCCGGATTTCAAGCGGCTGTCGGCCTCATACAGCGCGGCGAGACCGCTGGTGAGCTGCTTCTTCGGAAATTTTCTCGATTGGCGGACCGCCAGTTCCGCTGCCTCCGAGCGCATCTTGAGGCGGCTGGCGGCTTGCCATCCCACTGTGCCCGCTGGCAATTCCTGCGCTTCGAGAAGTTTTCGGTACATCCAGGCCAGCGCGCCGAGCAACGCCGGCGCGGCTTCTCCTTCTCTCAGCAGACTGTCGAGAAATTCCAGCGCCTGCGCCGGCTGCCGTGCCGCCAGCATGTCCGCCAGATCCCACACTTCATATTTTCGCGCGGAGATTACCAGGAGATCGACGTCCGCTCGCGTGATCGTTCGCCGGTCGCCCGCATACGCGGACAGTTTCTCGAGTTCCGTGCGGATCGCCGCCAGCTCGCCATTGAGAGTGTCGCAAAGCTCATCTGCGGCATCCGGTTCGAGGGTTGCTCCCAATTCCCTGGCAATCTCTTGTGCGATGGGCACGGCAAGACGAGCGCGCTCGTCAGGATCTTCGGAGAGTTCCACTGAAACCGTCAGCATTTTTTCCGAGAATAATTTGGCCAGGCGCATTCGCTGGTCCAGCGCGGCTGCCTCGAACACCAGAATGGTGAACGGCGCGGGATTATTAAAGTAAGCGGAAATTTGCTTCACCAGCGCATCTCGCGAATCGTCACCGAGGCGCTCCCAGGCTTCCACATCGCTGACGAAAATCACTTGCTGCGGCGCGAGCATGGGCGTCGTCTGCGCCTGCCCCAGAATCATGGAAACGTCATCCTCATCGGCGGAAAATTTACGGACGCCCCAATCGCGCGTTCCCTCGGCCACGTAAGCGTCAACGAGTTTGTTGTGGCACAACTGGCGCAAATAGCTGTCGCTGCCCAGCAGGAGAATCGCGGGAATGGGCTTCCCTTTTGCGAGACGGGCCAGGAGTTCGTGCGGCGAAAGAGATGCCATCAGAAGTTCTCCAGAACATCGGAAACGAGGCGCGAAGCGAAATCGCGCGACATCCGTTCGAGCGCAGGTCCCTGCTCGTCAAAGAATTTTGCCGGGTCGGTGGAAATTTCGTAGGGCTCGCGGAAAAGATAGTCGTCGTTCTTGTAGAGCGTTTTCTTCGTTTCACGTTCTTCGAGCCACACCTTCATATGCATGGAAACGAGCATGGTCGTGGCCCGCGCCGTGGTGGCGTTCACCGTCGGAACGGCCGTGGAATTGGCGGTCGTTGTGGGAGTCGTGTCGAACACCGCGGGAGTGGCCTCGAAGCTGGTGATTTCGCCGTGCAGGACCGCGTCGGCGGAGTCTGCGGAAGAAACAATTCGGTACTTGGTGCGGGCGATGAATTCGTGCACGACGGCCTCCGTCATGCGCTGCTCGATGCGATAGCGAGCGGTGTCATTCTTGAGCGCGGGGACCGCGATAACTTTCAGGCCCGGAGGAAGCTGAGAAGCAGTGCCGCCGACGTGGTAGCCGCAGGCGGATAGGAACAGGGCCGCAGTGACGCACAGGCAGAGAGGGAGAATTTCAAATTTGAAATTTGAAATTTGAGATCGATGTCCTGAAATCTGAAATCTGAGCCCTGAAATTTGAGATCGAAGTCCTGAAAGGTGAAATCTAAGTCCTGGAATTTGAAACTTAAGTCCTGAAATTTGAGATCGGAGTCCTGAAATTGGAGGTCGACGTCCTGATATTTGCGATCTGAGCCCTGAAATATGAGATTTAAGTCCTGACCTTTGAGATCGGAGTCTTGAAAATTGGGATTTGAAATTTGAGATGTGGAATTGGAGATTGAGGATTTGAGATTTTAAATTTGAAATATCAAATTTGAGATTTGAGATTTGAAATGGGAAATAAGAGCCGCTTCTCGGCGCTGGCGCCGGCGCGGGCACGTCTATCGCGCTCCTCGTTCGCCGTCTAATGAATTCTGAATTCCCCATGATCCACTACAATTGGGCCTTTCGGCTGCGACTGCATGGCACGCAACGGTCGTCCTGGCGGCGCGCCCTCACTTATGCTTCACGAGGCCAGCAGTTTTTCCGCGATATTCACGGCGGTGGCTGCCGGGACACGCAGATTGTCCGCCGCGCCCCACAGCCAGACACCGGTTTCGATGCCCGGGTCGCGCTCCGGTTGCTTCAACACAGGGCGTGACTCCCCGACGACATTCACATTGGTCGGCGGCTCATCCTTCGTTCGAACTACTCTTAGCCCTGCATTCTGCAGCCGCACAACAAGATCCTCCAGCGCGGGGGCCGTCTTGAATTCCGCATACGCCGCAAACACGTGGGAATAGAACACCGGCGCTTGGGCGAGCATGATGGCCGGCACGGGCGCGCGGGCCGCAAGATACCTGCGGGATTCGCCGGCAATTCTGGCGCGCGCATCGGCCAGCTTCACACCGCTTTCCGGGCCATAGCTGGAAAGCATATTAAACCCAACTTGGGCGTCGAACACGATTTGCGATACAGGCTGGAAGGAGAGGAGTTTCACAACCTGACTTTCCAACTCCTCAATCGCTTCCGGGCCATGCTCCGATACCGGCTGAAGAACCGTGACGATGAGGCGCTCGAGTCCCGCAGGCGCCAGAGCCGCGGAAATGGAAATCGCCGCGTCGGAAGGAGCGGAAGGGACTACGAACAGGCTCTGTGACTCGGCTGGATTGGCATTTACTGCCGGCGAGGCGAGCACTCCGTCGAGCGCGGGGATCCATAGCCTGGCATTCGCGTCCGTCCCGAGTCCTCCGCTCAGGTCGATCACCACCGCTCCGGCGCGGCGCGCTTCCTCGGCGTGGCGCTTTGAAAATTGCGGCGACCCGGTGAAGAATGCGAAGCGCACGCGCTCAAAACTTTCTTCCGTGACCGTTTCAATGATGGCCGGTTCCCCGCCAGCTTCGGTCAACAATCCGGCGACGAATTCCTCGTCGACGAGGCGAATGTCGCTCGCTGGAAAATTCGACTCCTCCAGCCACTGATTTAATTCCTTGCCAAGCAAAGAAGACGCTCCCGCAATGGCCACTCGAACCGCTTCTTTGGGAGAAGTCATGTCTTGGCGGGATGCGAGACCAGGTAATGACGAACCGTGCGGAACAATTGAAGTGTGATGCCGGACGCGACGAAGACGGTCGCAATCACCATCAGCACCACTTCCGAGTACGCCAGAAGCAGCCACACCAGCAGGGCAATCACGACGACAAAGATCGACCTTTGGCGAGCCAATACGGGGATGTCCTTGAAGCTGCGATAGCGAACAGTGCTGGACATCAGGGCCGCATCCCCGATGACTACTATCATCCAGAAGACCGACCAGCGCCAGTCCTCAATCGGTGACTTGATCGCATGCACCGTGGCGGCAATCAGCCCCGCAGCGGCTGGGCAAGGCAGCCCAACGAAATACTTTGAGCCTGTTCCAGGCGCCATGCCTTGAATATTGAACCGGGCAAGGCGCCAGGCGCAGCAAATCACAAACGTGAGCGCCACCCACCAGCCGATCTGGTGCAAACGCCGGATGTCCAGCAAGTCGGTCTCGGCAATTCCGCGCACTCCCCAGGTAAAGGCCAACGCCGCCGGGGCGATCCCAAAGCTGACCATGTCGGCCAGCGAGTCAAATTGTTTGCCGAATTCGCTGCTGGTGTGGGTGGCGCGGGCCACAAAGCCGTCAAAGGAATCGAACAAGATGGCCAGGCCGATAGCCTTGGCCGCATTGTCCAGATCCGTGCCGCCACCCTTGAGCGTGGCCATCACGGCGTAGAAGCCACAAAGCATGTTGGCAACGGTCAGGGAACTGGGCAGCAGGTAGATGCCGCGACGGAGCTTGAGATTCGCTCGCCGGGTGCCGGGAAACCCGAGTTCATGCTGTTCGAAGTCGCTCATTTCCATCGCGCCAGGACGCTGGTGCCTCCGGCTACATGCTGGCCGGGGCGAACCAGAATTTCGGCCCCCTCGGGAAGCCAAATATCCATGCGCGATCCAAAGCGTATCATACCTACGCGCTCGCCTCGAATCACGGAATCACCGACCGCTTTCCAACAAACAATACGGCGGGCGACCCAGCCGGCAATCTGCTTGAAAACCACTTCCCCGCGGTCGCTCTGAACATAGAACGCGTTTTGCTCGTTTTCGGCCGATGCCCGGCCACGCATGGCCGCGTAGAATTTGCCGGTGCGATACTCGATGGCGGTGATGCGTCCCGCTACCGGCGAGCGGTTGACGTGGACGTCGAAGATGGAGAGAAACACGCTGATGCGGCGGCCCGGCTTCGCGTCCCGCGATTCTTCCACGATTTCCATGACGCGCCCGTCGGCCGGGGAAACGATCGTCTCCGGGTCCGCCGGCGGCTTCCTTTCGGGATCGCGAAAAAAGAACATGACAAAGAGACCGAGGAAGAGCAGCGCGCCGCCGGCCCAGTTCCAGTGCCATACCAACGCGACAATGCCCGCCAGCAGCGGCGGCGCGGCAAACTTGTAGCCGTCCTTTATCATTCACGTCCTTGCCAGGAGGAAAAAGCGGGGACACTCCTGATGCGTCCACAATGATTCTATCTCAATTTGGCAAAGCCCGGAGGGTTAGCGCGGAGCAGGATGCTGCAGGCGCTGCGCGATATGGCGCTCCATCGCGTCTTTGACTCGCAGTTTCAATTTTTTGAGGGTAGCTTCTTGCTGAAGGTCTTCCAGATTCAGGTAGGAGGATTGCGAAAGCTGTCTTAGCTTGTTTTCGTATTCCGAATGCAACTGCGCGAGCTTTTGGAACTCTTGGTCATATGTCAGAAGTTGCTCGCGTATCTCCTGGTTCAAGGTCGGCATAGTGTGCCTCCTGAGCAATCCGAATTGTGAATGGGGTGTTACATAGCCAGAAGCTAGCACAAAGCAAAGCACTCGCCAAGTGTAAATCAGCGAAATTTACGGGCCCTGTCAAGTATCCCGCAAGACCAGTTGGATCGCGTCTTCCATGGGGTCACGATAATAGTTCGACCGGCGGCCGCAGACGCGAAATCCCAGCCGCTCATAAAGAGCGATTCCGCCTTTGTTGGAATCGCGGACATCCAAGTAGGCTTGCCGTGCACCCGCGATCCGCGCGCCTTCGAGGGCAACTTTCACCAATTGTGTTGCGACTCCCCGCCGCCTCTGTGCCTTGGCGACGGCCAGGTTCAATACCTCGAATTCGTCTGCGGCAACCCGGCCGATCAGGATTCCCGCGAGGCTTCCGCCCAGTTCCGCCACCCAGGCATTCCCCCGGTTAGCCGACTCCAGCAGGCTCTCTCTTGTCCATATCGACGCTTCCGGGCTTTCCTCCAGGATGGAGAGCCCCGCGGAAACGTCTGAAGCGGACATTCGCCGGACCGTGACGGCTGGGGAGTTCGCGATTTTTTCGCCTGGGGAACTCACTAACCATCCTTCCAGGCGCCTTGCGCATCCGAGCGTCGCACGTAATTTGCATCGAGGTGTACCGAATCGACCAAGTCACCACTCTTTGCTCGTTCATATCCCAAACGCCCGATGGCGGGCGCCAGGGCCGCGGAAACTTGAACGACGCTCGTGCCAGGCAAAACTTCCTGGATGCGAGCGGCAGAGAGCGCTTCCGGGGTCGGGGAGACAAGTTGTAGCGGCAGGGGAGACTTTCCTTTGACCAATTCCAGAAATTCGTCCGGCGAAAAGATGGACTCGTCACTGGCCAGCGCCAGGCCCCCACGGTCCCCTGAAACCTTTTGATAGATTGCCCCGAACAGTTGTCCTCGACGCGCATCGAGAAATGGAGCAATAAAGCGGGCATCGGACGCCCCGGGAGACTCGCCGGCGAGGAATTCCGCGGCAACGGCCTCCAATCCACTGATAGCAGCAATGGGTTTGCGGTGCACTTCCGCCCATGCTTTCACGGCCGTCAAACCGACGCGCAGCCCGGTGAAGGAGCCGGGGCCGGCCGCCACGGCGAATACGTCGACTTGATCAAGACGGAAGTTGGCCTTGTTTTGCAACAGCGCGACATCGCGAAAAAGCCGCGTGGAATATGGCGCCTCTTCGAATCCCGAAATTTCCGCCAGCAGCTGCGCATCGCGCAACAAGGCGGCGCTTCCCATACGAGAGCTCGTATCTACGGCCAGAATCAGCATTTAGCCATTCTAGCGCACCAGGGGCGGAAGCCCACGGCTAGAACTATATAGGAAGAAATCAGCGTATGAGACTTGTAAAAATCTTGTGAAATTTCGTGTGCAATTCAAGGACCAATCTCGAATCAAAATATCGCATAACTTGCTGATTCTAGGAGAAATATCTTGACTTCATACCACGTCTGATCCACTATTCTACTAGCTTACCTCTAGGGGGCTTCCGATCATGGATTATAAGATAGGGGACAAGGTTGTCTATCCGAACCACGGTGTTGGTATGATCGAGCAAATCAATTTCGGGGTATTGAATGGGCGCACGGAAAAGTATTTTATGGTTAAGATTTTAGCGAGCGGGCTCAAGGTCATGGTTCCGGCAACGAACGCGGAATCGGTTGGATTGCGGCACGTAATTCGAAACGGAGAAACGCTCAAGGTTCTGAGCTTTCTCGAAAAGGGCAAGCCGAATTCGCACCACGATTGGAAACACCGGTTCAAAGAGAATTCGGAGCGAATGCGAACCGGCGAACTGATCGAAGTAGCGGCCGTCCTGAAGAGTCTGGTATCACTTAGCCGCACCAAGCCGCTTTCCTTCCGCGAAAAGAAAATGCTGGAACGGGCCAAATTCCTCCTCGTCAGCGAACTCGCCACCGCCAGAAACACCTCCGCCGAAAACATGGAAGACGCACTGGTCAAGTCCCTGGCAAAAGCGCGGCTGCAAATGCCTTTGCCGATCGAGAAGCCCGAAGGCGTTGAATTCTAATTGAGATTCTGATTTCCCGAGATCCAAAAAAGCCTCAAAGGCCATCACGCCTTGGGGCTTTTTCCTTTTCTGCGCGGCGACTTCGGCTCAATCCGCACTTTTCCCCATCCACCTCCTCCGGGAGTCTCGATTCGGAGGATAGCTCCGGCCTGGGCACGGAATGTACATTTTGACGGAAGGGGCCGCGCCTGGCCTTTGACGATCATCTCATTTTTTCCCGGCCTGCCAGGCGATCCGCCCATCAGGCCGTACGGGCGGAGTTTCCTGCGATCCGAAAGAATTGCGGCCTGAACGTCAGCCAGCATTTCGATTTCGCGGACGAGCCCCTCAGCGCCTGGAAATTTCCCGCGCCCGCCGGATCCCTTTCGCAGCGCGTAACAGTGGACGCGGACGGGATAAACGTGCTCGAGAACTTCGATCGGAGTATTGAGTGTGTTGGTCATGTGGCTGTGCGTCCCGTGGTTGCCTGGATGGCCCGGGCCTCCGCCCGTTCCCCCGGCAATGGTTTCGTAATAGGCGAATGACTCGCCGTCCTGCCGCGCGTTGATCCCTCCGAACGTCAGGTTGTTCATGGTGCCCTGGCTTGCGGCGGGAATCCGCGAGGGGAGGGCTCGCGCGAGGGCCTTCAGAAGGGTGTCCACAATGCGTTGCGAGGTTTCCACATTTCCTCCGGCAACGGCCGCGGGCGGGAGCGCATTCACGATCGTGCCGGCGGGCGCGATCACCCGGATCGAGCGCATCAGGCCGGACGTGGCCGGGACTTGCTCATCCAGCAGGCAACGAAAAACGTAGAAGACCGCGGATTCCGTGATGGCTGCGACGGCATTGACGCTGCCGGCACATTGCGGAGCGCTTCCCGTAAAATCGACTTGCGCATTTTTTCCGCGAATGCGAATGGTCACGGCGATGCGCTGCGGCGTTTCTGTCACGCCGTCATCGTCCAAAAAATCTTCGGCGCGGTAAACTCCATCGGGAATCGCGGCGATCGTCGCGGCCATCATCCTGGCTGAGTAGTCGAGGAGATGGCGGCCGTAAGCGATCACTTCCCTGCCGCCGTATTTCGCGACGAGGGCCATCAGGCGGCGTTCGCCAATGCGGCACGCGGCGATCTGGGCCGTGAGGTCGCCTTCGCGTTCGCGAGGGGTGCGCACGTTGGCGAGAAGAATGGCCAGGACGTCGCGCGCGATGCGGCCCCGGCGCATGATTTTTACGGGAGGGATGCGCAGGCCTTCTTCAAAAATTTCGCGCGAAAGGCTCATAGAGCCGGCGTGCGCCCCTCCTACGTCGGCGTGATGCGCGCGGTTGGCGATGTAAAACAGCGGCTTGGGGGAACGCGCCGCGAAAACCGGCATCACCAGGGTCAGGTCAGGCAGGTGCGTTCCACCGGCATAGGGGTCGTTCAGCAGCGCAACATCGCCGGGACCAAGTTGGAATGCGCGCAATGCTGCCTGCACGGACATAGGCATCGAGCCTAAATGAACGGGCATGTGGTCGCCCATGGCCAGGACATCGCCACCCGCGTCAAATATGGCGCAGGAGTAGTCGCGCCGCTCCTTGATGTTGGGAGAGAAGGCGGAACGCCGGAGCGCGGCGCCCATTTCTTCCGCGACGGAATGGAAGAGATTTTTGAAAATTTCCAGGCGTATGGGGTCGACACTCATCGGCGCGGCTCCAGGATTAGGTTTCCCATGCGATCGACGCGGCCGGACCAAGCGGGAGGGATCAGCGAAGTCGCGCTGTATTCCGTCACGATGGCCGGGCCGGAGATGCGGTTTCCAGCGCGCAGCAGCGAGCGGTCATAGACTGCCGCCAAATTCCTGCGTCCGTGGAACAGGACCTGAGACTTGGCGACGAGGGCGGGCGCCGAGCTTGGGCCGCCGGGCCTCAACTCCGGTAAAGCGGGTTTCGGCGTGCGGCCTGTGAAGCGCGCACGAATGTTCACCACTTCACACGCGCGAGTGCGATCGGAATAGCCGTAGCGCATTTCGTGAGCGCGATGGAAGGCAGCGATGAAGTTGCCCGTGAATGGCACGGCGAGATCGTATGATTGTCCGGCATAACGCATGTCGAGGGAACGATGAATTTGCACGGCGGTGCTGGAAAATCCCTCGGTGCGCATTTGTTTGCGGCCTTCTTGTTCTAACGTAGCGAATGCTCGCTGAAGTTTTGGCATTGTGGCCGCGGCATTTTCCACTTTGAGGCGCACCGTGCGCGACAAATCCTTGGTCACATCGGCACGCAGGATGCCCAGCGCGGAAAGCGCTCCCGGAAAACACGGAACCAGCACGCGCGGAATTTCAAGCGCCTCCGCCAGCTTGCAGGCGTGCAGCGCGCCCGCTCCGCCGAACGCCACGAGCGTGAATTCTCGCGGATCGTGCCCGCGTTCCACTGAGATGACGCGAATGGCTTTCTCCATGACGGCGTTGGCAACGTCGACGATGCCCTGTGCAAACGCTTCGGCTGAAGGCATCGGCCCTCGCGCTCGATTCACGTATCTCCTCGCTCGTGACAAGTCGAGTTTAAAAGCGCCTCCCAGAAGACCCGATTCCGGAATGCGTCCCAGGATGAGATTGGCATCCGTCACTGTCGTTTTCTCGCCGCGCCCGTAGCAAATCGGGCCAGGCTCGGCTCCGGCGCTTTCCGGGCCGACGCGCAAAGCTCCCGCTCGATCGAATCGCGCGATCGATCCGCCACCCGCGCCCACGGTGTGAATATCCAGCATGGGCGCTGCAACAGGCATCCCCGAGACGGCGCTTTCGGAGGTGGTCGCCAGAGCTTCCTCGTTGCCACTGTCCATGAGGGCTACGTCGGTGGAAGTGCCTCCCATGTCAAAGGTAATGATGCGTTCGAATCCGGCAAGTTCGGCGATATACTGCGCGCCAAGCACGCCTCCCGCGGGACCGGACAGAATCGTTCGAACGGGCTCGCGGGCGGCTGCTCCGGCCGAGAGAATCCCGCCGTTCGACTGCATGATTCGGACTCGCGCGACTCTACTTCTGGTATTTGCGGCTCTCGAACGAACCGGGGCGCTCCGCGATTGCGCTTTGGCGATACCTACGATTTCAGAAAGATAGCCGCTCATTACAGGAACGAGATACGCGTTGACGACGGTCGTCGAAGTTCGCTCGAATTCGCGATATTCGGGGAGGATTTCGTGCGAAACGGAAACTGGGAGCCCCGTTGCTGCCAACGCTCGCGCCAATAATTTTTCATGGGTAGGATTTACAAACGAAAAGAGCAGGCAAACGGCGATGGAATCTGCTCCGCTGCGAACCGTTGCGCCCGCTATCCGCGCAATTTCGGTGCGCGAAGGCGCAAGCAGGACTCGGCCATCGGAATCCAGCCTTTCGCGCAGCCCAAGGCACCGCGCCTGCGGAACGAGCGGCTCCGGTTTCTCGAACAGCAGATTGTAAAGTTGCGGGCGCGCTTGCCGCCCTATTTCGAGAACATCTTCGAAGCCTGCGGTTGTCACCAGGACAACTCGTCCGCCTCTTCGCTGAAGAAGTGCGTTCGTCCCAACCGTGGTCCCGCAAATAAGTTCGAGGCCGCCCGAATCCGCAAAAAGTTCCCGGATTCTTCCCAGTGCATGAGCGATCGCGTCGGAAGGTTTCCGGGACGTGGAAGGAACCTTCAGAATTTCAATGCGTCCGCCGCGAAGAAAAACACAATCCGTGAACGTGCCGCCGGTATCAAACGCGATGCGCATGAAATCCGGGATTGTACTGCAAGTTGGCAGTTCGCGGCTGAGAGTTACGGTTTGGGTCAGTTTCCGAGCAGGACTTGGGCAAGCTGGCATCCTATCTGAACAGGCCTGCACCAACTTCTGTTCAAGCAGTTACTAACGGGGCCTTGTGGGACGTCTGGAAATGGGCCTTTACATCGTTTCGCGTAAAGTAAATGAACCACCGGACCCCGACCGCGACGGGGATAAGGCAATATGAGATAGTGCCCGCCTTGATCAGAAAAAGAGTCCACCCAGACGCGCCTCCGTTAGGCATGAACAGAAAACTCACAACCGCGAGGGCACCGCAGACCGCAATAAGACTGCTGAAGACGAGCATCGAGATACGCGCCCAGCGCCATGCTCGCAACAAGCCGACGCCTGTGGCAAAACCCCACGCCGCCATACAGAGAGCTAGGGGGGCAAAGATGTCATGCGCGAAACTCCCGATTTCTCCTTCCGGCCCAAGATTTGGCAAACTGATGCAAATGGATAGTATGGTGCAGATACTGACAGCGATAACAAACACACCGACTTTTTTCAGTTTTTTGGAACACTCCGGCTTGATCTTCGGCTGCAGATTGCGGTCCATCTTGCGCGTGACTCCGTACTCCCGCTCCGCGACGATTGATGTGATCCTCTCCGAATCAGGAAAATGAGGCAATAGTACCTGATCCTATCAGTTATCCATGTCCGACAGTTTCCGATAAGACCAGCCGGCTCAACCGGTCGATGCAACACCCTATAACGAATTGATCTGAAAATACTTCTCCTCGAGAAGCAATCCGTACGGCAGTGTTCCATCAGAACCTAAACAGGGCTTTTGTTTTGATTGATATTGACGCCAGCTAACAAAATCAGCTTCTTAGGCTCCTACAAGAAGGCTTTGACCAGGTGTTGCAACGACCCATTGAGACCACCCCGTTCCTCAGGACTTGGCCAAGTCTCTGCCTTACTCCTTCAAATCGGATTTAGAAATTACAGCAAATGCCGTATTTCCACCGCGCCCCACGATCCTTATTATCCACGGCTTATGCTCAAGCAGTCAGAGCGGTTCCAGTTTTTAGCCCACCAGTTCAACTCGCTGGTAGAAAGATACAATGAGGCGCCGACTCCGGGCTTGGAACAGCGGACGAAATTGCTCCGAGGCATGAAGGTCGTAATCGTCGAAATTGATATGCTAGTTTTGTCTGCTTTGAGGCGAGACAGCCAAGAAGTTTCAACCCCGCCACCGCCCGACCAATTCGCAGCCGATGCATGAGAATGCCGCTTCTCGAAAAGTGAAGGGGCCAAAATTCCATATTCTGGTAAGGCCAAAGCAAAAGGAGGCTTTCATGGAGTATGCACGAGGGTCCGGTTCAACTTTGAGTTGGATTTCCAGATGGATGAAAACTTCTCGTTCGTTTCGAGCTGCGTTCGCGGGCGCACTCGTCATCGCCTGCGTAGCCGTAGCCTTTGCTCTGCCCACCACACCGGCGGCGAGTGTAAACGTGCGCGTTACACTCGACGACGGCACCAATGGTTCATACGTGAGTGCCAATCAGCTCGCTGGTGGCACCTATACCGATGGTGTGCTGTCGCGTTGCGGAACCGATCGCAGGCAGCAGAATGAACCCACACTGGCCATCGATCCCCGTAATACCAGCGTATGGGCAAGCGGCGCGAATGAATACTGTACGGTACCAACGGCTGGTGACGCGTGGGCGGGTTTCTATCGCAGCACTGACTTCGGCAGCCATTGGACCGACAGCCTGCTTCCCGGTTACAACGGCGACACCTCGAGCGAGGGAACGAGCTCACCACTTGCAAAGTTGGTGGCCGGGGGTGCGGTGGCGGCCGGCGACCCGGTGATGGGCTGGGACGGGAATGGCAACCTTTTCTACATGGGCAATAACTTCAATCGCGGGATAGAAAATGGAGTCTCAGCTCGCTTTCGCGACAACACCGGTGTCATCTGGGTAGCAACTTATGAGCCGTCGAATCCGTCGGAAACGTCGACAGACGGCTCGAAGTATGTGCGCACGGTGATTCTCGCATCGAACACCTTCGGCGAGGGCTCCTTCAACGACAAAACGAATCTCGCGGTTGACCCCGTGACCGGCAACGTCTATGCCGCTTGGTCAGATTTCCACGGCGCGGGCTGCAACGAGATCTTGTTTAGTCGCTCGACGGATCAGGGGGCGAGTTTCAGCAAGCCGATCAAGGTCTCCGGCGGAATCTGTGGCAACCAGGGTCCATCGATTGCCATTGGCCCGAGGGGAGAGGTTTTCATCGGTTGGGAAGCCATGACAGGTGGCGCATTTTCTAAAACACCGGGTGCTGTGACGGGCGTTGGATTCGCCTCCTCCACCAATTTCGGAGATACGTTCAGCAACGCCAAAATCGTCATGACATACGCGCCATTCATATCCGAGCAGTTCTCGGGCAATGGAGCACGACAGTGTGGTGACGCCCCATTCAACTGCCCGACCGGCTTCACGTTCCCGCGGTTCGATTTGGCTGGCCCATATCTCGCCGCGGACAATGTCAACGGGACGCTGGTCATGGCCTTCCAGGCGGCCCAGGCCTCCGGTCAAGGGCAGATCGTGTTCATGTTTTCCGTCGACGGCGGCAGCACATGGAGCACCCCGGCACTGCTCGCGGCGAGTTTGACCGGGCACCAGTTCTACCCATTCTTGGCCGCATCCGGCGGCCGGGTTAACGCCATCTGGTACGACTCGCAAGGCGATCCGACATACGCTTCTACCAGAGCGCCCTGTAACAATACCAACGGGCAGACCTCTGCGTGCCTGAACGTCCGGTACGCCGAGTCCACGGATGGCGGTAAGACTTGGGGCTCGAGCATCCAGGTGACGAACGCGCCCACGAACCTGAACTTCGAGCAGTTCGGCGGCCGCCTGGTGCCGTTCTTCGGTGACTACATCACCGTCGCAGCTCAAGGGGACATTATCGGAGCCTCGTGGACCGACCAGCGGAACACTGTCGCAGCCGCTGACGCTTCCGCTGATAATGACGGTGCAGACGTGGCTGGCGACCCAGAGACTGGCGGGACCTGCACGAGTTCACTAAGCACCTGCTTCGATCTCACCGGTGGTCTCGACCAAAACATCTACGCAGCAACGATCACACCCTAGGGTGTGAACATTCATCCGCATCTCCGCGCTGAGCATGGGGCGCTCCTTCCGGTAGGGTTGAGGCGATGGCTCAAAACCTACTTCAAAAGGGCGCCCTTTTATAATGCGTTTCTCACGCCCATCCTGTCCGGGTGGGAGGATAAATTCCAGGCTGACAGTGATCCGCTAAGAAACCGAGTGTAAAATGCCCAGTGGACTGGAATGTGGCGGCCATTTTGAAGTGGCGATGGATTTTCACAAGTTACCTTTGTGGTTAATAATTCTGGACTTTGCTAGCCGCAGTTGAGGCAGCGGGCATTGATGCTTTGATTTCAGCAAGAGGAGATGTCATGGAAGGCGCACAGATCGCGCCCTTTCCCAAACGCGCTTCCGTTTCCGATCGCACCGATCAAGGCCGTCGCCATAACCGGGCCGACTCCCGGGATTGTGGTCAGTCGTTGGCAGGCTTCATTTTCTCGAGCTTCTTGCTCCATGACCGCGTCCATCTGCTCGATGCGTGCCGCCAGTTGCTCCAGTTCCAGTTTGAGTTGCGCGAGCAGAACACGAAACGACCCCGACAGCGGCAACTCCGCGTCTTCCAAAATCCGAGGCAACGCCCGATTCAGATGCCTTCGCCCCTTGGGCACGGTCAGTCCACGTTCCAAAAGAAGACTGCGAACCTGGTTCACCACCGCCGTGCGCCGCATCACCCAACGCTCCCGCACGCGATGCAGCGCTTGCCGGTCCA
>DATHPN010000012.1:0-3839 GCA_035483715.1 Candidatus Acidiferrum sp.
TCAAGGACGACGGCCGAGACAAACGGCCGTCCGCAACGGGCGCAGCAGGGGCCCGTGAGCGGCCGAAACGATGTCACGCAGGAGCAGCAGAGGGGGATTCGACTCGCAGTATCCAGTAGCTTTCCGCACAGCCGGCAAGGCGCGGGGAAAAGGACCGAAACAAGCGCTTGGCGCAGTTCCTGCAGGGATGCTCGAAACGTTTGCAAGGCACCCTCACGCGGGGCCTAGGTTAGCCCATACCCGTTTTACAGGCAAAGCGTCCCGCGCGAGGGTCGGTTCTTTGGGAAAGGCTATAGAAGGCCCTGCTCGTGTTTTTCCTGGCAGACCGTGCAATGGCTGGCCCAAGGAACGGCCTCCAGCCGCTTCTGCTGCAGTTCGGTCTCGCAGTTCAAGCAAGTGCCAAACGTGTTGTTGCGAATACGGTTGAGTGCTTCGTCAATTTGCTGCAGCGTTGATCGGTCGGTATTGTTCTGCCCGAACAAAAATTCCTTGGTGTAGGAATTGGCCGCCTTGTCCGCCAGATCCACGGTCGGATCATCGTCTGCGGAACGCCCTTCCTCTTCCGTACGCGCAATGCTCCGCGCGAGCTCTTCCCGCTTGGCCTGCAGTTTTTTCTTGTAATAGTCGAGACGCTTCTTATCCATAGTTGGAGTGCCGCTGCGCATTTTTTCGGCAGTATTCAAAACGGTCATTCTACGTACCACCTTTCCGGGTGTCAAGAAAAGGCCCGTGGGCCTTTATCGACTCCGTTACTAAGATTCACTCGGAGCGTTTTGGATTCCCGCCTCCGTAGTTTTTTTTGCAGGCGCTACAGTTCTACGCCTAAATGACCCAGGGGGCGCAGCCTGCAAGGTTCTCGGCCCAAGTTGCGAGCCTTCCCCGCCATTGTTAGAATCTGAAGTTTGTCTGGCGGTTGTGGAGTCGGTTGTCACGGGTATTCGCCCGGCACGGTCGCGTTCCTCAGCGTGGCCCTCTATTCCGGTCAAATCCCGCATGAGGCGAAACTGCGCGCAAGGCAGCTTTACGTCAAATGAGCGGAGGTCAGCTTGCCTGCATACGATTTGGCGATTATCGGGAGCGGGCCGGGCGGCTACGTGACCGCCATTCGCGCGTCCCAATGGGGCTTAAAGACTCTTGTCATCGAAAAGGACGGATTTCTGGGCGGTACCTGCCTGCACGTGGGTTGCATTCCGACAAAGGTCCTGCTGTACCACGCTGAACTCTACGACACTCTGAAGCACGCCGCTGAATTTGGCCTCGAGGTTTCCGATGTCAAGGTCAACTGGCCGGCGATGCTGGCGCGGAAAGAGCGCATCGTCAATAAACACGCCAAGGGCATCGAATTCCTTTTCCGCAAAAACAAAGTCGAGATGATTCAAGGATGGGGCAAGTGGACGGCCCCGCACCACGTCCAGGTCGAGAACGCCGGCAAAGTTACAGACGTCGAAGCCACCCATATCATGTTTGCCACGGGTTCTGAAGCGCGGTCCCTGCCAGGTGTCGACTTTGACGGCAAAGTAATTGTCGGCAATCGTGACATCCTACAGCTGCCGCAGGTTCCCAAAACGCTGGTAATAGTGGGGGCGGGCGCTGTGGGCGTGGAATTCGCTTCGATTTTCCGGTCCTTCGGTACCGAAGTAACGATTATCGAAATGCTTCCGCGCGTTGTGCCGCTGGAAGACGAGGAAATTTCCGCAGAACTGGAGAAGGCCTTTCGGAAAAGGGGCATTCGTATTTTCACCGAAGCAAAGGTCGAATCTGTAAAGAAAGACGCGAGCGGAGCTACCGTCGTTTTCCGCGACAAAGCCGGCCAGGCGCAAACTCTCGCCGCAGAGCATGTCCTGATTGCAGTGGGAAGAGCGCCGTTGACCCAAAACATCGGCCTGGAGAAAACGCGCGCCAAAGTCGAGCGCGGATTCGTGCACGTCGGGCGATACATGGAAACCGCCGAGCCGCAGGTGTATGCGATCGGAGATATTGTTGCGGGAATGCCTCAACTAGCGCACGCCGCGTCGATGGAAGGCATCATCGCTGTCGGCAAGATAGCGGGGAAGCAGGTTCCGACGCTTGAAAGGAATCGCATTCCCAATGCTACTTATTGCGAGCCGCAGATCGGGTCCATCGGGCTTACGGAAAAACAGGCACGGGAGGCCGGTTATGCCGTAAAGACGGGCAAGTTTCCGTTCCTGGGAAACGCCAAGGCTTCCATACTCAATCATCACGATGGATTTGTGAAAGTAGTGGCTGACGAGCAGACGAGCGAGGTTTTGGGTGTGCACGCCATCGGACCGCTGGCGACGGAGATTCTGGCCGAGCCGGTTGCTGCACTGCAACTGGAAGCCACCATCGATGACATGCTGTTCACGGTGCACGCGCATCCGACGGTTTGGGAGGCAATGGGAGACGCATTTGCCTCGGTGCGAGGTCTGGCGATTCACTATTAGCGTCGGGGAGATTGCCGCGCCAAATCATTTCCTTTAACGTGTGATAAGGGAGTGCACGCGCCTGTGAAAAATTGCCGCACGATTGATCTTGGCAGAATCGCTTACGGCGAAGCCGTTGCGCTCCAGCAGTGTCTGGTTGCCGCTCGCAAAAACGGGACAATTCCCGATCTGCTACTCTTCTGCGAACATCCTCACGTCATTACTCTGGGCCGCAACGGCAAACGTGAGAACTTGCATGTTTCCGAAGACTTTCTGCGTGAGAAAGGCGTGGAATTCCATCACACCAATCGAGGCGGCGATATCACTTATCATGGACCCGGCCAGGTCGTAGCGTATCCAATTCTCGACCTGAACGGAATTCGGCGTGACGTGGTGTGGTACGTGCGGCAGCTCGAACAATCGATGATCGAGGCAACAGCTGCTTTCGGCGTGCGGGCTCTTCGCATTCCCGGATGTACCGGCGTTTGGGTGGATGGGAATGCTGGTGGAGACGCCAATTCGGGTGGATATGAAAAGCTTGCGTCTATCGGCGTACACATAAGCCGCTGGGTGACTTCTCACGGGTTTGCTTACAACGTGTCCACGGATTTGAGTCTTTTCGACCTGATTACACCGTGCGGCATCGCTGGTTGCCGCGTGACATCGCTAGAAAAGCTGCTTGGGACTTCCGTCACGCGAGCCGACGCTATCGCGCGCCTGAGCCAAGGATTCAGCAATACCTTTGGGTTGGAACTGGTGCCTGCGGATCTCTCGGAATTGCGTCGGTGGTTAGGCGAACCCGAGCCAGCAGCAATATCAACGGGTGATCTCGTCTCAGCCCGATGATGAGTGTGGCCGAGAATTTCAGGATGCGGCAATACGAGGAGAGCTCATGAAATCCGACTCTGCGCGCCCGGAACTGAAACGCGAGGAAGCGCTCGAGCTCTACTACTTTATGCGGCTCAATCGCTCGCTCGATGAACTCCTGGTTCGTCTTTTCCGGCAAAACAAAATCGTCGGTGGCCTGTACGGAAGCTTGGGACAGGAAGCTACTTCGATAGGCACAGCCTATGCCTTGGCGAAAGGCGATTGGATCGCGCCGCTGATTCGCAATGTGGGTTCGCTCCTTGTACGCGGATTCAAACCCCGAGACATCATGACGCAGTACATGGCTCGCGCCACCTCGCCGACACAGGGCAAGGACGGAACCTGCCATTTTGGCGATTTGAAGACGCGCCACGTGATCTCGCCCATTTCCATGCTGGGCGATCTCATCCCGGTAATGACCGGCGTAGCCATGGCGGGACGATATCTGGGACAGAAGATGGTGGCCATGACCTGGATCGGGGACGGCGGCACATCCACTGGCGCTTTTCATGAGGGTATGAATCTGGCGGCGGTGCAGCGGGCGCCGCT
>DATHPN010000013.1:0-168098 GCA_035483715.1 Candidatus Acidiferrum sp.
ATATCTGCCTGGAATTCGGCGATCAACTCACCGCGTGTCTTATCGTAGAGCGCGATCCTTGCGCACCGCTTCCTCGATCAACGCTTCCAGCTCTTCGCGTGTGACGGAAATGCGCTCCGGCTTCTGTTCGCTGCTTGCCGCATTGTCACTCGTTATGGGGCAGCCCGGAATCACAGTGGACGCGGTCGTCGTGCCATATCGCGCCCGCGCGACGAGCAATTTTTCCACATCGCGCCCAGAAAGCAAGACTTGTTTCCCCAGCAACTCCGTCATGTAGGACACCTGCGCGAAGTGCTCGACGGTTTCCATGCGGAAAAAAGCGGTCAGCAAGTCGGGTCCGCAAGTCACGACACCGTGATTGGCCAGGAGAATTGCGTCGTAATGTTGCACCATCGGCTCGAGCGCGTCGGATAGTTCCTGCGTACCGGGCGTGCCGTATTGCGCGACCGGGATGCAGCCGAGCGCGATGATCAGTTCGCTGAGCAGCGCCTTGTTGAGAGGAATTCGCGCGGCGGCGTGCGCAGTCGCCGTTGGCGGGTGCGCATGGACCACCGCATGGACGTCGGGCCGGCGATTATAAATCAAGAGATGCATCGCCAGTTCCGAGGAAGCTTCACGGCGTCCGGCAAGCTTGCGGCCCCGCAAATCGGTGATCACCAGATCGTCCGGGACCATCATGCCCTTGCTGATGGCCGTCGGAGAAGTGAGCACGCGGCGCGAATCGAGACGCACGGAAATATTGCCGTCGGTCGAGGCCACAAAGGCGCGGCAGTGAGTCCACCGACCCGCCGTGCAGATGTCGCGGCGGTGTTCGTCCTCGGACTTCACCGCTCCCGGAGAGATGGAATCGGGAATCATCGGTTAGGGATGGTTATTTGCAACCTCGCTGTTTCGGCAATTTTCCCGGCGCGGTCCGGCTTCCAGCAGGCTGCGGACGGGCCGCGATATAGTACTCCTGTCAGGCGTAAATTCCACGTTCCTTCAGCGCAAAAGCGACGCGGTCGATCGCGAGCATGTACGCGGCGACGCGGTTATTCACGTGATGAGTTTCCGCGTAGCGCACCACTTCATCAAAACTACGTTCGAGGACGTCCTTTAATCGGTCGTTCACTTCCCTTTCGCTCCAGAAATATCCCTGGCGGTCCTGCACCCACTCGAAATAGCTCACCGTCACGCCGCCGGCGTTGGCCAGTATATCGGGAACCACGAAGATCCCCTTGCGGTCCACAATATCGTCCGCCAGCGCCGTGCACGGCCCGTTCGCGCCTTCGCACAGGATGCGGGCCTGCAAGCGGTGCGCGTTCTCGGAAGTGATCTGGTTTTCCACGGCCGCGGGAATGACGACCTCGGCGGGCTGGAACAGAATTTCACTCGCGCTCATTTTCGCGCCGCCATCGGGGAAATCCGGGAGCGGTTTGCGCTGGCCAATCACCCAGTCCAATAATTTCGGAACATCAAAGCCGGTTTCGTTGTAGAGCGCTCCATGGATGTCGGCCACGCCCACGATTTTGTAGCCGGCCTCGTGCAGCAGTTTCGCGGCCATCGAGCCTACATTGCCGAACCCTTGCACGATGACGCGCGTGTTCACGCGCATCATGCGAAATTTGGCCAGCGCGCGGTCGCAGTTGATGAGGACGCCGCGTCCCGTGGCTTCGTGGCGCCCGCGCGATCCGCCGAGATCGATGGGCTTGCCGGTCACCACGGAAGTCTCCGTGTGGCGCACGTGCATCGAATACGTGTCCATGATCCAGGCCATGGTCTGCTCGTTGGTTCCCAGATCGGGCGCGGGCACATCGCGCTCGGGGCCAAACCACTCGATGAGTTCAGCCGTGTAACGCCGCGTGATGCGCTCCAACTCGCCGTTGGATAATTTTTCGGGATCGCAAATCACGCCGCCCTTTGCTCCGCCAAAGGGAATGTTGACCACCGCGCACTTCCAGGTCATCCAACTGGCCAGCGCGCGAACTTCATCCAGCGTCACGGTGGGAGCAAATCGAATGCCGCCCTTGCCCGGCCCGCGAACGATGGAATGATGCACGCGGTAACCGATGAAAACTTCCAGGCGGCCGTTATCCCGAACCACCGGAATATAAACAGTGATTTCCTTGTTCGGATATTTCAGGAAGCGGTACAGCCCCTCTTCCAATCCCAATTTGCGGGCGGCCGCTTCAAAACGCGCGTCGGCCGATTCATAAACATTGAATTCGTTGTGCACAGCAAGCGTGGCCATGGAAAACGCTCCTCTTAAACCAGCAGCGTTGCATTTGCAACCTGCAAGGAAACTCCCCACGCGGTGAGGCCGGCCCATACTGCAAAAATATTCCGGCGAAAGGACCTGTCACCGCCAGTATACGAATCAAACCGCGCCCCGCGCAAGGAAAGGAATTAACCTGGGAGAGGATTTAACCCGATTATTTTGACGAGGATTCAAAATTTGGCAGCCGTACCCCGCACGCAGTTTGGCGCGCGATATGTTGTGGCGCCGGCGTCCCGCCGGCGTTTTTGAAATTTGTGGAGGTCAGAAAATCGCCGGCAAGATGCCGGTGCCACAAAAATCCCCCCGCATCACCACCAGGAGTGTGATCAGAAATAAAATGGGGAGTGCCATCTGAAGGGATCGATTTGGTTCAGTGGGCGGGAGGGCGGCGCGCGACGAATTCCTCGATCAGGAGCTGCGCAAGACGCGCCGAGTCATGCCGCACGACGCCGTGTTCCTCGAGCAGATTGTCGAGCAGGCAGTGCACTCCTAAGCCCTGCAGATCCTGGATATCCACGCGGACGGGCTCAGCGCCACGCGCGCTATAACGGCGGGCTACTTCCGTGGAGATGAGCTGGTTGCTCGCAACAACCCAGTCAATGAACTTGCGCCGCGTGTGGCCGTAAATGACGCGCACGTGGTCGGCGAGCGAATAATCTTGTGTTTCTCCCGGCTGAGTCATCAGGTTCGCAATCAGAACACGGGTCGCGGAGGATTTCTCAATCGCCTCGGAGACGCCTGAAACCAGGAGATTCGGCAGAATGCTGGTATAGAGAGACCCGGGGCCGATCAGAATGAGGTCCGCTTGACGGATCGCCTCCAGCACTTCGGGAAGCGGGCGGACGCGGCGAGGGCGCAGGCTCAGGCGGCGAATTTTCTTCCCACTTTTCGCGATGCGCGTTTCGCCCAGAACAATTTTCCCGTCCGTCATCACCGCTTCCAGGGAAACATTTTCCAGTGTGGTCGGAAAAATCCGTCCCCGGATGGCCAGAACCTCTCCACTGACCCGCACGGCCTCGGCAAAATCGCCTGTCACGTGGCTGAGCGCCGTGAGGAACAGATTTCCAAAACTGTGCCCACGCAAACCGCGGCCCGCATGAAAGCGGTATTGAAACAGGCGGCCGAGCAAAGCTTCATCCTGCGAGAGCGCGACCATGCAATTGCGAATGTCGCCCGGGGGAAGCACTCGATATTCGCGGCGCAGGCGGCCCGAGCTTCCTCCATCATCGGTGACCGTGACGATCGCGGCGAGATCGCTGATCGGATGGCGTTCCGACTCCTGTCGCCGCCGCGCGAGGTAGTGCTTCAGGCCGCGCAGCAGCATCGAAAGCCCGGTGCCTCCGCCAATCGCGACCACGCGCACTCCACCCGGGGCCACGCTGCGTTTTCGCGTTCTTTTTTTCATCGGGATCGCATCGCTATGGAGCGAATTCGCGGCGCAACTGGTTTCAAACGCCGGAGGCTTCGCGCTCGGGGTAGAGCAATTCGGTAAAGCGGGGATCTTCCTGCAGAAATGCGAAGTCTTCGTCGTTGCGCGCGTGGTAGCGATTCTCCGGACGCAACTGAATCGCGACTTTCAAATTTTCCATCGCCGATTCCGCTTCTCCGGTCAAGCAATCCAGCGCGGCCATCGCATAGAAAACGTAATCGGCCTTGGGCGCAAGCTTGCGCGCGCGCAGCAAATGATCGCGCGCTTCGTCCCAGCGTCCCAGATTCATCATGGCCACTCCCGCCTGGTAGTGCTCTTCCGGCGTGCGCACGGAAGGGGCGGGTTGCTTGGCCATGCGCTGTTCAACGATGCGGAGATGAACCCGTGCGCGATCCGCCAACTCCTTGCTCGGGCCCGACTGGACCTTTTCGAGTAACTCTTTGGCCTTCACAAATTTTTGTTGGTGGAAATGCTGGACAGCCTGCTCGTACGTTTTCAATTGCTGCTCGAATTGGGGATCGACCATCTGGCGAACCGCTTCCGCATGCGCGGCGATCTTGCTGTCTTCCTTGCTTTTCAATGCCTTACGAGTTCTCGAAGGGGCCGCTGCCCCGTGTCTCGCGTGTTTTGTCGTCTTTCCCGTCCGCGCCATTTTCCGCAGTCTAACAGAGGTCTCAAGCATCGTCAACGCGGCTGCTGGCAAGCGAAGGGGAAGAGCAGTATTTTCGCTTCCCCCGCAGACACGAATTATTTCTTTGGAGCGGCGGCTTTTGGCGGCGCCGGCGTCGCAGCGGTCGTCGTTCCGACCGGAACGGGTTCGGGAACCAACAATATTTTAGCGGAATCCGGAAGCTTATCCGCGTTGGCCACGAAAAGCGCAACCTGCCACATCTGCGTGTCGTCCAATATGCCCTTGAAGGTCGGCATCCCGGTCAGGCGGATGCCGTTTTTTACTTTCCAGTAACTTTCCTGAGGAGGATCGTCGGTGACGCCCTTGCCCTTGAACATCAAGGTCGCGTCGGGGTAAAAATTGCCGGACACCGCTGGAGGGGGCTGGTTGGGCAGACCGTGGCACCCGGAGCAATTGTCCCTATAAAGCTTGGCGCCCGCCACATAGTTATCTTCACTGGTCTGAATAGGAGGCGCCGGAATATTTGCTTTATCAATATGCGCACCGAGCGATCGGCTGGCCATCTTCCGCTCCATCATCATCGGCGGATCTGCCACAGCCGCGGGAGCCATCCCGGAAACAAAGTAATAGTAAAGCCCGCCCGCGAATAACGCAGCTCCTACCAGCACGCCAACCACGAAACCTTTCATATGCGGTTTTCTCCTCTACTGGGAATTAGGCACAAGAGTATAGACCAATCGTTTTCTTTTTCCGCAATCAAAACATTAGAGAGGCGCACCTTCCCGGTGCTCGCTCAAACCCCTCGAAAAGATGCCCGCCCATTCAGCCGGGTTGAATAGAGCGGAGAACACCATGAAATGGACGCAAGCCGATCCCCTGCAAAGTTGCATCAAATGTGCTTGTCAGGGAACCAGCGACGGGCCGCCGGGGCCCTTCCAATGCCTGGCGAGCAACTTGTGCTGGTTTGAGGATTGGCCTGCTTACATGCGTGTGTTATAAAAGAGAACCCGGTTCGACCGGACAACTGTGCCTTTTATCAATTTTCCTGCTCGCGAAATTAACTGCAAGCTGGTCTATTACGGCCCCGGTCTGGGCGGTAAGAGGGCCAACCTGCAGTGGATCTACGACCACACTGGGGCCGCGCAAAAAGGGAAGATGATTTCCCTGGCGACGGAAACGGACCGCACGCTTTTTTTTGATTTTCTGCCGATCGACCTGGGCACCGTCCGCGGATTTAAAACCAGGATTCATCTTTATACCGTACCCGGCCAGGTGTTCTATGAGGCCAGCCGCAAGCTGATCTTGAAAGGCGCCGACGGCGTGGTCTTCGTCGCGGATTCGCAAGAAGAACGCCTTGACGCAAATCTGGAAACGCTTGACAATTTGCGCGAACACCTCAAGGAACATAAACTCGACTTCAATACTATTCCCTACGTCCTGCAGCTCAATAAACGCGATCTCCCCGGGGTCCTTTCCGTGGCAGACCTCAGCAAGCAACTGCAGGTAAAAGGCGAGCCCGTGAATGAGGCCGTTGCCATCACCGGCCAGGGCGTGTTTGAAACGCTGCGCGAAGTTGCCAAGCTGGTCCTCGCCGAACTGAAAAAGGGCGGCTAATCTTTCTTCCTTCACCTGCATCGGGCAACCCTCCCCGGTAGTTCGCAGCACGGCGCCACGAATTTGCAAACTAGGATAAGGCGGCCCCGCTGCTCCTTCGGACGAGTGCATTCGCGTCGCAGCAACTATTCGCGAAACTGTCCCTGCGAGCAGTGGACTTTCCGGTACGGCGCGCGCAATTTCTTCCTTCCCCTCTTTCCGCGGGATTTATAATTGAGTGGCGGGTTCCTGATTTCGTGCGGGACTCGCGACCAGCCATGAGTTCCTTGCCACCTATTTCCCCCGCGCACAAGCCCGATCCCTCCTCGAAGGCGAGCCTGCCCGAGCTACAAGCGAAACTGCGTAACCTGGAGCGGCGGGACTGGTGGCTCTGGAGCATGGCTGTCATCGTCATGCTGCTGCTGACGTTTGCCGTCTTCACCATGAGCTTTCCGGGCCTCGTCAAAGTGGACGACCCATTCTTCCAAGCTAGCCTGGATCGCGCCGTCCGCGGCCTGATTGGGCTGGTTCTGATCTTCAACGGTTACACCATCTATCAGCAGGTCACGGTGAAGCGGTTGCGGCGGGATTTCTCCAAAAAAATCGAAGAGATGCGTATCCTGCAAGCGCGCGCGGAGGAGTTCGAGCAGTTGGCAATGTTCGACGCCCTGACAGGCCTTGCCAACCGTCGCTCCGCGGAAGGGCGCCTGGCATCGGAGGCCGCGCGTTCCGAGCGTTACGGCCACGCTCTGACCGTGATTTCCTTCGATCTGGACAAGTTCAAGCAAATTAACGATACCTACGGCCATCCCGCCGGAGACCAGGTCCTCAAGGAGTTCGCCCGGCGCCTCACCTGTGTGACCCGCAAATCGGACATTGCCGCGCGCATGGGAGGAGACGAGTTCCTGGTCCTGCTCCCGGGATGCACTTCCAACCACGCGCAAATTCTTCTGGACAGGCTGCGTCCCATGGAAACTGAATACGCCGGCACGAAAATTCAGATTGGCTTCTCGGCAGGATGGGTGGGATACGAGAAGGGCGAAACCACGGAACAATTTCTGGAGCGCGCCGATCGCATCCTGTACGCGGCAAAGCGCTCAGGAAAAGCGCGCGAAAAGGATGCCCTGAGCGTCTTATAATTGGAGCGCGCGCAAACGCAAAAACTGCGTTTGCTCGAGTCGTTTTGCGCCACTTTTGTGGTCGAACCGAATAGGTTCTTAAGCCAGTATTACTATTCGATGCACAAACCGCCTTCAGTCTTCGCCAGATTGATTTAGGCCGTGTTATAAGAACTTAATGTGTCGTCAAGCGCAGATCGCCGGAATCCCCGGGGTTTCGGAATAATGGAAAACACCACGACTCGCAGACGCAGCCAGCGCCTGTTTCTTCAGGTTCGCGTGATTCTGGAAGGGAAGAGGGCCAATAAGTCTCCTTTCACCGAGGAAACTCACACCATCGTCCTGAACGCGCATGGGGCGCTGGTGGAAACCAGTGTCCCGTTGGATCCGGGCCAGGTCGTCAGCCTGCAAAACATTGTGACCGGCGAGAAAGTCGAATGCTCGGTAAAGCTGGTCACACCCAAAGAGGCCAAGAAATTTAATACCGCCATCGAATTCACGAAACCTAATGCGGACTTCTGGCGCATAAGCTTTCCCCCGGATGATTGGTCCCCGAAGAATCTGTCTTGAATTGAACGCCTAAATTACCGGAAAGCATCCCAGGTCTACGGCAGCCTTTGCTGCCCCAAGTGTAAATCCCATGGGAACAGTCAGATACGGTGTAATCAGATCAGTTCGAGTATCGAACCGGCCTGGACCTGAAAATCAGGGGATAGGCACCTAAAAAAGGGAGGTGATAACCAGATTGGTCATCACCTCCCGGGGTGGGGTGGGGTGTTGCTGGGTAAACTCGATCAATTAAAACCGATAATTGCCTTTGCTGATTCGTGAAATTTCAGTGGTACAAAACCCGACTCTCAAATCTGAGTGAGGAAATAGCATACCATGCAGGTCGTGTCAACAACGAAATTTGCGAAAGATTTACGATCCTGAGGTTGGTACTGATCACGCAGGCAGGGCGGAAGTTGCGGCGGCAGCATCGAGGACCTCACGGACGCGGCGGCAAAGCGTCGCCGGGCTGTAAGGTTTGCGCAGGACCGCCACGCCGCGCTCCAGCAGGTCCGCCAGCACGGCCGTTTCATTGCTATAACCTGTTGTAAATACAACAGATACACCAGGACGGAGGGCCTTGATGGCGGCAAAAACTTCCGGCCCGCTGCGCTGCGGCATAATCACATCCAGCAAAACCAGCCCGATGCGGTCATGGTTCGCGGTAAAAACCTCGATGGCTTCCTGGCCATCGCGCGCAATCAGAACGTGATATCCCTTTGCCTTCAGGACGGATTGCGCCATCTCGCAAATTCCATCGTGATCGTCGGCGAGCAGTATCGTTTCCGTGCCGCCGCGGGCCGGCAAGGCATCCAGAAAAGTTGGGCGCAGCTCACCTTGCTTGGGGGTTTCGTTGACCGGGAGGAAAACTCGGAATGTACTGCCATGGCCGGACTCGCTTTCCACCAGAATAAATCCGCAGTGCTGTTTGACGATGCCGTAGACAGTGGCAAGCCCCAGGCCGATCCCCTTGCCCGTTCCCTTGGTGGTGAAGAAAGGCTCGAAGATTCTTTCACGTGTGGCGGCGTCCATGCCGGCCCCTGTGTCGCTTATGCGGAGTTCGGCAAAGAGCCCCGGCTGGAGTCCGGAAGCGCCGCGGCAGTCCTCTTCGGAAAAGGCGACGTTATGCGTTTCGATGGTGATGCGGCCGCCTTTGGGCATGGCGTCGCGAGAATTGATGCAAAGATTCATGAGCACTTGCTCGATCTGCGTCGGATCGGCCCGCACGACCGACAAATTTTCTTCCAGGGCCGTTTTGATCTCGATGTCCTTACCAATCACTTTGTCGAGCAGGTTTATTACGTCGCGCACCGTTTGATTCAGGCTGAGACTGCGCGGTTCAAGAATCTGGCGCCGCGCGAATGCCAGCAGCTGCTGGATGAGCGCCGTGACGCGGTCGCATTGAAAATGAATTTTTTTGAAATAATTCTCCAGAGTCGCATTGCCGGAAGCGGCTTGCTCCTCTCCCAATTCCGCCCATCCCAGAATTGCGCCGACCACATTGTTGAAATCGTGCGCGATCCCTCCGGCAAGCTGGCCGAAGGCCTCGAATTTCTGCGCTTGCTGCAACTGCTGTTCGAGTGCGCGGCGCTCGGTCATGTCTCTTGAGACGGTGGCGACGAAGCGCGGCTCGCCGCTTTGCGGGTCTTTAACCTGGAATCCCACAAAGTCCATGGGCAGGGACTTTCCGGTCTGGCGATGGCGGAAACGCAATTCTCCTTCCCAGTGTCCGGACGAATAAAGAGCCGGCAAAATTGTGCCATGCACCAGGGGCAGATCGTCCCAGACGACGTAATCGAGGGAATGCGTCCCTTTCACCGCCTCCGCGCTCTCGATCCCCAGTATGGCGCGGCCCGCGGGGTTAACGTATTGCACGTTGTCGTGAAGATCGGCCACGGCGATGAAGTCGCGGCTGTATTCCACCAGCGTAAAAAATTTCTGCTTCTCTTCTTCCGCCCGTTTTCGTTCGGTGATGTCCTGAGCCACAACGAGTGCGGCGGCGTGTCCGGAGTATTCCATCTGCCCGAGAAACATTTCCACGTCGATTACCGATCCATCTTTTTTGCGGTGGCGCCACTGGCTCCCGTGTAAAGCTTCCGGAGTGCCGCTCTGAAAAGCTGCCAACAATTTCACAACTTCCTCGGCCGGATGCAGGTCGGGGGCGCTCATCTGCAGAAATTCCATCTGTTCATACCCGTAATGGCGAAGCGCCGCATCATTCACCTGAAGAAATTGCAGCGTCTCCTTCTCGAAAACCCACATGGGCAGGGGATTGTGGGCAAAGAGAAAGAGAGAGTTGGCTTCGCTTTGCCGCAGCGCCTGCACCATCAAGTTTCGGGCGTCGCGAAGAGCCCTTTCCTCCAGCACCCTGGCCACGACCAGCGGAAGGCGGGCCAGGTGCTCCTTCAAAACATAATCCGTGACGCCCTGCTTGATGCACTCGACGGCCACTTCTTCGCCGAGGATTCCAGTAACCAGAATGAAGGGAACATCATGTCCGGCCTGGCGCATTGCGGAAAACGCGTCCATGCCGGTCCAGCCCGGAAGACGGTAATCCGCAAGAACGATATCGAAGGGAAAACGCCCGAATTGCCGCGTGAGTTCCGCGCGCGTGGACACAATTTGCGGCTTGCAATGAAATCCGAAGCGTTCCAACGCCTGAAGATTCAACTCAGCATCGGCCATGGACCTCTCAATTAGCATCACGCGCAGAGGCGCATTCATGTTCCACAACTTGGTCAGCGAAGCATGCGCAGTCGTTTGGCTCATGCGCGCTTCTCCATGCGATTGGTCACGGCTTGGCGCAGGGATGGCTGATCTGCGGGCAGCCAGTGAACGCCCGGGGCATACAACGTTTCGCGAAAGTGATGCGCCAGGGGTATAAGGATTGGCGGGGTAGAAATTGGAACCAGGGAATCCGATACCGCGTGCAGCCCGATTTGGCTCCAAGTCCGCAAATAGCAAACGCCGTGCGGGATGAAGCACCCCGGAAAAATCAGGTCTTTGACGAACTGCATTCTTCCCCCGTCCTGTCCTGCCTGGCAGTGGAGTAAAGAGAAGTACGCGAATGTACGCACTTCCCGGCGGACACTCCACGGCCTATCTATCGGCAATTCAAGGGGCCGGCTTCAGTGGGCTGACATGAGCCGATGCGGTTGGCCAGAAGGTGCTAGGCGTGGGTCGAATGTTTGAGGGCCGGCGAATCGGAGCCGCGTAATTGTTTCTTGCGCTTTTCTTCATACATTTGCGTATCGGCGATCCGGAGCATTTGATCGAGCGACGGCTGGTGAACCACAGGCACGTCAGCGATCCCCACACTCAGGGAAAGCCGGAAACGCCAGGAGGAGAGCGCATTGATGAAATCCGTGCGCTGCAGCAGGCGCGTGCGGACTTGCTGGGCGGAGTCCTCCCCGGCATCCGTCATCAGGACGCAGAACTCATCGCCACCAAGCCGCGCCAGAATATCCGATTGGCGAAAGCAAGCGCGCAGAACATTGGCCGTCACGATCAACGCGCGGTTGCCTTCCAGGTGTCCGTAGAAATCGTTGATCAGTTTTAAATCGTCCAAATCCAGGTAGATAAGCAGCGCCGCGCCCTTGCGCTGAATCATGCGCAGATGCTGCTCGGCCAGCGCCAGAAATCCGCGGCGGTTATGAAGCCCGGTGAGATCGTCGATCAGGGAAAGATTTTGCAAATTCCTCTGCAGGCGGTGACGCTCGATCGAGTAGCGCAGCGCCCGCACCAGGCCAGGGCTATCCAGGCGATCCTTGACCAGAAAATCCTGCGCGCCTTGCTGCAACGCCTCGATGGCCAAGGGTTCGTCTTCCGAGTCCGCCAGAACGACCACGGGCGTATCCGGCGCAGCGGCACGCGCGGCTTGCACATAGGCCCTGCCCTGCCGCGCCTTGCAACCCAATTCGAGCAGCAAAACATCCGCTGCATCGATGGTCAGGCGCTCGGCGGCAAAGTCGAGGTCCGCGACGTGCGCAATGTGAAAAAGGGTGGATTGTTCCGTGTCCAGCAGCCCGCGAAGACGGCATGCCTCCTTCGCTTCCCCTACCAAAAGAATCCGGATCGGGATCCCGTTCATTGACACCGTGCAGCCTCAAGATTCCCATTCCGGGCTGGTCTGACCTGAGTTCCGGAAATGCAAGGCCAGCCTCGACGCAAGCCTTCGCGGGACGCAAAGGTGCCGGCAAGCTGGGCGAACTAGGGAATCTACTTTCTGGAAGGGGGGACTCAGTCTCATCCACTGCGGAGGAGTTGTCAAGACACGTAACGGGGTGTGAACTTTGGAAGGCAACCCCGTCAGGACCCGCCATAGCGTCGAAATCTACTCGCGCAATAGGGATGCGGGCTCGGTAAGAAAGGGGCTAATCACCAGAATGCCGTCCAGATCTTGGTTCGATTGCAAGTCCTCCGTCAGGAGATACCGGCAACCGGCAGATTTTGCAGCGGCCACGATGAGTGCATCCCAATACGAAAGTTGATAACGGTCTTGTAGCTTCCAGCCTCGTTCCAGAATCGCAGCATCCACCGCTACGGGTCCCCACGCCAGCAGATCTTTTACTTCGGCGCGCGCCTCGTCGCGACCCTCCGGCCATTTTCGGGTGGCCTTGACATAAAACTCCTGCAGCACCTGAAAACTGATTCTTCCCAGGCGGTTCTTCCACAGTTCCTCCCGCCAGACCCGGGCCGCCAGTTGCTTGTTCAGGTCCGCTCGGTCGAGCGCGTAAAGGAAGACATTCGTATCAACGAAGACCGGCGCGGTCATGGGCTTCCTCGCGCGACGGGTAGCGGCCATCGGTTTTGAGGAAGGCCTTGCGAGTTAGAGCGCGACGCATGGCTTTCTCATAGCCGTCGCTATGGAGCATTTGCTCTTTGAGAATCGTTCCCAGCAATCGCGAGACGCTGGTGTCTTTTCGAGCCGCTTCGATGCGGGCCCAGCGGGCCACCGGTTCCTCCAGCGTGACGGTGACGTTGCGCAATTTAGTTTTCATTACACGAGTATAGTGTAACACGAGTTTCGTGTCAAAGCGAATCGTGGCCGCAGAGACGCGGGCAAAACTGCCCCGATGGAAGTCGCTTGCGGGCCCTCGCTCCCCGCACCGACGCGACTCTAGACCCACACCCTTCACGAAGAGTGTGAAGAGTGCGGCACCCGGAGATGCACTTCCCAAAGACGTGCGTTCATCGATGACTACTTGGTTTGATTGCGTGATTGGCTTAGCAAGTTGACAAACAGGCGGAAGGCGCCGGCGTTGCCCTCGGGCAACTGGCGCGAGAAAGAGAGGCCCGTATAGATGTAGGTGCCTTTGCCGGTGCGGGTCCAGACGAGGCTGCCCATTAGGTCTTTTTCGCCGGGATCGCGCATGGTGAGCACGGTGTGGTATTGCGCGTCCCACTTTTCCCAGAAATACAGGCCGCGCTCCTGCACCCAGCCGTCGAAATCGTGGGGCGCGATTTTATTCGGAAAATTCAGGAGCGGGCTGGCGGGATCGGTGTAATTCACCGCCGCGTTTTCGTCGGTGACGCGCGGCCCGGGGCCCATCGTCGCCGTGAAGGGAGCGGGCTTGAGTGCGTCCCAGACCGCGGGCCGCTCGTCCAGCACGACGAGCGTGCCGCCGCCCGCGGCGTACTCCAGCAGGCGCGCATTCGAGGCGACCACGTCGGAGCGCAATTCATACGCGCGCATGCCGACCACGACGGAGTCGAACCGGCTGAGGTCGCCGAAGGCCACGGCATTGGCGTCGAGCATCTCGACGTCCACGCCCACGCGGCGCAACGAATCCGGGATGGCGTCGTTGTCGGCGGAAATGTAGCCCACGCGCAGATGTTCCGGCAGGGCGATGGAGAACACGTGCACGGGCACCGTGGCGGGCGCGCTCCACAAATAGGTGGGCAGCGAGGGCAGCGGCACGAGCGATGTTTCGTATTTTTCCTCGCCGCGTTTCGCAAAGGCTTTCAACTCGTAATTTCCCGCCGCAATTTTTGATGGCGGCGTGACGGTAAGGTGAACGAGGCGATCGCCCGCGCCGGAAAATTCGACGGCCTGCGGCGCAGGGGCATTCCAGCCGGAAGGCACTTCAACCCCGACGCTGACTTTCGACGAGGTCTGCGCAAAGGAATGCACGCGAGCGAAAACTTCAAACTGTTTCGGCTGGCGCGACTCGACGACCACATATTGCTCGGGCTGCGGAGTGAGTTCGACTGGCGGAACGATGCGCAGCGGGTAGCTCAACACGCTGACGGTAGTGGCGTGCAGGCTCTGTACGGGCGCGGTGAAGTCAAAGGCGTAGCCATCCGCCTCGACGTGCGTGCACACGTGGACGAACGCCGGAGGAAACGGATAAATGAAGTCGCCCGGCGAACCGGGCATCTTCGCTCCCGCGGGAACCGCAACCGTGAAATTGGTCGACCCGTCTTTTTCTTCCTGCTTTGTAATGTTCCACCCGGACGGGAACGTGAGAACAGGTTTTGAAAACGTGGCAGGCAGATCGGGGCGATACGTGATTTGGGCGCGCACGCTGAAATTTTCACCGGCCACGAGTTCACTACGATCGGAATTGGACACGATCTTCACGGCTGCGGCGTCGGCCAGCGCATGATTGATTCGTTCGCGAACTTGCGCCAGTTCCCACTGCGCGTCCGTCGCGCGTGGATCCGCCGAGGATTTTACCCGGGCTTCAAGCGCCGCAATCTGTTTTCCCGCCGCGGCGATGGAGCGCACGGCGCCCGGCCAATCCAGTTTTTCCGCCGCCATGCGAGCCTGGTCGAGCGCATGGTCGGCGGCCGCGAGCGAATCCTCAGCCGGCACCGGAATCACGCGGGCGAGCGAAGTGAGCGGCTGCGCAAAATCGGAAGGCGAAGGCGCGCCGCCGCTCGGCCGCTTCAGGCCATACGGGCGGCGTAGGAAGGGGGAATTGAGGAACGGCGTCACGCCTTGCGAGCGGTGATGCAGGTAGCCTTCCAGCGCGATGTCGCGGTAACTCAGCCCCCAAATCGGGGAAATTTCATCGGCGGGCACGACCCACGAACCGGTGTAGTCCACCTTTTCGTCCTGCGCGGTCGCGCGCACCGGATCGAGAATCAACTCGGCTTGCCACGGCTTCAGTCCTTCAGCAATCTGGTCGGGATACTTGGTGGGATCGGCCGCGGCCTCTACGGCTTTCGGCGTTTGATAGCCGGAGTCCTGATGGTTGCCGTGGCCGGTTTTCTGTTCTCCCCAGCCGTTGATAACAATTTGCGGGCGCAGCATGCGAATCACGCGCACCATGTCTTCCAGCTCGACGCCATTCCATTTTTCGAGTGTTTCCTGAAGCGTCTTTGAAAATCCAAAATCGACGACGCGCGTAAAATAGAGGCGCGGCCCTTCGACATTCATCGCCGCGGAAAGCTCGGAGCTGCGCAGGATGCCGAGTTGCGCGCCCTGCTCGGGGCCGATGGCGTTCTGGCCGCCCTCGCCGCGATTCAGCGTCAAGAGCGTCGTGTCCGTGCCCAGCGCGTGAGGCAGATAGGTGAGCAGCGTGGAGGCTTCGTCATCGGGATGGGCCACGGTGAACAGAACGCGCGTCACCACGCGCGCTTTTTGAATGGATTCCAGCGTATCGGCGACGCTTTGCCCGCGCCCGGGCGGGGGAGCTTCCTGCTGCGCGGATACACGCGTCAATACCAGAGCCAACGCGCAGAGCACGCCCAGCAGCGAAAACAATCCGAATTTTTGCCACTGTCTCATTGCTGCGCCTCCCCGACCACGGTCGGGGCGAACGGCCAGATGCGCCGGTATCGCGCCTGAATCATATACGTAAGGATCCCCAAAGCAATCACCCCAAGCCCTCCAAGGGCGAATACCCATCCGGTGGAATAAAACAACGCCACCCAGCCCAAAATCGCCAATACCGCCGGCCAAGGATAGAACCACATCTTAAAGGGAAGCCGCTCCGGAGGCCAGCGCCGCCGCAAAATCATCACGCCCACGCCCTGGCTGATGAACTGCACGATCAGTCTCACGGCGATGATCGCTTTGATCACGCTCGATAGACGGAACAAAACGCTGAACGCGAGCGAGGCGGCGCCCAGGAAAAGCAGCGACACGTGCGGGAAATGTTTCTTGGGATGGACGCGCGCAAAGACCCGGAAAAAATTGCCGTCCTCGGCCGCGGCAAAGGGCACGCGCGAGTAGCTGAGCAGCGTGGTGAACAGCGAAGCGAACGCGATCCACAAAATCATGATGGTGGCGAACGCGGCGGCCCGCGCGCCGTACAGCCGCTCGACAAACGTGCTCACAATGTATTGCGAATTCTGCGCCTCACGCCACGGCACCACGCCCAGGATGCTCGTCTGCATGGCCAGATACAGCACGGCGATTCCCGCAATTGACAGCAGAATCGCGCGCGGAATGTTGCGCTCCGGCTCGCGAATCTCCGCGCCCAGGTTGCAGATGTGGTAGTAGCCGAGGTAGGTGTACACCGTGTTGACCGACGCCGAACCCAGCCCCGCGAAAAACAGCCACGACCAGTTCCACGCGCCGGGCGGAAAATCAAACGCCATGCGCGCCGAAAAATGTGTCGCCCCTCCCCAGATCATCCACAGCATGGTGCCCACCACGCCGATCCACAAGAATTTCGAGATCAGTCCGATCGCCGAAATCCTGCGGTACAACAGCACAATCAAAAAAACAACCAGCGCTCCCGAAATCGCTTTCTGCTGATATTTGCCGAGCGGAACCAGATACGTCAGGTATTGTGAAAAACCGATCGCGCCCGAGGCCACCACCAGCGGCGCCTGAATGAGTGTCTGCCAGATATAAAGAAACGACAACAGCCGCCCGCCGCGCCCCGGTCCGTAAATCTCGCGCAGAAACGCGTACGTGCCGCCAGCGCGCGGCATCGCCGCGCCAAGTTCGGCCCACACCAGCCCATCCAGCAGCGAAAGCACCGCGCCCGCCACCCACGCCAGAAGGCATTGCGGCCCTCCCATGGCCTGAATCACCAGCGGAATCACGATGAACGGCCCGATCCCGACCATCGCGTTCATGTTCAGCGCCACAGCCTCGCTCAGGCCGAGCCCTCGTTCGAGTTGTTCCTCTGGCAAAAGTGTGGACATGGCCGGCGCGAAGCGGGCAAAGCATATCAGATGCATTGGAAGGGCTAAAGCTTCGCGGTTAGACGACGGTAAGTCAGATTGCGACTTGCGGTCTCCCTAGGATTTGAGAGTGAAAATTCGTCAGGCAGCACGAACGGCCCGTCTGGATTCAGTCGGCCTCGCCGGCCTCCGGTCGGCTCGCAAATTCATTGTACCGAATGCAGGGGAGGCGTACGATTCGCTGGAGAGGCCCAAATCGAAAGTCCGGTTTAATTTCAAAAGGGGTACAGAATGAAACGGACACCTCTGATCCTGGCATTTGTATGCGCTTTTGGGATGCTGGTAGCTGGAGCGCGTAGTTCGCGTACAACACCCGGTCAGGCCGTTGCGGGGTCGCCCCAACCACAGGGCAACACGGCGGCAACCCCGAATGTCTCCCGCATGGAGCAGGTGATTCAGACGTTCGTGGATCGCAAGCAGTTTATGGGAGCGGTGCTGGTGGCTCGCGGAGCCGATGTATTGCTCGATAAGGGCTATGGTTTTGCAGACCTCGAGTTGAATGTTCCGGCGTCGCCGAAGACGAAGTTTCGGATGGGATCGGTCACAAAACAGTTCACGGCGGCGGCGATCTTGCTGCTTCAGGAACGTGGAAAACTGAATGTGAGCGACCCGATCAAGAAGTACATGCCGGACGCTCCGGCGGCGTGGGACAAAATCACAATCTTCAATCTCCTTACCCACACTTCCGGAATCCCGAACTTCACGAGCTTTGCGGACTATGCCTCACTGGAACCTTTTGCAACCACGCCCGAGCAACTCGTGGCGCGTTTCCGCGAAAAGCCGCTGGATTTCCATCCGGGCGAGGAATGGAGTTACAGCAACTCGGGATACGTCCTGCTGGGTTACTTGATTGAGAAAATCAGCGGGGAAAACTACGCGCAGTTCGTGAAGGAAAGCATCTTCAAGCCCCTGGGAATGGCGGACTCGGGCTACGACTCAAACTCCGCTATCATCCAGAATCGGGCTTCAGGGTATGCGCAGGGCCCAAACGGGCTGGTCAACGCTGGCTACATCGACATGACTATTCCTCTCTCCGCGGGCGGGCTATATTCAACGACCGAGGACTTATTGCGTTGGGAACAGGGACTTTTTGGAGGGAAGCTGCTTTCCGGTGCGTCTTTTAAGGCCATGACCACGCCGTTCAAGAACGACTATGCCTTTGGCTTGCGGGTTCACGCGGTGGACGGGCACCAAGTGATCGAGCACCCAGGCGGAATCGAAGGATTCAACACATTGCTGGCCTACTATCCCGAGGACAAGTTTACGGTGATCGTGCTAGGAAACGTGAACGGGGCGGCCCCGGACGAGATTGCACGGGATCTGGGGACATTGGCGGAGGGCGGCAACGTAACTCTGCCATCGGAGCACAAGGAAATTTCTATCGACCCGAAGATACTTGACGGCTACATTGGCTCCTATCAACTGGCGCCAAATTTCATCCTGGCGGTTCGGAGAGACGGCGATCATCTCATTACGCAGGCACCCGGCCAGGGGCCGGTCGAAATTTTCCCTGAAGGCGTTCACGATTTCTTTGCGAAGGTTGTCGACGCGCAAATCACATTCTCGACCGACAGCCACGGGCGTGCCACCGAATTGATCTTGCACCAAAATGGAGAGGACCACCACGCGCCGCGGATTCCATGACATCCCAGATTGGCCCGATGAATGGGATTCTCGGTAACGGACTCACCCCCGGCAAGACATCTTCACGTTTGTATTGCCGCGCGCATGCCGAAGGTGAAATGCGGGGCACAATATTCCGACGGTGCGAGCAGTTTTCCAGCGAATGCGGCAGCCATGCTACCCTTTTGTTATTGTCTGCCGTCTATTCCTGATGGGCCGCGCTCCTGCTCCGCGGCGGCCTGGAGGAGCGCTACGCATGAGCTTCGCATCAAAGTCCTATGAATTTTTTCTCGCGCAAGCCGCAATTTGCGCGCTGATCACTCTTCCTCTTCTCGCGGCTCAAGCGCAGCAAGCGTCTGCAGACACGCCCAAAGAAGAGACTCACGGCATCGTCGTCTCGAACATGGATCGCTCCGTCAAGCCCGGCGACGATTTTGACGAGTACTCCAACGGCGGCTGGATTAAACGCACCGAAATTCCGCCCGACCGCAGCCGCATCGGCGTCTTCTCGGCTCTCGACGACTTGAGCAACAAACGCACCGCCGGCCTGATACAGGAGGCGGCCAAAGCCAATGCTCCCGCCGGTTCCAATCTTCGCAAAATAGCCGATCTTTATAACTCCTATATGGACGAGGCCGCCATTGAGACTAAAGGCCTGGCCCCGCTTCGCCCGCACCTTGATTCCATCGCCGCCATCCGCAACAAGAGCGAACTGGCGCGCGCTTTCGGGGAAAGCCTGCGGTCCGATGTTGATGCACTAAATAATACCAATTTTCATACCGCCAACCTGTTCGGCCTGTGGGTCGCGCCCGGCTTCAACGATTCCGAGCACTACGCCGCCTATCTGCTGCAAGGCGGCCTGGAATTGCCCGACCGCGAGTACTACCTCGCGGACAACGACACCATGCGGGACCTCCGTGCCAAGTATGAAGCCCACGTCTCAGCCATGCTGAAACTCGCGGGATTCACCGGCACGGACGCGCGCGCCAAAGGAATCGTCGATCTTGAGCGCGCCATCGCCGAAAAGCATATCAGCCTGGCGGAGGGCGAAGACATCCAGAAAGCCAACAACACTTGGACGCAGGCCGATTTTACAGCCAAGGCCCCGGGCCTTGAATGGGCCGAGTACTTCCGCGGCGCGGGCCTCAGCGGGCAGTCCAGTTTTATTGTCTGGCAGCCCACGGCCTTTACGGGCGAGTCCGCACTCGTCGCCTCGGCCCCGCTGGGCACCTGGAAAGACTGGCTGGCATATCACCTCATTGAAGGCTACGCGGAAGTGCTGCCTAAGGCCGTCTCCGATGAGCGGTTCGCCTTCTTCGGCAAAACACTCACGGGCACGTCGGAGCAGCGTCCCCGCTGGCAACGCGGCGTCGGGGCAGTCAACAAAATGCTCGGCGATGCAGTTGGGCAAATCTACGCACAACGCTACTTCCCGCCGGAAGCAAAGGCTGCCGCGCAGGCGATGGTTGCGAACATTATCGCCGCGTTCCGCAAGCGTATAGAGGCTTTGTCCTGGATGGATCCTGCGACCAAAGCGGAAGCCCAGGCCAAGCTGACCACGCTTTACGTGGGAATCGGATACCCGGAAACCTGGCGCGATTATTCCGCATACGACGTCAAGGCAGGCGATCTCTTCGGCAACTTCTGGCGCGGCGGCCTGTTTGATTACCACCGCGATGTAGCGCGCCTCGGCCGTCCGGTGGATCGCAAGGAATGGTGCATGACGCCGCAGACAGTGAACGCCGTCAACCTTCCGTTGCACAACGGGCTTAACTTCCCCGCGGCCATCCTTCAGCCGCCGTTCTTCGACGCGCAGGCTCCTGCGGCTGCCAACTATGGCGCCATCGGCACCGTCATCGGCCACGAAATCAGCCACACGTTTGACACGGAAGGCAGCGCCTTTGACTCCAAAGGGCGCGTGCGCAATTGGTGGAAGAGCGCGGACTTCGCGCATTTCACTGCAGCAACCGGAAGGCTGGCCGCGCAGTATGACACCTACAAGCCGTTCCCCGATCTCTCCGTGAATGGCAAGCAGACGAATGGAGAAAACATCGCGGACGTCGCAGGCCTTGCAGCCGCCTACGATGGCTACCGCGCTTCACTCGCCGGCAAGTCCGCACCTGCAGAGGACGGTTTTTCCGGCGACCAGCAGTTCTTCATCGCCTTTGGACAAAACTGGGGAGCGAAGACACGGGAAGCCAGGCTCCGCCAGCAAGTGCTGACGGACCCGCACGCACCGGATCAGTTCCGAGCCGATACCGTGCGGAACATTGACGCCTGGTACGCAGCATTCGATGTTCAACCTGGAGCGAAGCTTTATCTCGCCCCGCCAGACCGCGTGCAAATCTGGTGAGAATTCGTGGCCGGGCGAATCGAGGAGAGCGACGATGGACAAAAGAACAAAATTGGCTTCACCTACCGGTGAGCCCACGCGGCGGCAGGCGATCGTGAATGTGGCGATGGCAATCAGTGGCTTCGCCCTGGTCTCAAGTCATGCCTGGGCGCAAGCTAACGAGGAGATTTCCCATTCGGCGGAATCCATCCACCAGGAAGTCGTTTTCAAGGCCAGCCGCAAGCGGGTCTATGATGCGCTAACAGACGCGAAACAGTTCGGCCGGGTGGTCCAGCTCAGTGACGCGATGAAGACGCGCATGACCCCGGGGGCTCCGCCCGCGCAAATCAGCCCTGAAGCAGGCGGCGCGTTCTCGCTCTTCGGCGGAATTATTGTTGGGAGGCACATCGAGTTAGTCCCAGGCGAGCGAATTGTGCAAGCCTGGCGCCCCGCCTACTGGAAACCGGGAATCTATTCGATTGTGAAGTTCGAGCTCTCCGACAGTGGTGCTGGGACCAAGCTTGTTCTTGACCACAAAGCCTTCCCCGAAGGCGATGCGAAATCCCTTCTTGACGGCTGGAACAAAAATTATTGGGAACCGCTCGCGAAATACCTGGCATAAGCGCCCCCTTTCGGCCCGCAAGGAAATCGGTCCGGCGTGATCACTCGATGGATCCGCACGTCACGAGCCGGACATCCTGTCCTCAAAACTCCACGCTTATTTCGTGCAGGAATCGCAAAATGATGCAAAATCGTGGCGGAGCAAACCGGACGAATGTTGAAGCTGGGAATTATTCTGACCGCCGCGACCGTGACCATACTTGTCGTGGAATTTTTTCGCGCGCGCCGCAGGCCGTTTCCCCCGCACGGCTGGCTCGGCGTCATCGCGCTGATTTGCGCCGAATACCTGATGTTTCACGGCATCGAGCCGGCGGCGACTTATTTCAGCCCGATAGCCTGGTCGTCGTACATTTTAATTGCCGATGCCGCGGTGTTTGCGATCAGCGGCCATTCGCGGCTGCGCGAAGAGCCGCGCGGCCTCCTGAAGATGGCGGCGCTTTCGATTCCGCTGTGGCTGATTTTTGAAGCGTACAATTTGCGGCTCGCGAACTGGGCGTACGCCGGCCTGCCGCAGGGGCAAATCGAAAGATGGATCGGCTACGCCTGGGCCTTCGCAACCATCACGCCGGGAATTTTCATGACCGCCGCGCTCATCGAATCCTTTGGCTGGTTTCAGGAGGATTCGCGCCCGTTGCGCATTGGCCGCGCGACAGAGACGACGTTCATGGTGCTCGGCGCGGCCATGCTCATCGTGCCGCTGCTGGTCCCGGCCAGAACTGCCGAGTATCTGTTTGGTCTGGTCTGGCTCGGTTTCCTGTTTCTTCTTGAGCCGATCAACCGCCGCCTGCACTTGCCTTCTTTTGAGGGGGATCTCGCCCAGGGAAATCGCGCGCGGCTGTATTCGTTTCTCGCAGCGGGCTGGGTGTGCGGATGGCTTTGGGAATTCTGGAACTACTGGGCGCGCGCAGGGTGGATCTATACGTTTCCCATCGGCCAGCAATGGAAAATTTTCCAGATGCCCGCGCCGGGCTATCTGGCTTTCCCCGTGTATGCGCTAGAATGCTTCGCGATGTACGTAAATGGCGCGTGGCTCATCAGCCCGAAATATGTCGCTGAGAAAAAATATTCGGAATAGCCGGATGCTCATTTCAATAGCGCGCACAAATGCTCAAAACGCTGTCATTCCCAGGCACGCTGCGTGCCGAGGATTATCTCTTTTTGTGGCGGCAGATCGCAGAGGGATTCCTCGCTTCGCTCGGAATGACCACGGACGGTATCTTTTCCTTCTGCTGACAAACCGATGCTTCCGTGCGCTTTTCTGCCTGGCGCTCGCAGCTTGCTCATTGTTATTGGCGGGCGGGGCGCGCGGCTCGGAACTCGATATTCCCGCGGACGCAAAGGAAGCTATTCGTCTGGGGTACTCGGGCAAGCCGGAGGCCGCCGTGGCGCTGGCTCACAAGCTCGAAGCCGCGCGGCCCGACCATCCTCTCGGCTATCTCATCGAAGCCGACCTGCTCTGGTGGAATATTTATTGCAAGAGGTCGGAGCGGAAATACAACACCATTGACGCCTGGGGCCAGCCGCGCCCCGCCGACGCCGATGACGACGCAGAAATCGCGCTCTCCGATAAGGTGACGCGCCTCGCCGAGGCCAGCATAGCCAAGTTGGACACCGCCGAGATGGAACTATACGCGGGATTGGGTTATGCATCGCGCGCACGACTGCTGGGCCTGCGCTTTGAGAAAATGCCGGTGGCCCGCGCGGGCGTCGCCGCGCGCAAGCACCTGCTCCGTTGCCTGGAACTGGACCCCGAAATGGCGGACGCCGATCTGGGCCTGGGACTTTACAACTATTATGTGGATACTCTTTCCGGCATGGCCAAGGTATTGCGCTTCTTCATGGGCATTCCCGGCGGAGACAAACGGGTGGGCTTGCGCCAACTTGAAATCGCGTCCAGCAAAGGCGAACTGACGCAGGTGGAGGCGCGCTTCAACATGGCCAAGAATTTGCGCAACTACGACCTCGAATTTGCGCGAGCCCTGGCCGCCGCTTCGCCGCTCACAGCCGAGTTCCCGGAGAATCCTGTGTTCCAACTGGTCGTAGGCGACATTGACGCAAAGCTCGGCCATGACGACGAGGCAGCGATGCGCTTTCGCGCTGCCGCCGCAGCCCCGCCGCAGGATGCCGCGTGCGCAATGCGTGTACAACAACTTGCGCGCGAGTCGCTCGACGCGCTTGCTTCAAAGCAAAAGGACCACAACCCGCAGAAATAACGTGGCAGGTGGCAAAGCGCTTTCTGGTTGTGGATTTCGTTTCTGGCATTCCGAAAACCCCACCAGAGGATTCAGAGCGAAGATCGACCTTCATCCAAGGGCTGTTCTTCGGTTAGTTCGTCTTCGGCACTTCCGCCTCTTCCAGCACTTCGCGCAGCTTGCGCAGCAGTGCATCCCGCGAAAAGGGCTTCTGAAGCACTGTCGCGCCCGCCCCAAGGAGCCCGATTTGAGTGGCGAAGCCGCCTGTGTAGCCCGACATGAAGAGCACCTTCATTTCAGGATGCAGCGGGGCCAGATTCGCGGCCAGTGCCGCTCCATTCATTCCCGGCATGACCACGTCCGTCAGCAGCAGATGAATGGGTCCACCGTGCCGCTCGGCGACTTCCAGCGCATGATCGCCGCTGCTGGCTTCCAACACCTTGTAATCGCTTCGCTCCAGTAGATCGCGGGTCAAGGCGCGGAGCGATTGCTCGTCTTCCACGAGCAAGACGGTCTCTGTTCCGCGGAGCAACTGGACGGATTCGCCGCTCGCACGAATCTTCAGCGCCGCCTGATCGACGCGGGGCAGATATATTTTGAAGACAGACCCGTGTCCCGGTTCACTGTAGGCCCAGATGTAGCCGCCACTTTGCTTCACCACGCCATAGACGGTCGCGAGGCCGAGCCCCGTGCCTCTGCCGAGCTCTTTTGTGGTGAAAAAGGGTTCGAACAGGTGCGATTTGGTTTCCTGGTCCATCCCGGTGCCGGTGTCCGAGACGGTGAGCAGAATGTACCAGCCCGCAAGAAATGGCTGGTGACTCTGGGCATACTCCTCACCCGCTTCGACATTGCTGGTTTCGATGATTAATTTTCCACCTTGCGGCATGGCGTCCCGCGCGTTCACCGCGAGATTCATGATGACCTGTTCCATTTGCCCCTGATCGGCCTTTACGGAACCCGGCGAAGAGTTCAGCAGGGTCAAAATTTCAATGTCCTCGCCGATCAGGCGGTGAAGCATTTTCTCCACTTCCGCCACCACGATGTCCAAATTCAGAATTTTCGGCTCAAGCACCTGCTGGCGGCTGAAGGCGAGGAGTTGGCGAGTCAGCGCGGCGGCGCGATTGGCGGCTTTCCCGATTTGCTCGGCCTGTCCGCGCAATTCGGCATCATGGCCAATGCGATCCAGAAGAGTTTCCGTATAGCCGATGATGACGCCTAGCAGATTGTTGAAATCGTGGGCCACTCCCCCCGCCAGGCGTCCAACGGCTTCCATTTTTTGCGCCTGGCGGAACATCTGCTCCATGCGCTTGTCATCACTGATGTCTCGGACAATGTCCGAAATGCCGACGATTCTTCCCGACGCGTCCTTGATGGGAGAGGCCGTCAACAGAATGTGAATCACCTTACCGTCTTTTCTCACGGCGGTGGTTTCGAATTGCTCCAACTTTTCGCCCTGTTTCACTTTTCCGAGAACGCCCGAGACCTCGTCATGCTGCTCGGCAGGGACCACGATGCCAATGTTTCGGCCAATGATCTCTGCAGCGGAATACCCGTAAATTCGTTCCGCGCCGGAGTTCCAGGTGAGCACGGATCCTTCCAGCGTCGTGCTCATGATAGCGTCGAAGGAGGACTCCACGATGGCGGCCAGTCTTCGAATATCTTCCTCCTCCCGCTTTCGCTCGGTGATGTCCCGCGAGACGCCAAATGTTCCCACGGCGCGGCCTTCGAGGTTCCTGATCGCGCCCCTGCTGAGCAAGACCGGGAATTCCTTACCGTCGCGGCGGATGCGGAGACATTCTCCCTGCCAGCCATCTCCCTCAAGGTACTTTGTCTCACCCTTGGCAATCTCCGCCATCAACGCTGCGGGATTCGTGGGTGAAAAAGTGCAACTGAAGTGTTTCCCGAGGATTTCTTCCTCCGAATAACCAAAGGCCTTAAGAAACGCTCGATTCGCATAAGTGATGTGGCCGTCGGGATCGCCGAGACCGATCATTTCCGGGCTTCTCTCGACAATTTGGGAAAGCAAGTAAAGCCGTTCCTCGGAACGTTTGCGCTCGGTGATGTCCCGTGCGACCACAATGACCGCGTCCTGCCGCGGAACTTCGAGCGTGTGCGAGTCGTACTCCACATCAATGATCGTGCCATTCTTCAGGCGATGCCGCGCCTGGCCGGAATGGACCCACTCCGTGCGCTGATGCTCCATGTTCGAGAAGAGGCGCGGCAATTCTTCCGGAGGCCGAATTTCAGTGATCTGCATGCGGAGAAACTCTTCCCTCGAGTATCCGTAATGAGCGACGGCGGCGTCGTTTACCGCAATGAACTCGAGGGTTTTCAGGCTATAAATCCACATGGGCAGGGGAGTGTTTTCAAAAAGAGATTGGAAGGCTTCGGCCCCAAGGCGGAGAGGCGCGGGTTTCTTGTTCCGGGAAGAGGCCGATGGTGGCGCCGGCCGGGCCATGCGGTTTTTCATGGTCAAATCGTGGCAATGCGAAGCGCTAAAACATTGCCGGAAATGCGTTCAAGTTGCCGAGAAATCCAGATGGAAGTTGTAACTGACTGCGACTCTCCAGCTTCAACTCTGGCTGAAATATTATCGCGATTGGGATGATCTGCCAAAAGGTTAATCGCTAAGGTGTGTTTTCTGGTGACGGCCATGAGGGGATTGCGCGCAATATCGGGTGGGAACCTCTCTCGTGCCAGCAGCAGGCCCCGGCTCAGGCCCGGGAACAGGTGTTGCGGGGGCAACGGCTTAGCTCGGGACCTGCATCTGACTTGTTTTGCAAGAGAGGGTGTGGGCCGCGCCGGTGTTGACTTGGGCGTGTTCTGGTGGTATCAGGAACAGGCCGGTTTGGCGGGGTTTTCTTCTAAATTCTGGCGGACTCCGCGCTCCGATTCCATCGGGGCGTAGCATGTGAATGTAGAGCCCGCACCCGATCGATCAATTTTCGCTGGTTTCCTCAGCACCCGGAATGTTCTCACAGGATTTTCGTCGGCCCGGCATCTCGGATGGATGACTCGGGGAGGAGCGTGTTCGGATGTGTTCGAGTAAGTGGCTGATGGTGGCGTTGCTGGCGTGTGGGCTGGCATCCGCCTGCTCCGACTACAACACGAATCTTTCCATCCAGACATCCTCCTCCATATTGAGCTTCGTAAGCCCCACATCTGCAATTGTGGGAGGACCTGGCTTCACGATCACGGCCAATGGATCGGGCTTCACGACCGGCGCAATCATCCTGTGGAATGGAACCCAACTGACCACAACTCTTGTAAGTAGCATCCAGTTGACGGCGCCGGTTCCCGCCTCGGACCTCACCACCGCCGGGACCGTGAAGGTGGCCGTGCAGATTCCCGGCTCGGCGCAGTCCGCAACAAACGTCAACAACACCACGACGACAGAAGTGTCCAACGTGGTCCTCTTCACGATCGGTGCGGCTCAGGGGCCAGGGCCGGTGATCACTTCGCTGTCGGCTTCCACAACTTCGGCACCCTCCACGCCGTATTGCAGCAGTCAGGGATTTACGCTCACGGTGAACGGCACGAATTTCACGAGCGACGCAGTCGTGAATTGGAATGGGAGTCCGCAAGCGACGACCTTCGTTAGCGCGACCCAGATCACCGCCTCCATCCCAGCAGCCCAGGCGGCGTTTCCCGGACCCGTCGTTGTAGCAGTAACCAATTCGAATGGGACATCGCCCTCTTTGCCCTTCACCCTTTCCACCCCGGCGACAGCGCTTGTGCCTCCCACGATCACTTCTCTGTCCCAAACTTCCGCTGCGGCGGGTAGCCCGGCGCTTACGCTGACCGTGACCGGCACAAGCATTCTTCCTTGTTCCGTCGTTCAATGGGTGAACGCGAGCAACGTCACGACCACGTTGACGACCACATTCGTGAGTGCGACTCAACTGAGCGCCACGGTGCCGGCTGCCGATTTCCTTGCCCTGGGGACTGCGCAAGTCAAAATATTTACGATCGGCCCGGGCGGCGGCACTTCCGGCGGGCTCCCATTCTCGATCCTCGCCCCCGCCATTACTTCCTTATCGTCTTCCACGACTTCGTCGAACACCACGCCGTCGTGCAGCCCTTCGGGGTTCACTCTCACCGTGAACGGCACGAATTTCTTGAATTCTTCGGTCGTTGACTGGAATGGTTCGCCGCGCGCCACAGCCTTTGTCAGCTCGACCCAGCTTACCGCCGCGATTCAGGCTCCGGACATAGCTACCGCTGGAACCGCATCAATAACGGTTTCCAATTCCGGGGTTAGCTCCGCCTCGGCCCCCTTTACGATTTCGAGTTCAACGCTTGCGACGGCGGCGATTGCGTCCATTTCCCCGGCAGGCGCGACCGCTGGAACTGCGCCGTTTTCTCTCAACATTACCGGAAGCAATTTCCTCCCCTGCTCAGGCGTGCAGTGGGTGGACAGCGGCAACAACCTGACGCAGTTGACGACCACATTTGTCAGTTCGACTCAACTCACCGCGGCGGTCGCGGCCGCGGATATCGCTTCAGTGAAGACGGTTAATGTGGCAGTTGCCAATCCTGCGTCGAGCGCCAACGCCTCCAACTCCGTTTCATTCCCGATTGCCCTTCCAACCATCACGTCGCTTTCGGCGTCCACGACCTCCTCCAATACGACGCCAGCCTGCAGCCCCGCCGGGATTACTCTGACCGTGAACGGCACAAATTTTGTGCCAAATGGACTCGTGGTGAACTGGAACGGCTCACCGCGCCAGACAACTTTTGTGAGCGCGACGAAGCTTACCGCGGTTATTTCGGCGACCGACACTGCTTTCCCCGGGCCGGCGACCGTTACGGTTTCGAGTGCGACAATTCCATCTTTGTCTTCCACGTCTTCGCCCTTTACCGTTGCGCCCTCCACGACGCCTCTTCCTGCGCCGGTCATTACGTCGCTCATTCCCTCCAGCGCGCCTGCGGGATCCGGGGCCTTCATGCTGGGGGTGGACGCCAGTGGCGGGGGCGGCGGGAGCCTGGTTCCGTGTTCCCAAGTCCAGTGGAATGGCGTTTCGCGCACGACTACCTTTGCCAGCCCGTCGGGGCTCAATGCTGCAATTTCAGTGGCTGATGTCGCCAGCGCTTCGATGATCCCGGTCACTGTCTTCACTCGCAAAGATGGGGGCGGTGGAGGCACATCGAACGCGCTCACATTCACCGTGTTTACTCCGTCTGCCGCGGCTGCGCGGATCACCACACTTGAACAATCCGCGGCGAGCGCCACCACCGCAACTGCCGGCCCACTCGCGCTCCCTTCGCCGACTATGAGCGAGGACCAGCGCTACGCCGTGGTTGTGCTGGCTTCGACCGATGGCGTGACGGAAGTTCCCGGAACGCCTGAAAACATATTTGTGCGTGACACGTGCGCGGGCGCGCCCGCGGGCTGCGTGCCTTCCGTCACGCTTGCCTCCATCGGGTTGAACGGTAACCTCGCCGATGGCGACAGTATTTCTCCCTCCATCAGCGGGGACGGACGCTACGTGGCGTTTCTTTCTTCCGCCATGAATCTGGTGGATAGCGATACGAATGGCGCGACGGATGTATTTGTTCGCGACACTTGCGCGGGAGCGCCTTCCGGCTGCACTCCTTCCACGCAGCGCGTTTCCGTGGCCACCGGCGGCGCGCAAGCCAACGGCGCGAGCACTGCGGCGACGATCAGCGCTACGGGCCGATTCATCACATTCGAGTCCGCGGCAACCGACCTCGGCACAATTTCATCTTCCGGAGGACTTTTCCTGCGAGACACTTGCGCGGGAGCGGCTGCGCCCTGCACGCCCTCCACGCAACCGCTTGATTAGCTTTCCGTAGAACTCTCTTCAGAGCCGGTGCAGGTAACAGCGGAATCTTTGCAGGACACGGCTGCAGCCGTGCCGTACGATATGCAGCATCTATGCGGCTTTGCGGGCTGCGGAAAAAAACCCCCCGGAATTTTGTCATTCCGAGCGAAGCGAGGAATCTCTCTTTCTTTTCACGGGGCCAAATCGAAGAGAGATTCCTCGCTTCGCTCGGAATGACAACATAAACTACTTTTCCGCAGCCTGTTAAGCAGTGCCGTGTGCCATACGGTATGCAGCAATTATGCGGCTTTAAGTCCCTGGCTTTTCTGAAATCGAAGAGAAGCACGGGGTCTTCAGCTGCTGGCTTTGACGTTTGCGCTTGCCAAAACCCGCAAGCTGAAGCGTGCTCCACTTAAGAACCTTCTCAATCCGGCAGGAGAAAAACGCGATCCGCGGCGAGTTCCACTGCCCAGGGCTGTGGAAGTTCCCGAAACGCCTCCCACTCCCGCTTGAACACTTCCGCCTGCAAATGAAAATCGGCAGGGCTCGCGGGCGGAGCGCCAATGCGCAGATCGAGGGTGACGCGGAAGGGAGTTTCTGTCATCGCCGCCAGCCAGCATGGAAACACATTGTCGGAATTTTCCGGATTTAATTTCTGCGGAGAATGCACGCGCACATGATTCGCGCGGATCGCAACATGTTCGGGCGGCTTGGCCAGTTTCTGCTCGACGCGAAGCGGGCAGCCCCAATCGAGCGCCTCCACGCGGCCATCGGAAAAGAGCCGGGTCCGGGAAAAATTTTTGCAACCAGTAACGCGCGCGACCTCGAGCGTCGGAGGATGGCGGAAGATTTCTTCCTTCGGCCCTTGGGCCGCCACGCTTCCATTGGCCAGCACCACAAGGTTTTCGCAAACGCGGTAGGCTTCTTCGAGATTGTGACTCACGAACAACGTCGATCCGCCATAGCTTGCCAGCATTTCGCGGAGCTGCCGCTCGAGAGCGCTGCGCAGATGCGTGTCCAGCGCCGATAATGGTTCGTCGAGCAATAGTGCAGCCGGCTCGATGGCCAGCGCGCGCGCCAGCGCCACGCGCTGCTGCTCGCCGCCGGAAAGCGTGGCAGGGTAGCGTTTCGCGAAACCGTCAAGATGCGCGGCGGCAAGCTGCGCTGCGACGCGCCGGTTCTTCTCCGCTTCGGGCAGGTGCCGTAGCCCGAACGCGATATTTTCCGATGCAGTCAGATGCGGGAACAACGCGTAGTTCTGGAAGAGCAATCCGATGTGGCGCGCGCGGGCAGGCACGTCGACGTGCCGGTTGGAATCGAAGAGCACACGCCCGTGTAGCACGATCCGCCCGCGGTCCGGCGTCTCCAGGCCCGCGATTGCGCGCAGCGTCATGGTCTTGCCCGAACCCGAAGGCCCGAGCAAACCGAGCGGCGCCCCGTCCGCCGTGAATTCCACCGCCAGCCGGAAACCCGCCACATTTTTTTCAATCGAGACTTCCAGTGACATGTCGCTTTTAGTGGCGCAGGCTTCAGCGTGTGGTTTTTATTGTCGAGGCGAATTCAAAACCCGCAAGCTGAAGCGTGCGCCACTTAAGTCCTCCGCCACAGACCCAATGCGCGACGATTGGTGCCGTAAATAACCGCAAGGACCAGAAAGGAAAACAGCAGCAGAGCAAGCGCCGTCCGGTTCGCCACATCGTAATTTGCGGCCTGCACCTGATCGTAAATGTCGATCGAAACCGTGCGCGTCACGCCGGGAATATTTCCGCCAACCATCAACACCACGCCGAACTCCCCGATCGTATGCGCGAAGCTCAGCACAATTCCGGTTACGGCTCCAGCCGAGGACAGCGGCAGGAGCACACGGAAAAATGTCGCCACTCGGGAGGCGCCGAGCGTCCACGAGGCTTCGATCAGCCGCCGGTCCACCGCTTCAAAACCGGCCGAAATCGGCTGCACCGCGAACGGCAGGCTGTAGAGCACGGATGCGAAGAGCAAACCACCGAAGGTAAACGGAAGCGTGTGCCCGAACCATGACTGCCAAATCCTGCCGGCAAAATGGCGCGGGCCAAGCCCCACGAGAATGTAGTAACCCAGCACCGTGGGCGGCAGAACGAGCGGCAGCGCGACAATCGCTTCGACCAGAAATTTCCAGCGCCATCGCGAGAACGTCACCCAATACGCGATGGGCAAGCCCACGGCCAGGAGAATCCCCGCAACGCAAACCGCCAGCTTCAGCGAAAGCACAATCGCCAGCCAGTTCAAGGCTTCCCTCCCGCGGGAATCTTTGCGGGCAGCACAAAGCCGTATCGCTCGAGCAGCGCGGCAGTCGCCGGCGTCTTGATGTAATCGAGAAATTGCCGCGCCGCTTGCGGATTCGCCGCTGCGCGCACTACTACCGCCCCCTGCTCAATCGGCGTGTACAAATTCTCCGGAATGTTCCAGGCGCGCCCTTTGTCTTTCATCGCCGGCGAAAGAACCAGAGAAAGCGCGAGGATCCCGGCGTCCGCGTTTCCGGATTCCACAAACTCCGCCGCCTGCGAAATGTTTTCGCCGAGGACGAGCCGGCCCTTCACGGCTTCATAGACGCCGGATTGGCGCAGCGCTTGTTCCGCGGCGCGGCCGTAGGGAGCATGCGCGGGATTGGCGATGGCGATTTTGCGCACGGCGGGTTCACGCAGAGCGGCAAAACCTCTGCCCACGTCCACGCGGGAATCGTTTCGCGTCCACAACACGATTTTTCCGATGGCGTAAACGTAAGTGCCCCCCGGCGCGGCCAGCCCTTCGGCTTCCAGTTTTTCCGGGTAGGCAATGTCCGCGGAGAAAAACACGTCGAAAGGCGCGCCATTTTCAATTTGCGTCAGAAAATTTCCGGAAGAACCCATGCTCACGCGCACCGTGCAGCCCGTGGCTTTCTCGAAATCCGCCACGATTTCGTTCATCGCATAAGTCAGGTCCGAGGCCGCGGCGACGGTGACGATGCCGCAAGGTTTCGCCGCCGCCTGTGGAATCGAAACGGCGTTTCCGGCGAGAGCGCTGCGAAAAGGCGTTATCAGTGCCAGCCCGGCGAGCGCCGCCAGTGCCATGATTTGGACGCTTTTCATATTTAAATTCCGGAAATTCACATGCGCACGATCATGACTTCGGTAGCTTTGATGAGGGCCGCGGCGGTCTGGCCCTTTTCGAGGCGCATTTCGCGCGCGGCATCCGCCGTGATGATTGAGGAGATGCGCTGTCCGCCGATCGAAAGCTTCACCTGCGCCAGCAGGCCGCTGTAGCGCACTTCCACGATCCGGCCGACCAGTTGGTTGCGTCCGCTGATGCGGCGAAAGTTGCGGCGTCCGGCCAGGGCGTCCTTTTCTTCGGTGCGCGGCAGAAAGCGATCGATCTCGGACGCGGGAATGCGGTGGTGCCCGCCCGCGGTGCGGATGCTGCGGAGTTTCTTTTTGTAGATCCACTGCTTGAGCGTGGGATAGCTGATGCCCAGGGAACGCGCCGCGTCGCGAGGACTGAGCAGTTCGTCGGAATGCACGGACACCTCCAGAAAATCCATTTATACACGTATTGAATGGATAAGTAAATACGGATTAATACGGTTTAGTCGCGCACTCTTCAGCTTGCGGGGGTTCGTGCATGCAAAAACGAAAACCCACAGGCTGAAGCCTGCGCTACTTTGAATCCTCCGGCGCAAAGGCCAAGAGAACATTGCCGGGCATGCCTCCGTTGCGCGGATATCCGGAGTTGACGAACATCATGCCACCTGCAATGACTGGCCCCGCGCCGTCGATCGAGCCGCCCTTGGCCGGAACTCCGTTCACCGTGGAATACGTCTGGCCGGTCGTATCGAAATCCCAGAGCATCTCGCCATCCTCGGTGCTGAACGCGCGCACGTGGCCGTCGAGCGAGGCGGAAAATACCACACCGGGAATGAGCGTCAGCGCGGCGGACTGGCCGGGACTGCAGCCCGGCCGCGGCGGATCGCACGGATGGCTTGGCGCAAACCAGGCTTTCGAGCCGTCTTCGAGATGCAACGCTGTCAGCCCCCCGCCCTTCACGGGATCGAACGTCGCGCCGCCAACAGGCCCGGCAGTATTCATCACGCCGGAGGTGTCGTTCACCGCCGCGTACACTTTTTGTTCATCGCTGGCCATGCCCCATTGCACGCCGCCGTTCAAGCCGCCTTTCCCCACGCGCGTCTGCCACAGGATTTTCCCTTTCGCATCCGGATCAAACGCGTAGACCATGCCGGATTTTTGCCCCGCAACCAACATCTCCTTGCCGTTCGGGGCGCGAACCAAAATAGCCGACGATCCGAAATCGAAGTCCGGCCCATTCGTTGACGGGCAATTGACGCCTTTGGTGCGGCAAGCGGAGGTATAGGCATCATTCGCGAGCACCTGAGAGGACCAGGCGATGCGTCCCGTTTTCAGATCGAGCGCCATCACGGCGTCGCTGGTCGTCGTCGGGGGCACCGAGTAGTTGTCTCCGGTGGAAACGTAGAGCCACCCGCGCTTGGTGTCCACCGTCGGAGCCGACCAGACCGGAGCGCCGGAAGGTCCCCACTGAGTGACGCCCACGCTGTTCGTGCCGGTTTTCTGCGGCGGGTCCACCGTGTAGGTCTTCCAAACCACCGAGCCGTCACGAACGCGGAGCGCCGTGATGCTCCCGCGAAACGTGCAACACACATATTGCGGGTCGAGCGAACGGGTTTCCTCCCACGAGGCGGCCGGGATGAATACGACGCCGTTCAACGTCGCGGACGAGCCCGTTAACCGTGTCGCTTCGTGTTCGTCGATGCGCTTTTTCCAAATCAAGTGGCCAGACCTGGCGTCGAGCGCGTAGGCCCAGCCGATCAGGTCCGTAACGACGAGAGTAGTTCCAGAATCATTGGGAACGGGAAGGATGGCCGCGCGCACCGGGCCATTGGCTTGAAACACCCAATGTGTGCAGCCGGTCTTGGCATCCACGGCCTCGACCGCTCCACTGGCGCTGCCGACGAACAGCGTGCCGTTCAAAACCGACGGCGCCGCGAAGGCCGTGACGTCGTCCGGAAAACCAAGCGCCCATTTCAACTTGAGGCGCCGAACTTGTCCCGGCGCAAGACCTGCGCGCTCGGCAGCCTGGTAGCGGGCATTCGACGCTGACGGACTCCATCCCGCCCACGTGTCATTGGCCGGGCCGGACATTATGGAGATGTTCGCGGCGCAAAACGCGCTGGCCGGCAGCGGCGATTCTTCCGCCTTGGTTCCCAGAAAATTGGCGACCGCCTCGCGCTCGGCGCGATTGATGGGGTAGGCCACAGCCATCATCAGTCCAAAATCGAGCGTGCGCAAAATTCTGGCGGCGGACAGTTTCTGCAAAGCGTCCCGCGAAGGCGCGCGCGATCCGGCTTGGTCGTGGCAGGAAGCGCATCGCTTTTGATACACATCGGCGCCTGATATGGTGGGTGGAGCGGTCGGAGAAGCAGGCGCGGTATTCTGCGCCGCTGAGGTCTGAATCGCGCAAACAAGCCCAACGAACATCAAAATTGGAAAACGCAATGTCGTGAAAGCGATCGCTCGTTTCATCGGATTTTTCCTCTACGGAATGAAACTCAGGACGAATCTTACGATATTTTGTGTCGCGGCGTGGAGGGAATCCGGGAACGCCAATCTCCCGATTGGCGATCCGCACGACGCCATTCGGGAGAATGGCGTTCCCGGGATCGCCGCCAAGCAGATCTAAACGTGGGCGGCGGCTTCCTGTTCAAACGCGTGATACGACGAGCGCACCAGAGGGCCTGACTCGACGTGCGCAAAGCCCATCTGCTCGCCCAGACTTTTGTACTCGGCGAATTCATCAGGATGGACGTAGCGCACGATGGGCAAATGCTCGCGTGTGGGCTGCAAGTATTGGCCGAGCGTGAGAATGTCGGTGCCTTGCGCGGCCAGATCCCGCATCGCGGCAAGAACTTCCTCGCGCTCTTCGCCGAGGCCCAGCATCAGCCCCGTTTTCGTGGGCATTTCGGGCGCCAGCGATTTTGCGCGGCGCAGAAGTTCAAGCGACCGGCCGTACACCGCGCCTTTGCGCACCTGGTGATACAGTCGCGGAACCGTTTCCGTATTATGGTTCAGAACGTCCGGCCGGGCCGCAATCACAGTTTCAAGCGCGTTCCAGTCACCGCGAAAATCCGGGATCAACACTTCCACCTTGCATGCCGGAACACGCCCGCGAATTTCCGTGATCGTGCGCGCGAAGATGCCTGCCCCGCCATCCGGCTGGTCGTCGCGGTTGACCGAAGTCACCACGGCGTACCGCAGTCCCATGCGTTCCACCGCTTCGGCCACTCGCTCCGGTTCCTGCTCGTCCGGCGGCCCCGCCGGCTTGCCCGAAGGCACCGCGCAGAAGCCGCAAGCCCGCGTGCAGATGTTTCCCAGAATCATGAACGTCGCGGTGCGGTGCTCCCAGCATTCGCCCATGTTCGGGCAGCGCGCGCTTTCGCACACGGTGTTGAGCCCCAGCGTGCGCATGATGCGTTTCAAATCCTGGTAGTTTGGCCCGTTAAAAAATTTCACCCGCAGCCATTCTGGCCTCGGGTGGAATGCCGGATCGAGTGAGCCCCCAGAGACTGCCGCAGGGACGGAGTTTGAAATAATGTGAAATGGTGATGCCATTGATATCGCTCTCAGTTTTCTATTCTAAGCGCAGCCTCCAGTGGACACAAGCGCATCAGGCGGACCTGAATGCTTCCGTGGAATGATGGCAGGAATTCCTTACCGCTCAAAGTAGCCCGCCGGGGAGGGCGGGAAAAGGCGCACACTGTAGCCAATTAACCCTGGATGGCGGGCCAAAGACGTCTCCAGACCCTTGAATGTCACAATGATGCAATTCGACCACAGCGAACCATGCGTTTTGTGTCCATTTTACCACGCACCCAGTAATCGACACGCCACAACTTATTGATTCTAATAGCCTAAACATTATTTCGGAAGGGCTTAAAGATGCTACTATAGATGGCACTTGGGCTATCAAACTACCATCGAGAGGCCTGTCGCTACGAAGGGTGTCGGCCTGCATACGGCCGTAAAATCTCACCTGCGGCTCGTGCCTGCCCCGGCCAATACTGGAATCGTGTTCCGGCGGGTGGACCTCGACAATTTTGAGATTGAAGCGCATGTTCGAAACGTGGCGCGCGTCAGCTACGCCACCAGCCTGATGAAAAAGGGCGTGCTGCTCTCCACCACCGAGCACATTCTGGCGGCTCTCTATTCCTGCGGCGTAGACAACGTGTACATCGAACTTGACGCCCTGGAGTTGCCGATCCTGGATGGGTCATCGCAGCCTTTCATCGAAATGCTCGCGCAGGCCGGAATTCGGCGGCTACGCAAGCGGCGGCGTTATCTGAAGATCGTAAAGCCGCTGGAGATTTCTGATGGCGGACGGCGCATCGGAATTTACCCGGCGGAAGATTTTCTGGTGCGGTGTTATGTGGAATACGCGCATCCAGCCGTTGGGGCACAGGAGATCGAACTTCGCGTGGGACGGGAATCGTTCAGCAGTATGCTGGCGCCCGCGAGGACCTTCGGCTTTGTGCAGGATTTCGAAGGGTTGCGCCGCATGGGACTGATTCGCGGGGGCTCGCTCGAAAACGCCATCGTCCTGAACGAAAGCGGGGTCATGAACGGCCCGCTGCGGTTTCCCGATGAGTTTGGCAGGCACAAAGCGCTGGATCTGATTGGCGATCTCGCCCTTGTCGGCCGCCCGTTGCTTGCGCGCGTGGAGGCCCACAAGGCCGGCCACGCCCTGCACACCCAATTAGTTACGCGATTGCTCGCCGATCCTTCGCTTTGGACTGAAACCTACGACGAACGGTCTGTCATCACTCCCTATCGAACCCAAACCGCAGTAACCGCAGCGGATTAGGGACAATCTCAATTCAGGGGTGGACTTTCTGCCGTGGCGGATGCGTCTGTTTCGGCCCTGATTACTCTCGTCTGATCCGTGAAAAAATGCCGCCGGCCGGTTGTGCCCGCCGCAGCAGGATCCGCATGGATCGTGTATCCCGCTTTCCTACCGCCATTGTCATCAGGCTCCGTGCGAGCGTACGTGAACTCGTAGCCGTAACTCCTGCCTGCGTTGAGGGCGGCGTGGAGCAGCGGATCAACTGATCGAGAATCCAGAACCGAGAGATCCTCCGGATATCCGTCCTTCGTAAAAGAGTACTTGAGCATGGCCAAATTGATTTCCTTGAGAGAGAGAATCGCTGCCGCTTCGTTGCCCGCCGCCTTAGAGCGTGCGTCAATCACCCCCTTGCCGCGCACGAAATTCGGAATGGCAATCGCAGCAATAATCAAGATTACAGCAATGAGGGCAACTCCAAAATAACCCAAAATAAGTCCCGCCAGGGCCATTCCTGCGCCGGTTTTGCGCCCTCCGCTATGTCGAATATCTGAGCGCGAAACGTGCCCGAATATGATTGCAGCCACGGCGGAGGGGAAGATGAAAAACAGAAGTCCACAAAGTAAGCTGACGATGGCCAGTCCGCTGGTTGACGGAGGGTTGGGCGGGGGCGCCGGATGCTCGGAAACCGGAGTAGGCGTCTCCACCCGTAACAGTCTTGTGCCGCACTGGGGACAGAACGAGGGGTTACCGTCCGGAATCTGGTTTCCGCAGGAGGTGCAGGTAGGCATGCCGTTACCTCGAATTCGTGAGCGATTTCCTCGCACAGTACTCCAGTTGTCGAATAAGTCAAACCCAAAGTCAGGATAAATTGCGCCTCGGAGTTACTCCATTCGCACCTTTCCCGAATGCGATTCGTTGTCAAACCATCGGGAAACGCTGACAATGCAGGCATGGCAAATTCCGACTGCGTCATTGTGATTCTGGCGGCAGGCAAGGGGACGCGGCTGAAATCCGCGGTGGGAAAAGTGCTGCACCGCGCGGGAGGCAGGACGCTCGTCGAGCACGTGGTGCGCGCCTGCCAGCCGCTTAAGCCGCGCGACATCGTGGCGGTTGTGGGGCACCAGGCCGAAGAGGTGAGCGCGGCGGTTGCGCCGCTCGGCGTCAAAACGGTATTGCAGGAGCCGCAGCGCGGGACGGGCCATGCCATGCTGGTGGCGCGGCGGGCGATCCCTTCGCGCGTAAAGTTTGCGATTATACTTCCGGGCGACGCGCCTCTGATTCGCACGGAAACGATTGCCGCTCTGGCCAGTGCGCACCGCGAAAGCGGCGCCGCAGCGACAATTCTTTCGGCGGAAATCGAAAATCCCGCCGGCTACGGACGCATCGTGCGGCAGGAGGACGGTTCGGTGGCCGCAATCGTCGAGGATTCGGCGCTCACCGTGGAGCAGCGCTCGATCCGCGAAATCAATTCCAGCATTTACTGCTTCACCCTCGAAAAATTATGGCCGTGCCTGGCGGCGCTCAAGCCGCAGAATGTGCACAAGGAACTGTATCTGACGGATGCGATTGCGTTATTGCGGCAGAAGGGCGAGAAAGTGCAGGCCGTGCGCGCCGCGGATCCCGATGAAGTCCTGGGGTGCAACACGCGCGCCGATCTCGCCGCCGTGGACGCCGTGTTCCGCCGGCGCAAACGCGCGGCCATCATGGACGCGGGCGTGACGATCGAATTGCCAGAGACGGTCTTGATCGATCCCGAAGTCATTGTCGGTGCGGATTCGCATATTGAGCCGGGAGTGCAGCTTCTTGGCAAAACGCGCGTGGGCGCAAGCTGCATGATCCGCGCCGGGAGCGTGCTTTCCGATTCCGTGCTCGAGGACAACGTGCTTGTGAAACCCTACACGATTGTTTCCGCGAGCCACCTCTCGAGCGGCGCGCAGGTCGGCCCGTTCGCGCATCTGCGCGACGGCGCGCGCCTCGAAGAAAATGCGCGCGTGGGAAATTTCGTGGAAATAAAAAAGAGCGTGCTGGGCGAAGGCGTGAAGTCCATGCACCTTACTTATCTCGGCGACGCGCGCATCGGCAGCGGCACCAACATCGGCGCGGGCACGATTACCTGCAATTACGACGGCGTGAACAAGAATCCCACGACCATCGGGAAGCGCGTCTTCATCGGCAGCGATACCGCGCTCGTCGCGCCCGTGCGCGTGGGCGACGGCGCCTACGTGGGAGCGGGCTCGGTGATCACCAAGAACGTGCCGCCCGATGCGCTGGGCCTCGCGCGTGGGCAACAGGTGAACAAGCTCGGTTGGGCCGCAGCGCGCCGCCGCGAACTCGCCGCCAACGGTAAGTCCGCCAACTCGCGCCCTCGCAAAAAATCGAAGCGCAAGAAAAAGTAGCGCAGGCTTCAGCCTGCGGGGTTCCTCAGAGACCTTGAAAATACTCGCCCAGAAGTAAAATCAAAATCCACAAGGTTTCAGCCTGTGTGGTTTCGTTCTTGCAATGACTAAACCCCACACAGGCTGACCAGGCCGCGGAAAAAGCAGTTAATTTTGTCATTCCGAGCGAAGCGAGGAATCTCTCTTCGATTTGGCATTATGAAAAGGAAGAGGTATTCCTCGCTTCGCTCGGAATGACAAAATTCTGGAGGGGTTTTTACCGCAGCCCGTGAAGCGTGTGCCACTGAAAACCAGCAAACATTCGGAGGGTCTCGCCTAGACAGGGAATATCTCCTCACCGTGTGTTAAAATGCGCGTGAGGGGAGAACACTCGCGATGAAATTTGGTGTGGTCGTGTTTCCGGGCTCGAACTGCGATCACGATGCCTGGTACGCGCTGGGCCAGGTTCTCCGCCAACCGGTCGAATTCCTGTGGCATCAATCCGAAGAAGTGAAGGGCTTTGACGCGATCCTGCTGCCCGGCGGATTTTCCTATGGCGATTATCTGCGGACGGGCGCAATCGCGCGGTTTTCTCCGGTGATGCGCGCGGTGGAAAAATTCGCGCGCGGCGGAGGCCTGGTCCTCGGCATCTGCAACGGCTTTCAGATTCTGTGCGAAGCGGGTTTGTTGCCCGGCGTGCTGCAGCGCAATGCCGGATTGAGGTTCGTGTGCAAGCAGGTGCACGTCCGAGTGGAAACCACGGACACGGCGTTTACCGCCACGGCAAGACCCGGCCAGGTTCTGCAAATGCCGATCGCGCATGGCGACGGAAATTATTTTTGCGACCAGGCGACGCTTGCCGATCTCGAGCGCAATCATCAAATCGTTTTTCGTTATACGGCGGCGGACGGGCGCGAAGAGGCGGCTGCGAATCCGAACGGCTCTCTCGCGAATATCGCGGGCGTATGCAATCGCGAGCGTAACGTGGTGGGACTCATGCCGCATCCGGAGCGCGCGGTGGAAACGGCGCTTGGCTCGGACGACGGGCTGGTTGTACTTCGTTCGCTGATCGAATCGCTGACGCGTCGCGCAGTTGTGTCGGCTTAGGGGAAACGTGGCGCAGGCTTCAGCCTGTGGATTTTGTGCATTGCACGGTTGAAAACCCACAGGCTGAAGCCTGCGCCACTGGAGTCTTTATCCGCTTGTCAGCTCCGAAATCCATGTTGGACACCGAAATCAAAGTCACGCCGGAACTGGCGGCCGAGCACGGCCTCACCGCCGAGGAATACGCGCGCATCCAGAAAATTCTCGGGCGCGATCCAAACTTTACAGAGCTGGGCATTTTCAGCGTGATGTGGAGCGAGCACTGCTCCTACAAATCGAGCAAGGTGCACTTGCGCCGCCTGCCCACGCGCGGGCCGCAAGTATTGCAGGGGCCCGGCGAAAACGCGGGCGTCGTGGACATCGGCGACGGCCTGGCCGCCGCGTTCAAGATGGAGTCCCACAACCATCCGAGTTACGTCGAGCCGTTTCAGGGCGCGGCCACCGGCGTCGGCGGAATTCTGCGCGATATTTTCACCATGGGCGCGCGGCCGATTGCTGTCCTCGATTCGCTGCGTTTCGGACCGATTACTTCGGTCGCGTCAGGGGCCAAAGCCCCGGAAGGCACAGCTCGATCGGCCCGGCTAAAGTCGGGCCCTACGAGCCCCGGCCTTACAAGCACTGCTGCTAACTTGGGAGATTCCCATTCTGCAAGTTTTGTAGGGGCGGGCTTCAGCCCGTCCGAACAGGCCGCCAAAGCGAGGGCTTTAGCCCCTGGCGGAGTCGACGAGGAAACGATCGCGCGCAACCGGCGGATTCTCGACGGGGTCGTGCGCGGGATCGCCCACTACGGCAATTGTTTCGGCGTGCCGACGGTCGGCGGCGAAGTGCAATTCGAGCCGGGCTATTCCGCCAATCCGCTCGTGAACGTGCTCGCGCTGGGAATCGCGAAGAAGGAAGATTTGTTTTTCGCCAAGGCCCGCGGCGTCGGCAATCCCGTCATCTACGTGGGCGCAAAAACCGGGCGCGACGGCATTCACGGCGCATCGCTCCTGGCGTCCGCGGAATTCACCGAGGAGTCGCAGCAAAAGCGGCCCAACGTGCAAGTCGGCGACCCGTTCATGGAAAAGCTGCTGCTGGAAGCGTGCCTTGAAGCGATGCGGACGGGCGCGGTCGTCGCAATTCAGGACATGGGCGCCGCCGGCCTCACGAGTTCGTCTTGCGAAATGGCCTCGCGCGGCGGCCTGGGAATCGAAATCGAACTGGATCGCGTTCCGCAGCGCGAGCCCGGCATGACGGCCTACGAAATGATGCTCAGCGAATCGCAGGAGCGCATGCTGCTGGTGGCCGAGCGCGGCCGCGAACAGGAAGTGCTGAAAGTATTCGCCAAGTGGGGACTGGACGCGGTGGAAATCGGGCGCGTCACGGAAGACGGTTTGGTCCGTGTGCGGCATCGCCAGGAAATCGTGGCGGAAATTCCCGCGCACGCGCTCGCCGAAGAAGGGCCGGTGTATCAGCGTCCGCTCGCGCCACCGGCGGCGGTTGCGAACGAACGCCTTGTCGAATTCAGCGCGGCGGGGGCGGACCTCACTGAGAATTTCCGCGTGTTGCTCGCGGCACCCGCGATTGCCTCGAAGCGCTGGATCTGGGAGCAATACGATTACATGGTGCGCACGAACACGCTCGAAGCTCCGGGAGCGGGCGACGCGGCCGTCGTGCGGATCAAGGGCACGAAGCGGGCGCTCGCGCTCTCGTCCGACGGCAATGGCCGCTGGTGCCGCCTCGATCCGTTTCTCGGCGCGCAGTTGGCCGTGGCCGAAGCCGCGCGCAACGTGGCGTGCGCGGGAGCGAGGCCCATGGCCGCCACCAATTGCCTCAATTTTGGCAGCCCCGAAAAACCGGAAGTGATGTGGCAGTTCAGCCGTGCGGTTGACGGCATCGCCGAAGCCTGCACCACGCTCGAAATTCCCATTACCGGCGGCAACGTGAGTTTTTATAACGAAACGCTCGGCCGCTCCATTGATCCCACGCCCGTGCTGGGCGTGCTCGGGATGATCGAAGATGCTTCGCGCGCGCTGGGGATGGCGTTTCTCGCCGAAGGCGATTACGTTTTGCTGCTCGACGGAAATGCGTCTGAAGCAAGTATGCCTGAGAATGCCGCGAAAGAATTCTCGTCCTCAGAATACTCGCGCACAATCCGCGGAGTCGAGTCCGGCGCGCCTCCTGCAGTGAATCTCGCCGCGGAGAAGCGGCTGATCGCAGCGCTGGCCGCGCTGGCAAGTGGAGGCCAACTGCAATCCGCGCATGACATAAGTGATGGCGGTCTCGCCGTGACACTTGCTGAGTCATGCTTCGCGAGCAACGGTTTTTCGGCGCGCGCCACGGTCACGAGCAAGGGGCCGGACGAGGCCGTGCTCTTCGGCGAACGCGGCGCGCGTGCTATCGTATCGGTTACTCCCGAAAATGTTGCCGCTGTGCGCCGGATTGCGGCACAATATGAAGTGGCAGTCGTGGAAGTTGGCCGAGTCTCCCGCGGCGAATTCCGCATCGAACTGAATGGCAAGGCAGTTGTCAGCGCCGAAATCCCCTCTCTCGCTGACGCGTGGAGCGGAGCCCTCGAACGGCTCCTGAGCAGGAACGATCTCCGAAAGGCAGAATGAACAGCCTCGTCGAAATTGAGAACGACCGGTTTCACGATCATTGCGGCGTGTGCGGCGTCTTCGGCCATCCGGAAGCCGCAAAGATGGCCTATCTGGGCCTCTACGCGCTGCAGCATCGCGGGCAGGAATCGGCCGGGATCGTCTCCAGCGACGGGCGCGAACTGCATCTCGAAAAAAGCATGGGCCTGGTGGCCGACATTTTTCAGCCCGATGTGCTGGCGCGCCTGCCGGGCGACGCGGCGCTCGGCCACACGCGCTACTCGACCGCTGGCGATACTTCCTTGATGAACGCGCAGCCGATCGTGATCGATTGCAATAAAGGCAAGCTGGCCCTCGGCCACAACGGCAACCTGCCGAGCGCGGCGAAATGGCGCCGCACGCTCGAGCATCGCGGCTCGATCTTCCAGACCACCAGCGACACCGAAGTGATCGTGCACCTCGTGGCGCGCAGCCAGGCACGCAATCTTTCCGGAGCGCTCGCCGATGCGTTGAACCAGGTCGAAGGCGCGTACTCGCTGCTGGTGCTCACGCGCGACGAAATGTACGCGCTGCGCGATCCGCGGGGTTTTCGCCCGCTGGCTCTTGGCCAACTGGACGGCGCGTGGATCGTGGCTTCGGAAACTTGCGCTTTCGATCTGATCGGCGCGACTTACGTGCGCGACGTCGAGCCCGGAGAAATGCTGCGCATCACACGCGCGGGAATCGAATCGTTGCATTTCGCGCCCGTAAAACCGTTGCAGCACTGTATTTTCGAGCATGTCTACTTCTCGCGCCCCGATAGCCTCGTCTTCGGCCGCGTGGTCGAGCAAAGCCGCGAAATGCTGGGCCGCCTGCTGGCGCGTGAGCATGCAGTTCCTGCCGACATCGTCGTGCCCGTCCCGGATTCCGGTGTTCCGGCCGCGGTGGGATATTCGCGGGAATCGGACATCCCGTTCCGCATGGGCCTGATTCGCAATCATTACGTGGGGCGCACGTTCATCGAGCCGCAGCAATCAATCCGCGATTTCGGCGTGAAGCTGAAACTCAATCCCGTGCCGGTACTTCTCCGCGGCAAGCGCGTGGTGCTGGTCGACGATTCCATCGTGCGCGGCACGACCAGCCGCAAGATCGTGCGCATGGTGCGCGAGGCCGGCGCGGCGGAAGTGCACATGCGCATCAGCTGCCCGCCCACGATTTCGCCATGCTATTACGGAGTGGACACGCCCACGCGCGAGGAATTGATCGCTTCCGACGAATCGCGCGTGCGCCCGCGGCTGACTGCGGAGGAAATGAAAGAGTTCGAGGAACAATTGAATTCGCGACAGATTCATCGTGGCGCCGGCGTCTCGCCGGCGAAGTTGCAGTCTTTGCGGAATGCGAAAACCGCCGGCGGGACGCCGGCGCCACCGGAATCCCGGGCCGATCGGAACGAGCGCTCCATCGAGGAAATTCGCCAATATCTGGGCGCGGATACGCTGGGGTACCTTTCGCTCGAAAGTTTGCGGCGCGCGGTGGACGATACGCGCGGATCGTTCTGTACGTCGTGCTACACGGGCGTGTATCCGGTGGACGGCGCGCAGGGAGAGTTCGAGTCCCGCGCAGTGGAATCCGAAGAAGCGCCCTTTGTGGAAATTCAGGTGATGCCTAATGAACGCTGAAGAAACGATTCCGGTTGAAGTCAAAACAAAACCGGAGCTGGACAAAATCATACTCCGCGAGGCGCTGTCCTGGCTGTGGGTCATCCTTGCGTTCCTATTCATTACCGGCACGATCGTCCAGGCCCGCGTGATTCCTTCCGGTTCGATGGAGAAAACGCTGCTGGTCGGGGATCACTTGCTGATGAGCCGCTTCGGCTACGAAGCCGAATTGCCCATGACGCCTCTGCACGTGCGCCTGTGGCGGAATCCGCAACGCCAGCAGATTATCGTGTTCCGTGCTCCGCTGCCGGGAACGCCGGATTACATCAAGCGCCTGATCGGATTGCCGGGGGACGAGCTGGAAATTCGCGAAGGCGTCGTGTCCATCAACGGGACGCCGCTGAAGGAACCCTACCGCGCGGACCCGCCCAATCCCAGCGACAATTACGGTCCGGTAACCGTTCCGGCGGGCGAATATTTCATGATGGGCGACAACCGCGACGATTCCTATGACAGCAGGTATTGGGGATTCGTGCCGCGCGATAACATCATCGGCACCCCGGTCATGGTGTATATGTCGATCGATGCGCCCGAAGAAACCTGGAATCCGGGACACATCCGCGACCGCATGATGACATACGCAAGCGTTTTTCTGCACCCGAGCATCGTGCGCTGGCGCCGCATCTTCAAAATGTTTTGATCGAACCGGAGCAAGCCGTCCGGCTGCTCTCGCCCCGGCAGAAAGCGTTCTTCGTTCAGGGTGCGGGATTTTTTTGCAGCCCGCCAAAATTATGGACTACACCGACGCAGGTGTGGATATTTCGCTTGCGGAGCAGGCCAAGCAGCGCATTCGGCGCCTGGCCTCGCGCACATTCACGCACGGCGTGATCGGCGGGATCGGTTCGTTCGGCGGCCTCTTCGCGCTGGACAAGAAATGGCGCGAGCCAGTGCTGGTGTCCAGCGCCGACGGCGTGGGCACGAAGTTGAAAATCGCCATCGCGGCGAACATCCATTCCACGGTTGGCGGCGACCTTGTCAACCACTGCGTCAACGACATCCTCACACTCGGCGCTGAGCCGCTCTTCTTCCTGGACTATCTGGCCATGTCGAAAATGGATCCCAACGTGGTCGAGCAACTGGTCGAGGGAATGTCGCGCGCGTGCCACTCCGCCGGGTGCGCGCTGATCGGCGGTGAAACGGCGGAAATGCCCGGGTTCTACGCGGCGGGGGAGTACGATCTCGCGGGTTTTATCGTCGGCGTTGTGGAACGCGCCAGTCTGAAAAAAACGAACGCCGTGAAGCCGGGCGATTTGCTTCTCGCGCTTCCTTCGACGGGGCTGCACACCAACGGCTATTCGCTGGCGCGCAAGCTGGTGTTCGATCTGGCGGGCTTGCATCCGGAATCCTACGTCGCCGAGGTCAGCAACAAAATCGGCGCGGAACTGCTGCGCCCGCACCGCTGCTACTGGCCGATGCTGAAGAACACTGTGGCGCGCGGCTGGCTCTCCGCGATGGCCCATATTACCGGCGGCGGCATCCCCGGAAATTTGCCGCGCGTATTGCCGCGCGGCGTGCAGGCGGAAATCGAGCTTGGCTCGTGGCCCGTGCCGCCCATTTTTTCCTACCTCGCGGGTCTCGGCAAACTCGAACGCGATGAACTGCTGCGCGTCTTCAACATGGGCGTGGGCATGATCCTGGTCGTGCCGCTCGAAAATCACCGCGCCGTCGAATCCGAACTGAAGCGCCGCCGCGAAAAGTACTACCGCATCGGCTCGGTCCGCCGCGGCGACCCGCGCAAACCGCAAGTGGTCTTCACCGGAACTTTGCCGATCTAGCAGCCGCCTCGCGTGACGGTCCGAGAGGCCGCCCAGAAGAACGCCGCCGTGATTGTGTTTGGATTTTCAATTGCAAATTTGAAATCGACAATTTCAAATTGGCGACTATCTTGGACAAAGAGCACGGGAAATAACCCATGACCGACGCAGTTATGGACGCATTGATCTTCGATCTTCTCGAATGGCTGGCGACCCGCGACAGAACCTACCAGGAAGTGATCGACGTTTGGCGCACGTCCTGCCCGAAACTTCCCGTTTGGGAAGACGCCCGGGATCGCGGTTTTGTAGCGCAGGAAAATCTTAACGGGCGAGAAATGATCAGGATTTCTCCCGCTGGTCTTGCATTTCTTCAGCAGCGAAAAATATCCTAAAGACCTGCCGCCTCCCGGCCCGCCTGATTTCATCGGTTGACTCGATTGCCGCGGGCGCAGTGTCGTGCTAGCATCCGCGAAATGGGGAACGTGTCCGGGCACCCGGAACACGGACCTTCATCCTTCCAAATATTACGCCGCAATTATTTCCGGTGCGGCCACCCGCCACCGCGGGCGCGCCCGCCGCGAACGGCGCTCAGGGGGTTAGACGATGAAAGCCTACGCAACGCAGTCCATACGCAACGTGGGGATTGCCGGTCACGGCGACACGGGGAAAACCCAGCTGGTGTCGTCGTTGCTGTTCACCGCGGGGATGACCACCCGGCTGGGAAAGGTCGCCGAAGGAAACACGGTCACCGACTGGGACGAAGAAGAAATCGCCCGGAAAATCACGATTCACTCCAGCCTGGCCTACGCCGAGTGGGCGGCCTCCGGGCAGGCGGAAAAAATAAAAATCAATTTTCTGGACACGCCGGGCTACAGCACCTTTCTGAACGACACGCGTGCGTCCCTGGTGGCCGCCGACGCGGCGCTGATCCTGGTAGACGCGGCGGCGGGCGTGCAGGTGGTCACCGAAAAAGTGTGGGACTACGCCACCGAATACGACGTGCCGCGCGCCTTCGCCCTCAACTGGATGGACCGCGAGCTGGCCAATTACGAGCGCGCCATGGAGTCCGTCACGCGCGTGTTCGGCCGCAACGTCGTGCCGCTGCAACTGCCGATCGGCGCGGAGAAAACGTTTCGCGGCGTGGTCGACCTGATCACCATGAAGGCGCATGTCTACGCGCCGGACGGCGACGGCAAGCCGAAGGTCGAGGGGATCCCCGAAGATTTGGCCGAGGCCGCCAAGGCCGCGCACGAAGCGCTGGTGGAAATGGTCGCCGAGGGCGACGACGCGCTGATGGAGGAATTTTTCGAGAAGGGCACGCTGCCGATCGAGGATTTGAGAAAGGGCCTGCGCGAGGCTTTCCAGGCCAAGCGCATTTACCCGGTCGTGCTGACCTCCGCGCTGCACAATATCGGCAGCGCCACGCTGCTCGATCTGCTGGCCGAAATGTTTCCGGACCCGTCGCAGCGCGGCACCGCCATCGGCCACACCGAGACCGCCAGCAAAGGAAACGAAGTGCAGCGAAAAATCGCCGACGCCGAGCCGCTGTCCATTTTTGTGTTCAAGACGCTGGCCGATCCCTTCTCCGGACGTATCAGCTATTTCAAGGTGATGTCCGGCGTCCTGAAAAACGACGCCATGCCGCAGAACTTCACGCGGGGCACGAGCGAGCGCCTGCAGCACATTCAAGTGATGCAGGGCAAGACGCCCACCGCCGTGCCCGAACTCCATGCCGGCGATCTGGGTACCGTCGCAAAACTCAAGGAAACTTTCACCGGCGACACGCTCGGCGACAAGGCGGCGCCTATCCACTACCCGCTGCCGCACATTCCCGAGCCTTCCATCACCTTCGCGGTTGAGCCCAAGACGCGCGCCGATGAAGACCGCATCGGTCCAGCGATCCATCGAATTCTGGAAGAAGACCCGTCGCTGCGTTTTTCGCGCGATCCGCAGACCAAGGAGTTTCTGTTGGCGGGCTCGGGCCAGCAGCACATCGAAGTGGTCGTCGCGAAATTGCACAAGCGCTACCACGTGGACCTGACGCTCAAACCGCCCAAGGTGCCCTATCGCGAAACCATCCGCGGCAAGGCCGACGCTGAAGGCAAGCACAAGAAACAGACCGGCGGCCACGGGCAGTTCGGCGTCTGCCGCGTTCGCCTGGAGCCGGCGGCGCGCGGGACGGGCATCGAATTCGTGGACGACATTTTCGGCGGCGCGATTCCCAAGAACTGGATCCCCTCGGTCGAGAAAGGCATCCGCGCTTCGGCCGAACGCGGCTACCTCGCGGGTTTCCCGGTCGTGGATTTCCGGGCCATCCTCTACGATGGAAAATATCACGACGTGGACAGCTCCGACATGGCCTTCAAGATCGCGGGATCGCTGGCCTTCAAGGAAGGCATGAAACAGGCCCGGCCCGCGCTCCTGGAACCCGTCATGCACGTGGAGGTCTACGCGCCGGATCAATATTCGGGCGACATCATGGGCGACCTCAGTTCGCGGCGCGGCCGGATCAGCGGCAGCGAGGCCCGCGGCTCGAGCGTCATCGTCAAGGGCCAAGTCCCGCTGGCCGAGATGCTGAATTACGCGACCTCGTTGACGTCCATGACCCAGGGCCGCGCCACCTACACCATGGAATATTCGCACTACGACTACGTGCCCAGCGAAATCGCGGAGAAGGTGATCGCCGCGGCAAAAGCGGCGAGGGGAGTCGTGGTCGAAGAGGAAGAGCAGGTATAGGAGCTAGAGTCGAGGATGCAAGATGGCAAGGAACGAAGCGTTTGGTGGAGACCCGGGAACGCCAATCTCACAATTGGCATCTTGCACAGCGCCATTCAGGAGAATGGCGTTCCCGGGAACCAAATTGGATGTTGCGCAATCCGACGCGTTTGAAACAATCTCCGCATTATGCCTAAAAAACTTTCTCCCCGCTGGGCCGACGCCACGCTTGCCGTTCACAGCGGCGAGCTGAAGCACGGGCGGAACGCCCCGGTCACCACGCCTGTGGTGCGTTCCGCGAATTTCACCTTCGCCAACACGGCGGAAATGAAGCGGTGGGCGGAAGGCAAATCAAAAGCCTATATCTACACGCGCTATGGCAATCCGACCCTGGCCGTGGCCGAATCGAAAATCGCGCAACTGGAAAACGGCGAAGCCGCCCTGGTGACGGCTTCGGGATCGGCCGCGATCTCCAGCGCCCTTTTATCTGTGCTGCAGGCCGGTGACGAATTGATCGCCACGCGCCAGCTTTACGGAGGCTCCTATCGCCTGATGCGCGACATCCTGCCGAGGATGGGAATCCGCGCCCACCACGTGGAAGCAAATCTTGAAGGCGTGGACCGCCTGGTGAATGCGAAAACCCGCGCGCTCTATGCGGAGTCGCCCACCAATCCCACGCTGGGCCTCGTGGATTTGAAGAAGGTCGTAGCGCTGGCGCGCCAGCACAAACTCGTTTCGCTCGTCGACAACACTTTTGCCACGCCCATTCTGCAAAAGCCGCTGGACCTGGGCTTCGATCTGGTGCTGCACAGCGCGACGAAATACCTGGCGGGCCACTCCGACATCGTGTGCGGAGCCGTGGCCGGGAACCGGGAACGGATCGCCAAGGTCCACGATACGATGGTTTTGCTCGGCGGATCGATGGATCCCGATCCTGCCTATCTCCTGATTCGCGGATTAAAGACCCTCGAGATCCGCGTCCGCCGGCAGTCCGAAAGCGCCATGGCCGTGGCACGCTTTCTGGAACTCCACCCCAAGATCGCGCGTGTGCACTATCCGGGCCTGGCCTCCCATCCCGACCACGCCCTGGCCAAACGCCAAATGACCGGCTTTGGAGGCATGCTGGCTTTCGACGTTAAGGGCGGATTGCCCGCGGCGCGCCGGTTCTGTGACCGGGCAAGAATATTCCTGCTGGCCGCCAGCCTGGGTGGAGTTGAATCACTCATAGTGCTCCCAATCTACACATCGCACTACCGAATGGTTACACATGAACTGGCAGGCGCAGGGATCGGGCCCGGCACGGTGCGCATGTCGATTGGTCTGGAGGATCCCGGCGACCTCCTCGCCGACCTGAAACAGGCTCTCACCTAACGGGTTGTATTTAAACAGGTTAAAGGAATATTAACAGGGCATTGCAATCTCTATTGACCCACTTAGGGGCATGTGATTTAGAATAGAAAGGTTAGATTCCTGGTGGCGGGAATCTGCCTCTAAGTTTGGCAAGCATTTTGCTCTTCTTTAGATGGAGGGGCCGTGCTGCCAGTCGCTTCAAGTTGGCTCAAAATTAATTCCATGGGAAATCGTGCTCAAAAATCGCTTCCTTTGTTTTTCCTTGCTGCCGGTATAGTTTTCGGCGTGGCTGGTTGTGAAGACTCGGCCAAGACGCCGGTGCAGGTCCGGCCTCCCCAGATCGCTCTGCCATCAACAGACCAGACGCCTGCTGCGCTGCCCGTCAATGCGCAACACAAAGTTGTGACCCCGCTGGTGATTCAGTCCCCGGATGCGCTGGACCGGCTAACGGCGGACAGCCAGGCCGCGTTCGAAGCAGGCGAGCAGGATTTCAAGGCCGGCCATCTGAGCAAGGCCCGCGAGGAATTCGACGAGGCGCTCGACGCGCTGCTGGCCAGCGGATACGATCTCGACGCGGACCCGCGCCTGAGCAGCCTGTACCACCATATTATCGATACAGTAAGCCTGGACGAACTCGAAGCTTTCCGGGCCGGCGATGGTTTCAGCGAACAATCCTCAACGCCCGCGCCCATCGATGAAATCGCCGAGGAACCGATCCCGCAGCCGGAAAAGTTCGATCCCAATCTGCGGGGCCGCGCGGAGAGCGAAGCGAGCGCCGTGGACCATGACGTTCCGCTTACGGTCAACGATCCTGTCCTGGCCTATGTAAACTATTTCAAGACGCCGCGCGGCAGCGCCATCGTCGAAACCGGGCTGCGCCGCGAGGGCCGCTATCGCGATATGGTCCGGCGGGTTTTGAAGGAAGAAGGCATGCCGCAGGATTTGATTTATCTGGCGCAGGCCGAGAGCGCGTTCCAGCCGCAGGCGGTCTCCAAAGCGGGCGCGCGCGGGATGTGGCAATTCATGTCCTTTGCCGGCCGGAAATACGGGCTGCAAAAAACCTGGTGGGTGGACGAGCGCCAGGATCCGGAAAAGGCCACGCGGGCCGCGGCGCGCGACCTGCGCGATCTGTACGCCCAGTTCGGCGATTGGTATCTGGCCATGGCCGCTTACAATTCGGGAGCAGGGGCCGTGCAGCATGCCATTGAGCGAACCGGCTACGCCGACTTCTGGGAACTCTATCACCGCAACGTGCTGCCCAAGGAAACGCAGAACTACGTGCCGATTATTCTGGCGTTGGACCTGATCTCGAAGGATCCCGTGCGCTACGGGATTGAATTCGATCCCGAGCCCGCGCTCAAGGCCGATACCGTTAAGCCGGGGCAGGCCATTGATTTGCGCCTCGTGGCCGAAACCATTGACACCGATCTCGAATCCCTGCGCAGTCTGAATCCGGAACTGCTCCGCCTGGTTACGCCGCCCGATCCGGAGTTTGTTCTGCGACTGCCGGAGGGGACGGCGGAGCGTTTCTTTGCGGAAATCGCGGCCATTCCCCCGGAAAAATGGGTGAGCTGGCGCCGCCACAAGGTCGAGCAGGGCGAGACGCTATACTCCATCGCCAAGCAGTATCGTGTTTCTCCGGCGGAAGTGGCGGACGCCAACGAACTGGCCGTGGGAGCGGCGCTCGATGAGGGTCAAAAGCTGATTATTCCCGCCGCGGCGCGGTCGGAAGCGTCCACGGGCAAACTGATCCGCTACCGCGTGCGCCGCACGGACACCATCGCCACGATCGCCGACGAGTTCGACGTTACGCCGGCCGAATTGCGCAAGTGGAACCACCTGAGGGCTGACCATGTGGTTCGCGGCACCTCCCTGCGGATCTATCCGGGAGGCATGACGCCCCCGCCGCAAGCGGCTAAAGTCAAGCCAGACACGCCAATGACGGCCGTCGCGCCGCACAATATCCCTGCCCGCAACCTTCCCGTCATGGAAGCGCGCCCGGCGAGCGCCGTGGTGCATCATGTGAAGCCGGGTGAAACGCTGTGGTCCATCGCCCGCGCTTATCAAACGACCGTGGAAGCGATTCAAGCGGGGAACCGTTATTTGTTCAGCCGGCCCTTGCAGGTGGGCGATACCCTGACCATTCTGCCGACTCGCTAGTCCCAACTTGCTTTTTAATCTGACTTATCCCTATATTGTGAGCGGGTTCGCGGTATTTCCCTGCCTTCCCGGGCGCCGGGTAGTGAGACCGCCCGCAGGTAAGCGATGCCGCAAAAAAAGAGCACGGAACCGGCGGAAATCGGACTGACGCTTGACAAACATGCCGGATTGCGTCTATAAGCCCGCGATGGCTTCAAGCGCCATCGAATTCCTCGAAATGGCGGCGAGTCGAAGGGAGAACCTGGATGGCCTACGAAAAAGAAGACCAAGGCGACGAAAACGAGTTCGTGCATTTTGAGGAAGAAGAACTCGGCGGCGACCCGGAAGAAGTGATTGAAGAGGAAACCGAAGAGGAGCTGGTCATCACCGAGCGGCCCGGCACGGCCGGCGCTCCGCAAGCTCCGCTATCGACGCCGAAACCGGCGGCCAGGAAAAAAACCCCGGCCAAGCGCGCCAAAAAAGCGGCGCCCAAAAAAGCGAAAAAGAAAGCCAAGTCCGCTCCCAGGAAAACGGCCAGGAAAAAAGCGGCCAAGAAATCCGCCAAGCGCCGCAAGAAGCGCTGACGGATTTACAAGTCCAGAAATTTGCGGACGAGGGATTTACTGCCGGGGCCCGGGGAGTTCCTTCCGGGCCTTCGGTTTATTTTGGCGCACGGCTCCTTCCTGTTTCATTCCGGCCCATGGTAAATAAATTCCCGCCTGGCGATTTCCGCTTCCCGTAGCAGAACAATTTTCTTGCGGGTTCCCTTGCGCGTGGCTAGCATGGCGGCCATGAGGGTGGCCGTCGAGCATGTGCGGCGGATGCGGGGAGGCGCGCAGGCCCAATTGATGCGCTGCGACGATGAGGCTTACTACATCGTCAAATTTCAAAACAACCCGCAACATCTGAGGATTCTGGCGAACGAAATGCTCGCAACACGCCTGGCGGCGCGACTGGGATTGATTGTGCCGCAGGTCGAAGTCGTCGAGGTGCGCCCGGAAATCATCGCGTATACCCCGGACCTCGTGATTCAGCTGGGCCTCGGGAAGAAGCCCTGCGCGGCGGGAAAGCAATTTGGATCGCAGTTCCCGGGACATCCGGCGCGCCTGACGGTTCATGATTTTTTGCCCGACGAGCAGCTCGCCACGGTCGGAAATCTTGCGGATTTCTTCGGGGTTCTGGTCTTCGACAAGTGGACCTGCAACACCAATGGGCGGCAGGCGATTTTTTTTCGCGACTCCGGCAGCGACTCAGGCACGGCCGATTCCACGGCACCCGGTTCCGCGGCGCCAGGCTACACGGCGCTGGGTTCCACAGCAATGGGTCACACAGCAATGGGTTACACAGCAATGATGATTGACTTCGGATTCTGCTTCAACGCCGGCGAGTGGGATTTTCCCGACGCGCCCCTGCGAGGGTTGTACGCGCGCCAACGCGTCTACGCAGGCGTCGCCGGGATGGAATCGTTCGAGCCCTGGCTCGAGCGCCTGGAAAAACAGATCACCGAGCGCGTGCTGGGCGAGGAGGCCGCGCAGATTCCGCCGGAGTGGTACGCCGGAGACTGGAGCGCGCTGGAGCGCCTGCTCGAGCGCCTGTACAGCCGCCGCCAGCGCGTGCCCGAACTGCTCCTCGCGGCCCGCAATTCCGGCCGCGAACCGTTTCCCAACTGGAAGGTGAAACATGCCTGACGAATCGCTCGAACCCTGCGCCTATCACGTCGTGCGCTACCAGCCCAACCTCATCCGCGACGAGTGGGTCAATATCGGCGTCCTGCTCTTCATTCCCGGACCGGGGCCCTCCACCGGACGCGTCCGCCAGCGCTGGCTCGAGGAGCCCGCCGACCTCGTGCGCCTGCGGCGCCTGCATCCGGCGGCGGACGAGGAACTCCTCTTGCGCCTGCCCGCCGAATTCGACCGGCAATTTGCCGGGCGCGAAATGGACGCGCAAGCCATGCTCGAAAAATTCGACGACACGCTGTCGAACGCCGTGCAGCTGGCCCCCCGCAAGGGGCTGCTTTCGCGCGACCCGGATGCCGAACTCGACCGCCTCTTTCGCGAACAGGTGGAACCCTTGCGCGAAACGCGGCGCGGCGCGGCGGAAATCCGCACGCGCAGCGACGTGCGCGCCCGGGCCGCGGATTATTTCCGCAGCGAAAAAATTCTGCGCTTCATGCAGCGCGGCGTGCGCGTCGAGGAATTCACGGCGCCGGGCGATCCCATGCGCATCGACTTTTCCTACCGCCGCAACGGCACGCGCGGCTTCGTGCATTCCGTGGCCCTCGGCCGCGATCCCGCGCAGGCCAAGCTTTTCGCGTACACCGCGGGGGCCATCCGCGAACGCTTGAAACATTCGGAATTCCTGGCCGTCACCGAGCGCGAACCCGCCGGCAGCAACGTTCGCGACCGCTTTGTGTCCGGAATCCTCGAAGAAAACGATATTCGTGTGCTGCCGCTCGGGGAACTGCGCAAGTGGGCGCACGAGGTGGCGCCGGTGCTGCGCGCGGAAGGTGGTGACTAGTGACTGGTGATTGGTGACTGGTGAAAAGTCGACAGTTGAGAGTCGAGAGTTCACCGGCCCTAACAGCCGTGGCGGAGAGAATTTTGACTCGCAACTCTGACCGGTTGGCTGCCAACTCCGCGGCTTCGCCGAACGCGATTCACCAGTCACCAGTCACTCATCACCAGTCACTGTTCCCATGCTGCCCTTCTACAAGATTTCCTCGCTCCACGCCTCCAGATACGCCTTCACCTTGCCGACGAACTGGTGGGCCACCGCGCCGTCCACCACGCGGTGGTCGTAGGAGAGCGTCAGGTAAACCATGGAACGGATGGCGATGGCGTCCTCGATCACCATGGGACGCTTCTGGATCGCGCCGATTCCCAGGATGGCGACATTCGGCTGGTTGATTACCGGCAATCCCATCAGGCCGCCGTAAACGCCGGGATTGGTGATCGAGAACGTGCCCTCCTGGACTTCTTCCGGCTTCAGCTTTTTGGCCCGGGCGCGCTCGGCAAGATCGTTGATGCCGCGAGCGAGACCGAGGAAGTTTTTCTCCTCCGCGCCCTTGAGCACGGGCACGATCAGGCCCCAATCGAGGGCCACGGCGATGCCCACGTTGATTTCGCGGTGCAGCACGAGGGTCGCCCCGTCGGCCGAAGCGTTGACCGTGGGGAAGGCCCGCAACCCCTCGACGCAGGCGCGCACGAAGAACGGCATGAAGGTCAGCTTGGTCGCGTACTTGGCTTCGAACGCGGCTTTCGAACGCTCGCGGATCCTGGCGATCCGGGTCATGTCCGCTTCGTCGATGGAATAAACGTGCGGCGAAACGTGCTTGGAGGCCACCATGTGTTCGGCAATCCGCTGGCGCATCACGCTCATCGGCTGGGCTTCGTAGTGGCCGAAATAAATGCGCTCGCGGGGAACGGCATTTTCCAGCGCCGGATGGGCGACAGCGCCTCCTCCGGGCGGTGGTGCGGCCGGAGAAGCGGGTGGCGCGGCAGCCGATGGCGCTGGAGCCGCGGTGGCCGCAGGCCGCGCGCCGCCAGACGAGGCGGCGGCAAGAATATCTTTTTTGCTGATGCGCCCGCCCGCCCCGCTTCCCTCCACGGCGGCCAAGTCGACGTTATGCTCCTTCGCCAGCTTGCGGACCAGCGGCGAGCTGCGAATTTTCTGGCCATTGCCGCGCGCCGCAGGGGGCGCGGGCGATGATGCCGGGGCGCTGGCTGCGGCAAGCGGCGCCGGAGCGGGCACAGGTGGCGGGGCGGTTGCAGCAGGTTGTGCGGCCGCAAGCTGTCCTGCCGCAGGCTTGGGAGCCGCGGACTTTTCCGGCGCAGGGGGCGGCGCGGGAGCGGCCGCCGGTGTAGCGGCTGAGGCAGCAGCGCCCGCGCCAGCCGCATCGATGACCGCAACCACGGTCTGGATGGGCACGGTCTGCCCCTCGGTGACTTTGATTTCCTTCAGCACGCCGGCCGAGGGCGCGGGAATCTCCGCGTCCACCTTGTCGGTCGAAATTTCGAACAGCGGCTCATCGCGTTCCACGCGGTCGCCGGGCTTCTTGAGCCACCGCGTGATGGTGCCTTCAAAAATGCTTTCCCCCATCTGGGGCATGATGACGTCTACGGCCATGTGCGTCCTCTTTCAGTGCTCGCGATGAATCCACCCGTGCGTGACGGGTGACGGGTAACCGGTGACTAGTGACTGGTGATTCGTGAAGAATCGAATCTTACCAGTCGCAATTGGAAAACAACCGCTCCAAACCCCGATTGCGATACAAATTTAACTTTCAACCTTTAGCGACCGACTGTCAACTCCGCAGGATTCGGCTATTCCTGCCAATCAAACCCGGCGCCTTGCCCGACCAATCACCAGTCACTAGTCACGACTCACCCGTCACTTCCACTAATACCTCGCCAGTTCTCGCGCCGCAGCGGCCACTTTCGCGGCGTTCGGCAAGAAATACTCCTCAAGCCCCGGCGCGTACGGGACCGGCGTATCGAGCGAAGTCACGCGGCGGACCGGGCCATCGAGGTCCTCGAAAGCGTGTTCCATGACGATGGCAGCAATTTCTCCGGCGATCCCGCCCGTGCGCGTGTCTTCGTGCACCACCAGCAGCTTGTTGGTCTTGCGCACAGAGGCGAGAATCGTTTCGCGGTCCAGCGGCAGGAGCGTGCGCAAGTCGATCACCTCGGCCTCGATGCCCTCTCTCGCCAGATTTGCCGCGGCTTCGAGAGAAGTGTGCAGCATGGCCGCGTAGCTCACGATGGTGAGGTCGCGGCCCTCGCGCCGGACCGCCGCTTTTCCGATGGGCACCGTAAAATCATCCGCCGGGATTTCCTCTTTGATGCGGCGATACAGAAATTTGTGCTCGAAAAACAGCACCGGGTTGTTATCGCGAATGGCCGACTTCAGCAGGCCCTTGGCGTCGCGGGGCGTCGCCGGGCAGACCACCTTCAGGCCGGGCGTGTGCACGAAATACATTTCCGGATTGGCCGAATGAAAGGGGCCGCCATGCACGCCGCCGCCCGACGGGCCGCGCAGCACCATGGGCACCGGCGCGCCCCAGCGGTAGTGCGATTTCGCGGCGAAATTGGTGATCATTTCGAAGGCGCAGGCGATGAAGTCGATAAATTGCATTTCCGCGATGGGCCGCAGCCCCGCGTAGCTCATGCCGATCGCCGCGCCCACGATGGCGGATTCGCTGATGGGCGTGTCGACCACGCGTTCCCAGCCGAACCGCGCGAGCAGGCCCTCCGAAGTTTTGAAGGCGCCGCCGTACACGCCCACATCCTCGCCGATCAGGACGACGGCGGGGTCGCGGTCCATTTCCTCGAACATGGCCTGGCGAATGGCTTCAAGATACGTGGTTTCGGCCATGATCAGCGCCCCGCCTTGGCACGAACGCGGACCGCCGCGCGCGCCGTTTTCTTCCCGGGCTTGGCTTTTGACGCCGCCTGCTTAACGGCCGGGGGACGCGCGCCGTTTGCCGCATAGGATTTGAGCGGCCATTCGGCCTTCACACTGGAGCGCGGCGGCATCACTTCTTCCTTGGGCCGTTGCCAGTCCGCTTCGATGGCGTGGCAGCCTTCGCAATAGACCCCCTCTTCGGCGGACTCGGGCGGAGGGAATGGCGAGTTTTCGGCAAACTCCACGTCTGCGCGAATTTCGCGCGCGATCCGTTCGTCGATTTCCTTTTTCGTTTTTGCGTCCCACAGTTTTTTTTCGGTGAGAACTTTTTCAAACCGGTCCAGCGGGTCGCGTTTTTTCCACGATTCGAGCATGGCGTTGGGAACGTATTCCGCGGCGTCGTGCTGCGCGTGGCCGAGCATGCGCATGGTCTTGGCCTCAATGAGCACCGGTCCGTTTCCGGCGCGCGCGTAGGAAGCCGCTTCGCGCGTGGTGCGTTCAACGGCCAGCACGTCGTTGCCGTCCACGACGGCGCTCTTCACGCCGTACGCTTTGGCGCGGTCGGCGAGGTCCCGCAGCGCGGACTGTTTCTCCACCGGCGTCGAGTAGGCCCACTGATTATTTTCCACGATCAGAACGAAGGGGGCCTTTTGCACCGCCGCAAAATTCAATCCTTCGTGAAACATGCCGGTGGAGGTTCCGCCGTCGCCGATCCATGTCATGGTTACGATTTTTTGCCCGAGGTACCGCCCGGCCATGGCGATGCCGGTCATCACCGGGATCAGATCGCCCAGCATGGAAATGGGTGAAATCACGTGCCGTGATTTCAGGTCGCCGAAATGGCTGGTGCCGTCCTTGCCAAACGTCGGCGAGGTGTAGCGCGCCATGTGCTGGGTCATCACGTCGCGAGGCTTGAATCCGCGCACCAAGAGCGCGCCGATATTGCGGATCATCGGGGCGATCCAGTCGCCGGGCCCGAGCGCGTAGGCTGTTCCAACCGAAATCGCTTCCTGCCCCAGGCTGGGATACAATCCGCCCACGATTTTGTTCTGACGGAACAGCCGCACCATCTGCTCCTCGACCTCGCGGTTGAGCCGCATGAAGTAATACAGTTCGAGGTGCTGTTCGCGCGTTAAAGTGGTGGCCATGTTTTTGCGAGATACCAGGCGCCGAATCGGTTGCAAAGATCGCTGTAGCTCGCCTCTTTAGAGGCGAGGGTTTTCGCGCCCTCAGAAAACCCCCGTCTGAAGACGCAGGCTACAAACAGCCAAAGGGAATCCGGCCTACACGGCCGCCAACGCCTTCCGGTCTTCGTAAATACGAAGCATCGTTTCCAGATCATCCCGGCCGCAGGCGCGCTGGTCGAGGCCGAATATTTCTCCAAGGTGGGCCGCGATGCGCGGCGCGACTTCCTTCATTTCCACGCGCCGGCCCAGCAATTTTTCCAGTGACGTGGCCCGCTTCCCGGCGATTCCGCATGGCACGATCAAATCGAAATAGCGCAGGTCCGTCGACACGTTGTAGGCAAATCCGTGCGAAGTGACCCAGCGGCTCAGATGCACGCCGATGGCGGCGAGCTTCTCCTCGTCCTTCGCTTCCTCTACTTCCTCCGCTTCCTTACCTTCCTCATCCGCAGAGCACGCCGCCACATCCACCCACACGCCCGTGCGTCCTGACACTCGCTTCGAGGCGACGCCAAATTCCGCCGTCGCGCGGATCATGGCCTCCTCGAGGCTGCGCACGTACCAGGCGACGTCACGGCGAATTTCGCCGAGATTCAAGATGGGATAGCCGACCAGTTGTCCCGGCCCGTGATAGGTGATGTCGCCGCCGCGGTTGGTTTCAAAAAACGAAACGCCCATCCGGCGCAGCATCTCACCCGGGGCGCGAAGATTGGAAATTTTTCCGCTGCGGCCCAGCGTGATCACGTGCGGATGCTCGCACAGCAGCAGAACGTCGGAGATGGCCCCGGCTTTGCGTGCGGCGGCCACACGCCGCTGCAACTCCCACGCCGCGCCGTATTCCACGGTCCCGAGATCGACAACCAGCAGCTCTTTCATTGCCTGGGTTCTCTCAAGTTTGATCTGTCCGCTCTTAACTTCTTTTCGCAGTGACGATCCGCTCGACCTGGGCCAGGTGATTGAGATCGTGCCCGGCCATCATGCGAACAATGTGCTCGATGGTTTCGACGCCGCGCTCGGCGTGCATGCCGTGATGCTTCCACTGCTCCGCCGTAAGAGATTTCAGAAGCGCGAGGTTCGCTTCCCGCGCCGAGCGGAACTGTGCGAGCGATTTGCGCGCGTCCCGTTTTTCGTAATGGCCCGCCGCGGCCCAGCTGTCCTGGTCAAACGGCTGAATGGGCGATCCGGGCGCGCCCAGGATCTGCCGCATCCGCCAGCCCGTAACGATCTCGCAGTCCGCGAGATGCGCGAGGATTTCTCCGGCGGACCATTTTCCGGGCGCGGGCCGTTTGCGCAGCTTCGCAGGGGAAGCGCGCTGGATCAGCCGCCCCAGCTTCGCCGGTGTGACCGCCTGGAGTTTCAGGGGATCCTTCCCGCCCAATTGCGCCAGCATTCGCTGGGTGTATTCCTGCGGCGTTTCCTGCATGATTGAATCTCTCCTTGCCCGCCTTCAAGCGCCGGCGAACCAATCGTAATTTCTCCGAATGCTCGTTTTAGAATTTCATCTCCAAGGTTAACCCACCAGCCGCAAATCAGAAATGCAGCCATTTCATCAATGCATCGCCCGCCAATTTCAAAGTGCCGCCAGGGGCCAAAGCGCTGCGTTTCTCCATGTTTTGATGTCGCGGCTGAAGCCGCGAACCACAAAACTTATTTGCGTGATGGCCCATTTCAAATTTGAAATTTCAAGTCTGCGATCTCTAAGCATTGATCGACAGCCCGCGGACCGCGGCAACCGCGTCGGACATGGCCTCCCAGACCGTCGGATGGGCGTGCACGGTGGACATCAGATCGTCCACGGTGGCCTCGAGTTGCAGCGCCGCCGCCGATTCCGCGATGATCTCGGTGGCGAATGGCCCGATGATATGCACGCCGAGAATTTCCGCGGTCGCTTCGTCGGACACGACTTTCACGAAACCCTCGTGGTGGCCGAGGATGGTGGCCTTGCTGTTTCCCAGGAACGGAAATTTTCCGGTTTTGACGGTGTAGCCCGCCTCGCGCGCCGCGCGCTCGGTCAAGCCGATGGAAGCCACCTGCGGCTCGCAGTAGGTCGCGTTGGGGATGCGCGTCTTTTCGATCGGAGGCATCATCTGCTTGCCCGTGATTTTCGCCACGCAGGTGATGCCCTCCATGGAAGCGGCGTGCGCCAGTTGCGGCATACCCGCGACGATGTCGCCGATGGCGTAAAGGCGCGGCTCCGCCGTTTCCATGTACGGCCCGGTATGAACAAACCCGCGCTCCAGTTTGGCTTTCGATTTTTCCAGGCCGAGATTTTCCGTCAGCGGCTTACGCCCCACGGCCATCAGCACGCGTTCGCCGGAAACCGTCTGCGCTTTACCGGCCTTGTCGGTAAAAGAAACCGTGGCCCCCTGCGCGTCTTTTTTCACGGTCTCGACTTTGGCTTCCGTGAAAATCTGGATGCCCTTTTTCTTCAGGGCTTTTTCGAGTTCCGCCGAAATTTCCTCGTCCTCGATCGGAGTCACGCGCGGCAACATTTCGAGCACAGTGACTTTTGTTCCAAACGAATTGAAGATCGAGGCAAACTCCACGCCCACGGCCCCCGCGCCGACGATCACCAGGGTCTTTGGCACCTCCGGCAATTGCAATATTTCAATATTGCTGAGGATGATTTTTCCATCGATGTCGACCCCCGGAAGCGAGCGCGCCGCCGAGCCCGTCCCGAACATGATGTGCGTGGCTTCGACTTCGGTAACTTGACCGTCTTTTTCAACGCTTACCCGGCCCGGGCCCGCCCAGCGGCCCCAGCCCTGCATTTTTTCCACTTTATTTTTGCGGAACAGGAACTCGATGCCCTTGGCGTGCCGATTGACGACCATTTCCTTGCGCGCCAGCGCCGCGGGCCAGTTGAGCGTGAAATCCTTCACCTCGATGCCGAATTCCTTACCGACCTTAAGCTTGTCGTAAATTTCGGCGGTGTGCAGCAAAACTTTTGTGGGAATGCACCCGACGTGCAGGCAAGTGCCCCCCAAATAGCCGTCTTTTTCAACGACCAGTGTTTTCAGGCCCCATTGCGCGGCCCGAATCGCGGTGTTATATCCCCCCGGACCGCTGCCGATGATGACGAGATCGTATTTGGCCAAGTGTCCTCCGCGGCAGGCAGGAGCGCCGCTCACGTTGCGCAGATTCAGATGGGTACGCTCCCGCGAGCCCACAGCATTAGATGAAGTGGAAGTGCAGCCGGCGTCCGCCCTTTCGCGCGGCTTGCCCTGATGGAATCAGGGCCTGCGCGGGAATTCCGCGTTTCGATTCTATCAGCCGCTCGGATGCGTCGCAATACGCACCGGGCGAGCGTCGAACGGCAACTTTTCGATGCATTCGCAGGCGCGAGGGGCCGGGCGGGCAGCATTTGTTGCATTGGGGAAGGAATGTTTCAGGGGGGCTGGCGTTACCTGGCTTCGACTTTCATTTCCGATCCCAGCGTCTCGCGCAGCTTGCGAAGCAACTTCTCCCGGGTGAACGGCTTGGCCAGCAAGGCGATTTCAGAATCGGCCAGTCCGGCATGCGAGAAACTGCTATATCCCGACATGTACACCACTTTCATTTCCGGCCTGATGGGATTCAATTTCGCGGCCAGGTCCTTTCCATTCATTCCGGGCATCACCATGTCGGTGAGCAGCACGTGTATTTTGCCGCCATACCGCAGAGCGATCTCGATAGCCGCCTCTGGGAGTTCCGCTTCCAGTACGGTGTAGCCGCTGCCTTCCAGAAGGTTGCGCGTCAACTCGCGAAGCGCTTCTTCATCCTCCACAAGCAGGATGGTCTCCGAGCCGCGCATGGATTCAGCCGGTGCAGCGGACGGTTGCTGGACGCGGGCCGGTTGTTCGGCGCAGGGCAAGTAAATTTTGAACGTCGTGCCCAGCCCTAGTTCACTGTAGACCCAGATATGCCCGCCGCTTTGCCTGACGACGCCGTACACCGTGGAAAGGCCGAGTCCCGTGCCCTTCCCGATTTCCTTGGTGGTGAAAAAAGGTTCGAAGATGCGGGCCTGGGTCTCCGCATCCATTCCTATTCCCGTGTCAGCAACGGTCAGCAAGACGTATGGGCCTGGCAGCTGCGGGGGGTGTCGGCGGGCGTAGTCCTCATCCAGGTTAACTTTGGCCGTTTCGATCAAAAGCTTCCCGCCCTGCGGCATGGCATCCCTGGCGTTGACGGCCAGGTTGAGGATCACCTGTTCGATCTGGCTTTGATCCGCTTTCACGCATCCGAGCGCCGGATCCAGGTTGGTCTTTAATTCGATATCTTCTCCAATCAGGCGACGAAGCATCTTTTGCACATTGAGGACAATGGCATTGAGGTCTAGAACTTTTGGATCAAGTACCTGCTGGCGGCTGAAGGCCAGGAGCTGTCGAGTCAGCGAGGCGGCGCTCTGCCCGGCCTTCTTGATTTGCAGGCATTCCTTGCGCAGGGGGTCGTCCGGCGGCAGCCGCTGCTCGAGAATCTCGCTGTAGCCGATAATCACGCCCAGCAGATTATTGAAGTCATGGGCGATCCCGCCAGTAAGCTGCCCGACCGCTTCCATTTTTTGCGTCTGGCGCAGTTGTTTCTCTAAAGATTTTCGCTCGGTGATGTCCCGGAAAATGGCGATGGCGCATTCCTGTCCAGCAACGTCGATAAGTTCCGCCGAATCCATGGCCTCACGAATTTCGCCGGACTTCGTGCGAAACGTGATTTCCAGGTCGCGCACCGAGCCCTGTTTCTTCAACATCTCGACAAAAGTGACGCGATCTTCCGGCCTGCCCCAAAAATTCAACTCTCCGGAAGTGCGGCCAATGACTTCTTCGCGCGAATATCCGCTGACGCGAAGAAAACTATCGTTCACGTCGGTGAAGCGGCCTTCCGGAAACGCCGCGATGCTGATCGGTTCCGGATTGGCATTGAACGCCTTGCGAAATGTTTCTTCTGCATTCTTGCGCTCGGTAATGTCCACAAATGTTTCTTCGTTTACTATGGGCGCGCCGCCCCTGCCCTCCAAGAGGTTTGCGCTGCCCAGAAGCCAAACTTTGCTTCCGTCCTTGCGCCGGAGGCATTGCTCGTAGCTGGTAAGGTTCTTCACTCGCTGAAGGATGGCGATGAAAGTATTTCGATCTTCAGGATTGAGGTATCGATCGGTGATAGGACTGGCGATGAATTCTTCGCAGGTGGCATAGCCGAAGATTCGCGCACAGGCCAGATTACAGTCCAGGATTCGCCCGTCCATCGTCGTGCGCAGAACCCCCGCCAGACTCCGTTCATAGAGCAGGCGGTAACGCTGTTCCGCGGATTCCAGCTCCTGAAACTGCGCGGCGCGGCGATCGAATACGGGAATCAGAATGACCAGTGTGAGGATGAGGATCATGACGATCGTGATGCCGGCCGCTCCCAGCATGGTGAAGTTTATGGCGTGCGACATGTCCGGGACCATTCCGTCAGCCGTGAAACTGGCCGCGGCCATTCCGGTGTAGTGCATCACCGGCATGGCCAACCCCATAACGATCGCGCTCATGATTTTTCGCAAGCGAGCGCCTTTTTGGTCCTCTCGAGACAGGAAAGCGAGCCGAAGCGCCACAAACGAAATAACCATCGCCAGTACAACGGACAAGGACACCAATCGGGTATCGTAGTGAAACATGGCGGTCGATCGCATGGCCCCCATGCCGATATAGTGCATGGCCGCGATTCCCGCGCCCATAACGATGCTTCCAGCCGCCACCCCCTGCAGGCTCATGTTCTTACGGCTCACTACGAAAAGGGCCACGGCCGAGGCTAAAATGGCCGCGCGCAACGACAACATGACCGTGGGCCAGTCATAGCTGACGGGCACGGGCAAGCTGAACGCCAGCATCCCAACATAATGCATGGACCAGATGCCTAAACCCATGGCTCCGGCGCCGCAAACCAGCCACAAAACGAGTGCGCGGCCCCGCGCGGCCGTCACCCGGCCTGCCAGATCCAGTGCGGCGTAGGAAGCGCAAGCCGCGATGAGAACCGAGAGCGCGACCAGGCGGTAGTCGTAGGATACTGTGAGCACTGGATTTGCAGAGTGCAAGGATGACCCTTCATGCGCTATGAGACAACGTGCGTCCTGCGACTTCTGTTTTTTGCTAATCCGAATTGCCGGGACGCTGGGCTATGTTTGGTCCGGCATCGTTAACCCATTGATTCTAGAGGGAGAAAATGGCCCGTAAGTGCTGTCCATCGCCTTCCGCAAGTAAATATGCTAGAAGGTACTAAGCACACTCGTCAATCCTCCAGTTCCATTTGGTTACATACCAGATGTTGTCTACTTAGGCACGTGCTGCGAACGGTAGGAAGTGGGGCGGCGTCAATCGCGTTGAGCGGGCCAAGGACTGCCTTCCCAGATAGAGGGCTGGGCGCCCGCTTTGAGCCTGCATTCCACTTGCCTTCTTGACCGTCCTTCGAGCCATCTGCTAGCGTAGGTAATTCCACGGGCGCTGGCGCGCAGCGTCGATTCGCACTCGCCGGTCGAAAGCCGAAACAAATTTATGGATACCATTCACATTACCATGCCGGATGGCGCGATACGCGAAGTGCCGCTCGGCACCACCGCGGCGGAGATCGCCCAACAGATTTCCCCGCGCCTGGCTAAAGAAGCGCTGGTGGCGCGAGTAGCTCCGATACACGGGCCTGCGGCTGCAGCCGCAAGCGCGTCCGCGAGTGCCGCGCTCGAAAAATCTCCGGACGCGGCGCCTGAAGCTCGTATGACCTCGCCGGCCAATGGCGAAGGCTTTCTGGTTGATCTGTGCGCGCCGATCGATCAGGACGTAAAGCTCTCCATCCTCACGCCGAAAGATCCCGAAGCGATACAGGTGCTGCGGCACTCGGCGGCGCACCTGCTCGCAGCCGCGGTGCTGGACCTTTTCCCGAACGTCAAGCTGGGCATAGGACCGCCGATTGACACAGGATTCTTTTACGATTTCGTGCGCGCGGAGCCCTTTACGCCCGAGGACCTCGAGCGCATCGAAAAGAAAATGCGCGAGCTCGCGGCGCAGGACATCCCCAACGAGCGCAAGATGATCCCAAAGCCCGAGGCGCTGGAGCTCTACCGCAAGTGGGACCAGGGCTTCAAATGCGAACTCGTGGAGGAGCGCGCCATCGAACCGATCGTGTCGTTCTACACCACCGGGAAATTCATCGACTTCTGCCGCGGGCCGCACATCCCTTCGACCGGGCGCATTCGTGCCTTCAAGCTGATGAGCGTCGCGGGCGCCTACTGGAAAGGCCAGGAAGGCAATCCGCAGATGCAGCGCATCTACGCCGCGTGCTTCTACACGCAGCAGGAGCTGGACGAATATCTGCACCGGCTTGAAGAAGCCAAACGGCGCGATCATCGGCGCCTGGGGCAGGAGCTGGACCTGTTTTCCGTTCAGGAAGAGGCCGGGCCGGGGCTGATTTTCTGGCATCCCAAAGGGGGCCTGGTCCGCAAGATCATGGAAGACTGGCTGCGCGACGAATTGCTGCGGCGTAGTTACGATTTAGTATATACGCCGCACATCATGCGCCTCGAACTTTGGAAGATCAGCGGCCACGCGAATTTTTACCGCGAAAACATGTTTGGTCCAATCGAGGTCGAAAAAGACGACTACCAGCTGAAGCCCATGAATTGTCCGGGCCACATCCTGATTTACAAGTCGCGCCTGCGCAGCTACCGCGAGCTTCCCGTGCGGCTCGCGGAGCTTGGCACCGTTTATCGCTACGAGCGCTCGGGCGTGCTGCATGGCCTCCTGCGCGTGCGCGGATTCACGCAGGACGACGCGCACATTTTCTGCATGCCGGAGCAGATCGAAGCGGAAATTGAAGCGTGCATAGATTTTGCGTTTGCCGTGATGAAGACATTCGGATTTAGCGACTACGTCGTCGAGCTTTCGGACTGGGACGCAAACCATCCGGAAAATTATGCCGGCTCGGCCGAAGATTGGTCCCGCTCGACGCGCGCGCTCGAATCGACGCTCACCCGGCTGAACATTCCGTTCAAACGCATGGAAGGCGAAGCGGCGTTTTATGGGCCGAAAATCGACGTCAAGCTGATCGACGCGATCGGCCGACCCTGGCAGCTCACCACCGTGCAGTTCGATTTCAATTTGCCCGGGCGCTTTGGCCTGGAATACGTGGGCGAAGACGGCAACCGCCACCAGCCGCTCATGGTGCATCGCGCGCTGTGGGGCTCCGTGGAGCGTTTCTTCGGTATTTTGATCGAGCACTACGCCGGAGCTTTTCCCGTGTGGCTCGCGCCCGTGCAGGCGGAAGTGCTGCCGCTCAGCGAAAAATTCGCGGAGTACGGGAAGAAGGTGACCGCGGCTTTGAAGGACGCCGGATTCCGCGCGCACCTGGACGACCGCAACGAAAAGCTGCAGGCGAAAATTCGCGACGCGCAAATGCTGAAGATTCCCTACATGCTGATCGTCGGCAGCAAGGAAGCTGAAGCCGGCACCGTATCGGTGCGCCAGCAGAGCAAGGGCGATCTCGGCCCGCGGGCGCTCGCCGAGTTTCTTTCTGACTTGCGCAAGCAGGTTGATTCGCGAGCGATTTGATTTTCAGTGGCGCGGCCTTCAGCCTGCGGGTTTTTGTGCCCCCGAAAGTCAAAACCCACAGGCTGAAGCCTGCGCCACTGAAACCCCTACGCATTGACTTTGTCGGTTGAATACTCGCGCCGCAGCCACCATGCGGAAGCCGCCGTGGCGATGAACAACACGCCGGCGAGAATCCATAGCGCGCCTGCGGAAATTCCTTCTTTAGAGAGAAACACCCACCACTTGTCGAAACCTCGTCCGAGGGGCGCAGCTCCGGACGTGGCGTAGTGCAGGAGCAGATGAATGTGCATGGCAATGGGCGAGAAGCCCATGCGGTAGTTGTATTGCGCGTCGTAGTAGCCGCCGGCTACGTCGGCCTCCAGAAAGCTGGTCGCCGAGCCGATGGCCTGCACAAAAAATCCTGCAAGGAACACGGCAATCGCCAGAAGACGGGTACTGCGCGAAGCTCCAACAAGTGCCGGGCCGACGCCCAGGCCAAGCAGAGCCAGCGCGGGCACCAAGTAGCGCGGCCCATAGCAATAGCCGCCTTCCCACTGCGTGTAAGTCGCAAAAAATAGCAGGTAAGCAATCGGCGCGGCCGCGGCCACGAAAGCGAGTCCTCGGTCGCGCCGCCAGAGGCGCGGCAGACCGAGCAAAGCCAGCAAAATCGGCGGCGAAAACAGGAAGATCGATTTTCCCGGCGAAACGAGAAATCCGAGAAGGCCCGTGGCCAGCGGCGTCTCAAACGAGTTCAGCGCTTTGCCGCCTTCCGCCGCAGACGGATACCCAAAATCAAATGGACTCCCGTGAAGATACGCGTTCCTCCACAGCAGAAGAATTACAAATGCTCCGGCAGCAACGGCCAGCGCGCCCGCGGCGCGCCAACCCTTCTCGCGTTCGCGGACGAACAGCGCAACCAGAAATATGGGCACGACGATGACGTGTGTCGGCCTCACCCAAACGGCCGCGCCCAGGAGAGTGCCCGCGCCGAGTGCGCGAACAATGGGTATAGACGTTCCCTGCGGCGATGAAAACAGCAAGGCCGCGGCGCCAAGCAGCAGGGCCGCGGCCAGCGGTTCGGAGAGCAGCCAGCCGGAATACACTGCCAGAGGCGTGGCAAGCGCCAGAATGCCCGTGGCCGTCAGGGAAATTTTCGGAGCGATTCCCAGCCGGAGGAAAATGCACAGCGCCAGCGCCACGGCAAGCGCGGAGAAAAAGGCGGTCCCGCCGGTCAGAAAGAAATTGCTGACGACGACACTCATTCCGGAAGGCACACCCGGCAGATGCCCGGCGATAAACTGTCCCGCAACGTACCAGGGCAGCATAGCCAGCGCCTGCCCCGGCGGGTAGGGCGACTCGGGGCGGCCAAAGCGGTCAAACGTGCCGTAAAACAATTTTGCTTCGACGGCCTGAGGGATATCCGCGGAGCCGCGCTTGGCGAGGCTTTCGACCTGAAATTCGGCCGAGACTTCATCGATCGTCCGGACTCGCCCGCTCGACAAAATAAAATAGAAGAAATTCAGGAATAGCAGGCACGAAATCACGAGCGCAACGCGGCTGCGTCCCGCGCTGGAATATGCTGGCAATGGATTTTCGATTACGTAAGCGGTCGTGGACATGGCGCGAGAGATTGTCAAGGCATTACAGCACATGCCGAACGAGCGCGCGAGACGAGTTCCCATTCAAGTTCTTGCAGTGCAACCCGTGGCAATCCGCCGTCAACTATTCCCCGCATCTTTTGGGAGTGAAACGATTTCGAAACTCGCCGTCTATCCTTCCATCGCTCAGTCTTTGACATCTCCACACATCTATGCAAAGTTCCTTCGAAGCCCGGGAGACTTTCGCATGAACTCAAACTCGGCCAGCCCCGATGCAAAAATGGAAGCCCGCGATCGCCGCCGCATCCTGAAAATTCTCGAAAGCAACTGGCAGGCCGAGATGCGAGGCTTCTACACCTATGAAATATTGGCCGAGCGCGAAACCGATCCGGCGCGGCGCGCCGCATTCCGCACCCTGTCGTATGCCGAACAACACCACGCGCAAATGTGGGCCGATCGCATTCGCGCCCTGGGAGGTCCGAACCCGGTCTATAACGGGGCAAAGACTGGTGAAGCCGACACCATCGCCAATCGTGTTGGCGGCGTAAGGATGGCGCTCCGGCGGCTGGAGCTGGACGAAAGCCGCGACATCGCCAAGTACGCGAAACAAATAAAGGAACTGGGCGACGAACCCAGCGTCCGCATCCTGCAGCAGGCGCTCGAGGATGAACGGGAACACTACCAAACCCTGAGCGGGCTCATCCGTAACCGCCGGCCGCTGCCGCGCCCCTCTCCCGAACAGGCCCAAAAGGCCCTCGACGAACTCCTGGCCGCCCGACAGGAAGACCATCCAAAAGCAGCTGGGTGGATCGGGGACGCCATCTACGGAATCAACGACGGTCTCGGAGCGATCTTTGGAATTGTTTCCGGCGTTTCTGGAGCGACCCTTGGCAACAGCAAGTTCGTGATCATCGCGGGGATGGTGGGCATGATTGCCAGCGCGCTCTCGATGGGCTCGGGCGCATACCTCGCGGCCAAAAGTGAGCGAGAAATTTACGACGCGGAGTTTTCGCGCGAACGCGAAGCGGTGGAATTCAATGAAGCCGAAGCGCGCGAGGTTCTATCCCTCAGTTATCAGATCCGGGGGTTGCCTCCGAAGGAGGCCGACCATTTCGTCGAACATTTGGCCAGGGACAAATCGCAATTCATCCGCATGCTGGCGAAGGAACGCTTGAACATCACCGAAGACGGACTCAGGAAACCGTGGACTTCCGCTATATCCGGGGCGCTCTCGACGGCCATAGGCGCCACGATCCCCGTTGTTCCTTTTTTCTTTTTGAGCGGGTATCCGGCGGTGATCGTTGCCGCTGTCGTTTCCCTGCTGGCGCATTTCGCGGTGGGAGCCGCCAAGTCTTTAATTACTATCCGATCGTGGTGGGCCAGTGGACTCGAAATGACCTTCGTCGGCGCCGTGGAAGGAGTCGTTACCTATTTTATTGGGATCGCAATCGGGCGAATCTCCGGCGCAGGCATCTAGCTTTCGCCACCTGATTTTCGGCACATAGGGTGACCTTTATAAAAACTTGACTATTTCGCGCGAAATGGGATATGTGGGGAGATATAAGGGCTGGTTCATACCTATCGTCCCAGGTCAGCCCCGATTGATACAGATAAATTGAGTGAGTGTTTCTAGTATATTTTTCTGCCTCCTCATAAGAAATGAGGCCTTATGAATCGCCCTTTTTCCCGGCAAGGAACTTCCGTTCCTCCGCCGCCCTCCGTGCCGTTTCCTCTTCGTCCCGCGGCCCCGGCCCAGATTCAGGCTGAATTCGGAAACTGGTGGGATCACTTGATGGTCCGGCTGATTTTTGCAATCGCCTGCGTCGCGGCGGGATACCATTTTCACCCGTTCGGTTTGTCCAATCTTGCCGCTGCCGGAGTCGGCCTGGCGTTTTCTGTTTCCGTCTTTTTGTTTGAGATTCGGCTGCAGCGTGCCAGCATGCGCCGCCTGATCGGGGCCGCCATTGGCTCGATTCTGGGCATTCTGGGCGCGTATCTGATGGGCCTGGTGCTGGCTCGCACCACCATCCCGGAGGGCTCGCGGTCCTTTTTGGACGTGGGGCTGCTCCTGGTGATGACCTACATCGGCCTGGTGGTCGGGGCCAACAAGGGGGATATGCTCAACCTGGCGGCGCTCGGAGGGCTGTTCGGCAGCGAACGCAGCACCCGGCGCATGCCCAAGGTCCTGGACACCAGCGTCATCATTGACGGCCGCATTGCGGACATTTGCGAGGCCCATTTTCTGGACGGCGTCATGCTGATCCCGCAATTTGTTTTGCGCGAGTTGCAATTCGTGGCCGACTCCGCCGATTCGCTGAAACGCCAGCGGGGACGGCGCGGGCTCGAAGTGCTGCAGCGCATCCAGAAGATGGCGCACCTCGAGGTGGAAATCGCGGACGACGATTTTCCCAATATCGCCGACGTGGATTTGAAACTCATCGAACTGGCCAAGCGCTACGACGGGAAGATCGTCACCAACGATTACAACCTGAACAAGGTCGCCTCGCTGCAGGGCATCGAAATCCTGAACGTCAATCAGCTGGCCAACGCGCTGAAGCCGGTGGTCCTGCCGGGAGAGACGATGCGCGTTTTCATCCTGCGCGAGGGCAAGGAATACAACCAGGGCGTGGCCTACCTCGATGACGGAACCATGGTGGTGGTCGACGGTGCGCGTCGAATGATAAACAAGACGATTGACATTACCGTGACATCAGTCCATCAAACCACTGCCGGCAAGATGATTTTCGGGCGGCTCGACGACCGTACCGAATTGCCGGGTTCGCGCGTGCCCCAGCCCCATGCCGTCAACGATCTCCCGCGCCACGTCGAGAATGGCGGCCGCCACAGCGAAACCCTGTCCGCCAGCGAGCGCGTGCCGCGCCCCCTGGTTCCGGATCCTTCTCGCGAGCCGGAATGAGTCTTGTTTGCCCCGCCCCGGTGAATGCGGGGGCCTACAAAGTGGCTCCGTTTTGGATGGGCAAAACCGCGCTGCCCGCCTTGAAAACGGCCGCCCTCTATAGAAACCCACGCACAACAACGCGGAGCGATTTTGTAGCGGCCGTTCCGTCCCGTGTCTTTCGGGACGGAACGGGCAGATTCATGGTCAACCTGAGCCGCGGCGACGAAGACCCATTGCTTGCCCGGCGATTCTGTCTGCGCTACCCTCGCAGTTTCAAAATCTCCACTTGTACAGGTGCAGGAAAGGACCGTTGAATCGTGACTCCTTCTAAAAATCTTTCCGATCGCCGCGCCTTTTTAAGCTTTCTGGCGGCCAGCCCCATCCTGGCGTACGCGGGCTATTCTTCGCGCTGGGTCGAAGAGGTTCTGGCGGCGCCTCTGCCGCAGCAGAATGAAGTGGTCATCAAGTCGGTGAAGGAAGCGCTGAACGTTTTCGATTTTGACGCCGCGGCGCGCGTAAAACTCACGCCCGCTCATTACACGTTCATCACCGACGGCTCCTTCAACAACGAAACCCTGCGCGCCAATCGCGACGGATTCTTGAAATACGAAGTCCGCCTGCGCCGCCTGACCGGAATCACCAAGGTCGATCAATCCGTCAAAATATTCGGCAAGTCCTGGGAATCGCCAATCTTCTTTTCTCCCGTGGGCAGGATGAACGCATATTATCCGGACGGCGCAGTGGTCGTGGCCCAGGCGGCCAAAGCGACGCGCACGCTGCAGGTGCTGGCGGGCTCGGCGGCGGTCATTGTCGATCCCCGCGGAGTGGAACGAGTCGTTGAAGCGCGCGGCGAGCCGCTGTGGATTGCAGGACTCGGAAGCAGCATGGACGAAAAAGTTCTCCGCCGCTTTGAAGCGACCGGGTGCCCCGTCCTGGTCTGGACCGTCGACGACGGCGGTGCCAACACCATCGGGGCGAAGTCGATACAACGCGTTGGCGTCCGCGACCTCGACCGCGAGGCCGACGACCGCTGCGTCGGTTGCCACGCCAATCTTCCCCAGGTCACCCGGATCACCAAGGACACGCCCATGGACATTCTCGGAGCGATCGGGTCGCTGCAGGGAGAGACCAGCGTGAAGCTCAACTGGGAAGACGTGAAGCGCGTCCGCGATCTGACCAAAATGAAGATCGTCCTCAAAGGCATCGTGGCCGGCGAAGATGCGGCGCTGGCCGTAAAGCACGGCGTCGACGGCATCATCGTGTCCAATCACGGCGGGCACGAAGACGCGAGCGCCCGCGGAACGATTGAAAGCCTGCCGGAAGTTTTGTCAGGCGCCGCGGGGAAAATTCCGGTGCTCATCGACAGCGGATTCCGCGGCGGCGCCGATGTCTATAAAGCGCTGGCTCTGGGCGCAACGGCCGTTGGTATCGGGCGTCCCCATATTTGGGGCTTGTCCGCATTCGGGCAGGAAGGCGTCGAAACGGTAGTCGCAATTTTACGCCGCGAATTGCAAGCGATCATGGCTCAGACCGGCGCAGCCTCCGTCGGGCAGATTCGGCGAGACTCGCTGGTACCACGTGGTTGAAAACACGCGAATGTCGGTTTGTGGCAGCGCGCAAAATTGAAAACCGTTTCGCAAGTTGTTGCTGTTAGGAGGTCAGGGCTTCAGCCCCGACGTTCAAGGCCGCCCATTCGCGGGCTTTAGCCCCTGAAGCTTCAGGGCCTGAAGGCCTCGTTCATGAATCGCTGGTCGCCCGACCTAAAGGTCGGACCTCCAAAACCAGCACGATCGAATTCGATTTTGAGAGCCAGTTGAAATAGGAAAAATGCCGTTGTTGGCGATTGCGAAGTTCACGCAGGAGAATGAAAGCATGAGCAACGATGACCCCAAGAATGCTTCATTGCCGCGCAGAGGATTTATCCAGAAAGCAGCAGCGGGACTTGGCGCGGCGGCACTGGGCAGCATCGGCGCGAAAGAGACGGGCGCCGCAAAACTCGAGCGGCATTGGGACCTCGCCGCCGACGTTGTCGTGGTCGGCTCGGGAGCCGCCGGGCTTCCCGCGTCCATCTCCGCCGCCGAGCAGGGAGCCTCCGTTATCGTGGTCGAGCAGAACTACGACATTGGCGGACACGGGATCGAAAGCGGCGGCAACATCGCTCTGGGCGGCGGCACGAGCTTGCAAAAAAAATACGGCATCGAGGATTCGCCGGACCGCATGTTCGAGGACCTGGTGAATTGGCACGATTACCGGTTCAGCGACAGGGAAATTGTGCGCGCCTTCTGCGATGAGAGCGTGGCGACATTCGATTTTCTGCTGGCGCACGGCGTGCAATTCCCCGACAAATCTCCCGGTGGAGCGGACGGCGGCCCGCAAAATGTGAAGCGCGCGCAAACCGTGGTCTGGACGGGAGAGGTGAGCGCTTATTCTCCGACAGGAGGAAACGGCACGGCGCTCATGCGGCCTCTCGAAGCCAGCGCGAAAAAGTTGGGCGTGCAAATTCTTTTGCGGCACAGCATGACGGGCCTGGTGCGCGAGGAGCAATTTTCCGGCAGGGTTTTGGGAATCACCGTAACGCACGAAGGCAAGACATTGAATATCCAGGCCAGACGCGGCGTGGTCCTGAGCACGGGCGGGCACACCAGCAACGTAAATTTCCGCAGAATTTTCGATCCGCGCCTGACCGAGGAATATCAAGTGGTGGGAGAGCCCTATTCGCGGCAATCCGGTGACGGAGAAATCGCCGCCATGCAGGTTGGCGCATCGCTCTGGGGAGCGGGCTGCCAAACGGTCGAGACGCGAGCCCGGTCGCACATTTTTGAGAAGCCTTACGTGATCGGCAACCAGTATGGCTACCCGCAGGGCGGGGGAAGACGCAATGAAAATATAAAAAATAGTCCCGTCAAGGGCATCTCCCGCGGCATCGGCCTGCAGGTGGCGGACTATCAGAATCTCATCCAGGTCAATCAATTTGGCCGGAGATTCGTGAACGAATTTGCGACCGGATTTGACTGGTGGAATCCGTGCCTGGAACAGAGCGGCGCGAAGGCCGAGGGAGGCGGGCCGATCTGGGCCATCTTTGACGCCGACGCCGTGAAACGCGAGAACTGGACCGTGGCCCCGCCGTTCGTGGATCCCGACGGCTGGTTTTTTAGCGCCAACACGGTGCGGGAACTCACTAGCAAAATTGTCAGCAAATATCAGAAGGAGCCCATGCCTTCCGCGACGCTTGAGGCCACCGTCGCCCGCTACAATTCCTTCGTTGACAAAGGAAAAGACGAGGACTTCGGCAAGCCGGTGCCCCTGCACAAAATTCAAACGCCGCCTTTTTACGCCGCATGGTCCACGCCCTGCATTCACGATTGCCTTTCCGGCTTGCGCATCAGTGCCAGGGCGGAGGTGATCGATTTGTGGGGGAAAGCGGTTCCGGGTCTTTATTGCGCAGGAGAAACGTCGGGCGGATTTAACCAGCATGGCCTGGCCAAATCCTTAACCTTCGGACGCATTGCGGGGCGCGAAGCAGCGAAATCCGCGACGCACACGTAGGACGGGTTTCAGCCTGTCGGGTTTGGGGTTGGGATCTTCCAGGCTCTCTTGCTCTGTTTCAGGGTTGCCGATCGTTACGAAAACCGACAGGCTGAAGCCTATCCTACTTTTCCTGCCAATTCTTGATGGTCAATTCCGGAATGGCTGCGCCGTCTTTGCGCGGGTCGGACGCGCCGTAGTTCACTCCGCTTGCGTAATCGCGCATCACCGCCTGCCCGCCGCCGAACGCATCTGAAAAACCGTTGTGCATCGAGAGCTTGTGGCCCTTCGCTTCCAGCTCGCCTTTCACATTGCCGGGCAAGCGGTTCTCCAGCAGCACGTCGCAGCCGTTGAAAGTGGGCTTCGTGAATCGCGCCGTCTCGAGCGCCGCCTGAATATTCTGGTTGAAATCCACAACGTGCGAGACGAATTGGGCGTGGGCCTGGGCCTGGTTCCATCCGGCCATGATCCCGAACGCAATTCGAATCTGGTCCTTCTCCATGAACGCCGGAATGATCGTGTGCAGCGGCCGCTTGTGGCCAGCAATGGCGTTCGGCGATGCAGGGTCCAGGCTGAACAGCGCCCCGCGGTCGTGCAAAACAAAACCGGTGCCGTCGGCGACGAGCCCCGAACCGAATTCCGCGTAGTTAGATTCGATGAACGAAACCATGTTGCCGTCGCGATCGACAACGCTCAAGTAAATCGTATCGCCCGCGCTGGGAACGGGCGTCCCCGGCCCGGCCTCGCAATTGGCGTGTTCCATGTCAATCAACTTGGCGCGTTCGGCGGCGTATGGTTTCGATAGCATTCCGCTCACGGGAGGCTTGGACTGTTTGGGATCGCCAATGTAGCGAAGCAGGTCGGCATAGGCCAGTTTCTTCGCCTCGATCTGCACGTGCAACGCCCGCGCTGAATTGAGCCCGTACGAATGCAGGTCAAACTGCTCCATGAGATTGAGCATTTCGAGCGCGGCGATGCCCTGTGAGTTGGGCGGCATTTCGTAAACCGTCCAGCCGCGGTAGGTCGTTGAGATTGGCTCGACCCATTCGCTTGAATAATCGGAAAAATCTTTTGCCGTGAGCGCTCCGCCGTGCCGCGCGGAAAGCGCCAGGATGCGTTTGGTAATTTCTCCGCGATAGAAAGCGTCGCGCCCGCCCTGCGCAATTTGCCGCAGCGACCAGGCCAGATCGGGATTGCGAACCACTTCGCCCAGCCGCGGCGCCCGGTCCGAAATCAAGTACGTGTGGGCCGCCGCCTCGCTGTCGCGCAGCAGATCCACATTCGACGCGAAGTGCTGCGCGATCCACTCGGTCACGGAATAACCGTCCTCGGCTACTTGAATCGCCGGGGCCAGCACCTCATTCATTTTCTTTTTGCCGAAGCGGTCAAGAAGTTTTTGCCATCCATCGACGGACCCCGGAACGGTGACGGGTTCGATCCCGCGCCCCGGCATCTCGCGCAGCCCCTTCTCGCGGAGCCGCTCGACGGACTGCGCGGCGGGAGCCCAGCCGCTGGCGTTCAAGCCGTAATATTTTCCGCTCTTCGCGTCGTACACAATCGCGAACAGATCTCCGCCAATGCCGTTCCACATCGGCGCAACAACGGTCATCACCGCGTGCGCCGCAATCGCCGCGTCCACCGCGTTGCCGCCGCGCTCAAGAATAGCCGCGCCCGCTTTCGAGGCCAGCGGCGATTCCGTGGCCACAATTCCCGTCTGCGAGATCACCATCGAGCGGCCCTGCCCGCGGTCTTGTGCCATGGCGTTCTCCCGGTTCGTCCCCAGTGCGAGAAATCCCGCGATCAGGACCAGTATGAATTGTTTTTGTTGTTTGCGCATTGGCGAGAAGTAGGACAGGCTTCAGCCTGTCTGCTTTTTTTCTTCGTGCAAAATCAGAACCAGACAGGCTGACGCCCGTCCTACAAAAGACGACACCGACTACGAAGCCGGTACAACCATGGCCAGCAGCCTCTTGGGCCCTTCGCCGACTTTCACGCTGGCGGCCACCTGCTGCGTTTTTGTGTCGATGATGGACGTGCTGTTGCTGCCGCTATTGCTGACCGTCGCGTACTTGCCGTCCGGAGTGAACGCGATCCAGTTCGGGCACATCCCGGTTGAAATTTCCTTGGAAAACTTTTTCGTGGCGATGTCATACACATAGACCCCGCCGTCGGAAAGGCTGGTGACCCAGAGTTCCTTGCCGTTCGGGGTGAGCGCCAAACCGTGCGTCTCCGTGTGCGGCTCGAGCTCGCAGTCCGCGGGAGGCGCGGGCGGAAGATCCACGCGCGCGATGGACTTTTTGTCCGGAATGTTCACGATTTCAAAGCCGTGAAAATCGGAGAGCGCCACGTACAAAGTTTTTTCATCCTTGGTCACCGCATACGGCCGCGGAATGCCGCCGGTCGGAATCTTGTCCGTGTACTCCATCGTTTTCAGGTCGATGCGGTTGATCTGATTGTCGCCCATGGAAGAAATGTACATGACGTCATTGCGTCCCGTGTTGTAGGCGTTGTGCGGCTTGCTTACCGGCAACACTTTGACAATTTTTCCCATGGGGATATCGATAATTGCGACGCTATCTCCGCTGCGAATGGGGACCGCCACGTAGTGGCCGTCAGGCGTCGAAGCGCACTGGTTGGGCATGCCGGGCAGGGCAATCGTCGCGGTCACTTCGCCGGTTGCCGTGTCGATCACCTTCAGAGCTCGCTCCGATTCGATGGTGGTGAAGAGCTTCTGTCCATCCGCCGGGGCGCACACGCCGTGAACGCGCTTGCCGACTTTGATCGTCGCGGTAGCTTTGAGCGTGCCGAGGTCGATCACGGTAATGTCATCGCCCAGGCTGTTCGTGACGTAAGCTTTCATGGTCCCCATTTTTGCCGGAACCACTTTGCTAAGTCCGAATGCGGAAACTGCCAGGATCGCCATCACCAGCCATCGTGTGCGTGCGCGCATCGCGTGTCTCCTGTCCACTCCCGATTCAAATAACGGATTGGCCGATTATACTTCCAGAAGGCGCGCCGTTCCTAGCAATCCTTCCGGGCAGCGCCGGCATCTTGCCGGCAATTTTGAGTATGAAATTGAGCTGCAGACTTGTGTAGCCCGTCTCTTCAGTGGCGTGGCCTTTTTACCATTAACGAAAAATCCTCGCCTCTGAAGAGGCGAGCTACAATATCGAAGCGGTGCACGCCATGGAAGTTCACGATTGGAATAAACGCTACCGCCTTCGCGAGCGCCCCGCGGAAGACTTGGACGCCGCGCCCACGCCCCTCCTCGTCAAAACCGCGGCCCAACTGCCGCCCGGCAAGGCCCTCGACCTTGCTTGCGGAGCGGGACGAAATGCTCTCTGGCTTGCGGATCACGGCTGGGAAGTCACGGCTGTCGACGCGGCCGATGCAGCTATCGAAATTCTGCAAATTCGCGCGGAGGAACGTGGCCTGAAGATCAATGCGCTCGTCGCCGATCTTGAAAAAGACGAATTCGAGATCGAGCCATCCGGGTGGGACCTCGTTGCGATGTGCTACTACCTGCAGCGCAACCTTTTCGAGCACGCCAAGCGCGGGGTCGTCCCCGGCGGCATCCTCATCTCCATCGTGCACCTGACCGAGCCCGGTGAAGAAAGCAGCCCGCACCGCTTGCGGCCCGGCCAGCTGGAACGATATGTCGCCGGATGGGAAATTCTTCATCGCCATGAGGGAGAACCAACCGATTCAGCCCATCACCGCGCCGGCGCCGAAATTGTGGCCCGCCGTCCCCTGGCCGTTTAACGCTCACTGCTGCAATTCGGCGCGGGCCATCAGCGCCCGGCATTCGCGGCGCCCAAAAAAGTGTCAAGACCAAACCGAGGAAAAGAGAGATTCCTCGCTTCCCTTGGAATGACAAAATTCTGGAGGGCTTTTTCCGCGGCCTGTTCAGCCACGCCGTCACGAGACTCAACAAAATCGCTGTTAGCCTCTGACGCCCTAATTGCTGATTCCCACAACTTGCTGAACGAATGCGCGGTTTTCTGCAGCCTTGATCATGAACGCGGCCACATCCGCGCGCGAAATGGTGAACCCAAAACCAGGCAGGTGGCCTTCCCGCACGCGATACTTGTTGCGGCGCGGCTGGTTGGTAAGCCTCGGCGGGCGCACCAGCGTCCAGTCCAGTCCGCTCTTCTGAAAGAACGACTCCATCTCCGACGCGTCGGCGACCATGTTGGGAAAAAATAGCCGCCCCACGAGATTTGTCGGCGGAATGATTGAGTCCCTGAACAGGAACGCGGTGGAAACAATGACGGCGCGCTGGATTCCCACCTTCCGCATGGCTTCCGACAGCGCGACCCCGAAGCGGTGAAGCAAGGTCGAATCCGTTTTCGCGATCGGCACTCGAGGACCGAACCCGGACAGAATCGCGTCCTGATCTTCAATCGCGCGCGCCAATTCCCCACTGCTGAGCGGATCTCCTTGAATGACTCCGCAACGCGCGCCAATCGACTTGAGCCCTTCCGGCGCGCGCACAAACGCCGTCACCTGGTGATTGCGTTCCGCCGCCTGACGCACAATTTCCTGCCCGATGCCTCCCGTTGCGCCCAGTACAAGTAGTTTCATTATGTTTTCTCCTCCCATACGTTGCTGAAGAGAAGACCGCGCAGACCCGCAATTTGTGACAGCGCTCCAGTAGCGCGGGCTTCAGCCTGCGGGTTTTGGACAGGGCTGTAACAAACCCCACAGGCTGAAGCCTGCGCTACGCAAACCATCCCTATGCTCACTTTTTGGTAGTTATGTGATCCGCGGACTACATCGGCGCCGAAGGCAGGTCCGGCAGGTGAGAAAGTTTCTGGGGATTAGTCACGATGTAAATTACCTTGATTGATCTTTCGCCGCTGTCCAATGTGAGAGCGGAGAAAGGCTTCCCATTGAGATAGCTGACAAACCCGGGTTCTCCATTGATTTGGGCCAAACGGATTACCAAATTCTTCGGCGTGACCGTGCTCATCCGGTCCAGAATGATTCGGGCGACGTCCTCCGCCCCATGAATTACATTCGGCAAAGCGATGGCCTTGCCGCCGCCGTCGGAATGAAGTACAACATTGCTGGAAAGCAAATCGACCAGCCCCTTTAGCTCGCCCTTGCGAACCGCTTGAATAAATCGCTTCAGTAAATCTTCGTGCTCTCGGACAGGGGCGTCAAAACGCCGGCGCATGTCACCGACATGCTTCCTTGCCCTGCGCAAAATTTGCCTGCAGTTGGCTTCGCTCTGCCCCAGAACACTGGCAATCTCCGCGTACTCGTACTCAAACACCTCGCGCAGCAGAAACACAGCGCGCTCCATCGGATTCAGCCGCTCCAGCAGCAGAAGAAACGCCATGGAAAGCGACTCATCGACCTTCAAAACCCCCAGCGGATCGCTTCCCGGATCGGTTACCAGCGGCTCCGGCAGCCACTCGCCTACATACTGCTCCCGCCGTACACGCGCCGACTGCAATTGATTGATGCACAGCCGGGTGATCACCGTGACAAGGAACGCCCGCGGAGACCGGACTTCGTCGTTCGCCGCTTGCTGCCAGCGGATAAACGTTTCCTGGAGCATGTCCTCGGCGTCGGCCACGCTCCCCAGCATTCGATAAGCGACCGAAAAAAGCACTCTGCGATACTGGTTGAAAGTGACCAGCCGATCGGCGTCCCCGCCGGTTTGCGGATTCGTTTCTTCCGGAGCGCGATCTCTGTTTTTACTTTCCATACCCTTCCCAATTGGATGCCCCACGACGGCAGATAGACCCCGAAATTGGATTTAAACAATCAAGACCGGGCAGGTAGGAGTTCTGTGACACCGCAAGGCCATTGAATTGGGGGCTTGAAGTAGCGCAGGCTTCAGCCTGTGGGGGTTGGTAGGAGCACGGTCATCCCTGCCGCAATCAAAACCCGCAAGCTGAAGCGTGCGCCACTTAAGCCAAATTATCGGCGATGGCCTTCCCCACAACTTGCGTGGTGGCCTTGCCGCCGACATCGGGTGTCAGGTATTTGGGCTTGGTGAGAACCATTTCGATCGCGCGCTCGATAGCGGCAGCGGCTTTGGTTTCGCCGAAATGGGCCAGCATCATGGCGCCGGACCAGATTTGTCCGATCGGATTGGCGATGCCTTTCCCAGCGATGTCCGGAGCGGAACCGTGCACCGGCTCGAACATGGAGGGATATTTTTTCGGCGGATTCAAATTCGCGCCGGCAGCGATGCCGATCGAGCCGACCACCGCGGGGCCCAGGTCGGAAAGGATGTCGCCAAACAGGTTCGATCCCACCACCACATCAAACATTTGCGGGCGGCGCACGAAATGCGCCGTGAGAATGTCGATGTGAAATTGATCGGTGCGGACGTCTGGATATTCCTTGGAAATTGCGGCAAAGCGCTCGTCCCAGTACGGCATGGTGTGAATGATGCCGTTGGATTTCGTGGCGCTCGTGACGTGTTTTTTGCGTTTGCGCGCCAGCTCAAAAGCGTAGCGTAGGATGCGGTCCACGCCGCGGCGCGTGAAGATGTTCGTCTGCATGGCCATCTCTTCATCGGTGCCGTCGAAGATGCGCCCGCCGATATTGGAATATTCGCCTTCATTGTTTTCCCGCACCACATAGAAATCGATCTCGCCCGGCTTGGCGTTCTTCAATGGGGACTCGACGCCCTTCAGCATGCGCACCGGGCGCAGATTCACGTACTGCTCGAAGGTTCGGCGGATCGGAATGAGCAACCCCCAAAGCGAAATGTGATCGGGGACGCCCGGATAGCCCACCGCTCCCAAAAAAATCGCGTCAAATGGGCGAAGCTGCGCGAGGCCGTCGTCGGGCATCATCTTTCCCGTCTTGACGTAGGTTTCGCAGCTCCAGTCAAAATGCGTGAACGCGCAATTGAATTTGAAACGCTTGCCCGCTGCTTCCAGCACGCGCAATCCTTCGGGCACGACTTCCTTGCCAATGCCATCGCCGGGAATCACTGCAATCTTGTAGGTATTCATTTGTATGATGCCTGCTCTCCGCTTTCCGGATTTTTTAATACACCAAAATCTGTTTCACAAATGATCATTGCGGGTCGCGGCTTCAGCCGCGACATGGAATTGCCTGAACAACTGGGCTTTAGCCCCTGAAGCAATCGCCTAAGCTAGATCCACTTCGGCGGCTAAAGCCGGGTTAATTCTTGCCGGATCCGACACGGCTGAACAAGCTGCGGAAAAAATCCCATCCAGAATTCTGTCATGCCGAGCGAAGCGAGGAATCTCTCTTTCTTTTCACGGGCCCACATCGAAGAGAGATTCCTCGCTTCGCTCGGAATGACAAAAATAAAGTACTTTTTCCGCGGCCTGCGAAGCCGTGACCCACAAAGCATCCTCTTTTGTCGCGCCAGTTCTAAAGCCCGGCCCTCCAAATCGAATCACAAATCTTGGCGTTACTGAATCTTTCCGGCTTGCGACTTCCACAATTCCCACGGCCGTCCGACGGTAGCTTCCACGATGGCCTGGGCTTTGACGGCTTCCCCGGGCGTCAGATATTTGATCGTGCCGAGCTTCATCCCTTCCGCCTGGACGCGAGCGTTCAACTGCGTGTAAATCGCGCGGTACACCGCAATGGGAATCGAATCTGCAACCGCGACAAACCCATGGCCGCGAATGAGCGCGATGCCGCCGCTGCCCAGCACCTTGGCCAGCGCGTCGCCCAACTTGTTATCGCGGATCAGCATGTCGGTATCGCCAAATCCCTCCTGCGAGTCAAAGATCGGCGCGCCCAGCCTGAGAAACGCGCTGACGTGGTAAACCGGTCGCAAAGTTGTGCCCGTGACGCTGTAGGGAATGATGTCCGGCGAGTGGCTGTGCACGATGGCCTTTACATCGGGCCGCACGCGGTAGATGGCCGAGTGAATGTAGCGCTCTACATAAGAGTTGCGTCCGCGCGCGTCCACAGGCTCGCCCTCGCGGTCATATTCCATGATGTCGTTTGAGGTGACCAGCGCCGGCGCCATACTGCGCGACATCAGGAAATGGCTGGGATCCTTGTCGCTGCGCACGCTTACGTGGCCGAAGCCGTCCAGCACCTCCTGTTGGTACAGGATGCGGTTGGCGTACACGAGGTCCTCGATCACCTTGGGATCGTTCGCCAGCGGCGCGAGTGCTTGCGCAGCCGGCTGCCGGGCCGGGCGCGCCGCGGGAAGGACGATCACGACGCAAAGCGTCGCACAGATTGCCGCAAAGACGCCGATTCTAGATCCCGACATATTGCTCCCTCCACACCGCAAGCCATTTCCGTCACTCTCGATGAGCACAAGATGTTATACGGTTTCGTGGATTGTACCAAGTAGCGCAGGCTTCAGCCTGTGGGGTTTGGGCCTTGCCAGGACTAACCCCCACAGGCTGAAGCCTGCGCTACTAAACTCCTTGCACCAGATGCAACGTAACGCAACATTGAAAATATCCTGAGAAATCTGAAAGAATTCCCGACGCACGATGCTCCACACACTGCTTGCAACTTCGAGTTATACTCTCGCAGTAATTCACTCGGAGGATTGCCCATGTTCACGCGCCGCGAAGTGATGCTTGGCGCTGTTACTGCCGGAACAGCCGCCCTGGCGTGGAGGCCAAGCGCGGTTTTTGCCAGCGCTTCGCAGCCCTCCACTCCCGTAAATTTCGCGGTTCCCGAAGGCGCCTGCGATTGCCACGTGCACACTTTCGATCCGCAGCATTTTCCTTATTCGCCCTCGCGGCCATACACGCCGGAACCCGTTTCCGTCGAGGAGTTGCGCTCCCTGCACAAAGCCCTGCACATCAGCCGCGTGATCGTGGTGCAAACGACTGTCTATGGCGCCGACAATGCGGGCGTGCTGGACGCCATGAAACAGCTCGGCTCGCGCGCGCGCGGCGTCGCGGTGATTGATGAGAAGACCCCGAATTCCGCGCTCGACGACATGGATCGAGCCGGCATCCGGGGCATCCGCCTGAATCTTGAGACAGCCGGCCAGACCGATCCCGAAATCGGCCGCAAGCGTTTTCAAGCGGCGGTGGAGCGAATCAAAGGCAGGAAATGGCACATCCAAATTTACGCGCGGCTAACCGTGATCGAGGGAATCAAGGACCTGGTTGCGTCGGCGCCGATGCCGGTGGTCTTCGATCACTTCGGAGGCATGCAAGCGGCGCTCGGCGGGGATCAGCCCGGTTTCGCGTCCCTAATGACTTTGGTTCGCACGGGCAAAGCCTACGTGAAAATTTCCGCGCCCTATCGCAGTTCGATAGAGGCGCCGGATTATCCGGATGTTGCGCAACTCGCCCGTGTCCTTGTTGCCTCGAACCCGGAGCGAATATTGTGGGGCAGCGATTGGCCGCACCCCGGACTTCCTGTGCCCGGCCGCAGCAATTCCGAGATCACGCCATTCTTTCAAATCGATGACGGCCGCGTGCTAAATTTCCTGCCGCAATGGGTTCCAGACGCCACCGAGCGCAAAACCATCCTGGTGGAGAATCCCGCCAGGCTATACGGATTTTGAATTGCCTATCGTGGCGCATGCTTTAGCTTGCGGGGTCTGGTACTTGCAAGGACGAACCCCCGCAAGCTAAAGCATGCGCCACTCATTCCAAACCCTCCTCTAATTCTGCGGCGGGGATGGATTGTCTCCGCCCGGCCCTCCTGGACCGCCCCTTCGGTTCTGCATCCGTTCCTGCTCCTGCTTGTCGAACTTTTCCTTTTGTTTGTCGTCGAGCAGCGCGCGAACTTGATCGTTGCTGTCCTGGCGGATTTGCATCATTTTCCCGCGCATTGTTTGCCGGTCAACGCTGGAATCGTTTCTCACGTCTTCCATCTTTTTCTGTTCGTCCACGAGAATCAGCTTGATCTTCGTCTGCTGGTTGGCCGTCAGATTGAACTCCTTGGTCATTCTCTTCAGCTGGTCATCGGGAGACATTGGCCCGCGGCGGCCTCCTCCCCCCTGGCCTCCTCCGTATCCGCCTCCCTGATATTGCGCGGCTGCAACGCCGGCGGCCATCATCGGCAGGGCCAGCAACAGAGTCAAAATCCAAAGGCATTTGCGATTTAGGTTCATTGTAAGATTCCTCTCTTCACAACGATGTCGTCCTAACCACCGGAACGTCCTCCGTCCCTCTACCCCTTCTATATTCCCGCTCGACGGCGAGGAGGTTCCACAATCCACAAAGCTGCATGGCACTCATAGATAGAGGGAGGCAAGTTGAAGGAATGCGTTTGTCTCAGGCCGCTTACGCAAGGAAGGAAACTGTCTCTTGAAGTTGATATGATACGCGGATCCGATGATTTCCTTGCGAACCGCAACACCGGGCGATGCGGACGCCATCGCCCGGCTGGTCAACACCGCGTTCCTTGTCGAACGATTCTTCATCGAACGCGACCGCACGAATCCCGCAACCGTCCGCAGCTTGATGGAAAAAGGAGAATTTCTGCTCGCGGAGGATGCGCCGAATATCGTCGGCTGCATATATACGGAAATGCGCAGTGAGCGCGGCTACTTCGGAATGTTGTCGATCGAACCGTCGCGTCAGGGAACCGGCATCGGCCGCATGCTGGTCAACGCCGCGGAAAAAACTTTTCGGGAATCCGGTTGCAAATTCTGCGATTTGAAAATCGTCAACGTCCGCACGGATCTGCACACCCTCTACCACCGATGGGGATACGCCGATGCGAGCACGGCTCCTTACGATGATCCCACGCCCACGAAAATTCCCGTGCACTTTATCAACATGTCCAAACCGCTTTTATGATTTCGCGCGCGACACTCCGCCGGCCTCGCTGAGCGCCATTTCCCCATTGCCTTGCGATTTCGATTTGCTCAGAATGAAATCGTAATTCACCACCAGGAACGGCTCCGCTGAATTTTCTCCTGTCGGAGTTGTTCCCGCAGGGTGCTTCTTGAATTCCACGATGAGCTTGTCCTTCACCCCGAACACCACATCGGAGTCAATATATTTTGCGCCTTTCTTGAACAGGTGCGTGATCAGCGTTTCATATCCCGGCGCGGAAATGTAAAAGTGAATGTGCGCCGGCCGGAAATGTGAAATATCCGTTTCCCGCAGCAGATCGCCGACCGTGCCGTCCATGGGGATCGAATAACCCGGCGGCGCAATCGTGCGGATCACGTACTTGCCGTCCGCCCCGGTGTGAAATATGGCGCGCAGCACCGGCTCTTGCGCTCCCAGTTGCGATTCGTACAAACCGTCGGCGTCCGCCTGCCAGATATCCAGTTTCGCTCCCTTGACCGGCTTTCCCTCCAGATCGCGCACCGTTCCGACCAGAAAGCAGGTTTCCCCGGCGAGCCCTTCCGCCACGTTGGCGCCCATTGGCATTTCAGGCGAATCGTCGATATGGAACGGCCCGATAACAGTCGAAGGCGTCGTCCCCTCGGGAAAACGGTGATTCATGGCGTCAACCAGCATGCTGATTCCCAGCACGTCCGAGAGCAGGATGAATTCCTGGCGCTTTTCCGAGGAAATTTTCCCGGTTTGCGCGAGCCAGTTTACGGCCATCAGCCATTCGTCCTGCTTCAAATCCACATCGCGCGCAAAACCGTGAAGGTGCTTGACCAGGGACTTCATGATCTGCCGGAGTCTCGGGGAGTGGCAGGCCTCCCATTGTTTCAGCGCAAGCTCAGTCAGATTTTCCTCGGTGGCGTACGGCATGGAAATTTCCCTCCCTATAATCTGTGTATGCTTGCGATCTTCTCGCCGAAAAGCCCTGTCTGTCCATCGCTTTCTCTCGGCTTGCCGCCAGGAGCAGGGCTCCCTCTCGGCGTTCCCGTCTCTTTCTTCGGGCGCGTCTCGCAATCATTCGGAGGAAACATCCGCCGTAAAAACCGCCCGGGCGCCCGATCCTGTTGAGGTAGACTCGAATTTCGCCGGGCGATTGAAGCGTTTCCCGAAAAGTCATACGAAAGAGGATTCATGGCAATCCTGGTCACCGGTGGCGCGGGCTACATCGGCAGCGTGACTGTCGAACGCCTGCTCACCAAGGGTGAGCAGATCGTGGTGCTGGACGATTTGGTGCATGGACACCGGGCTGCTCTCCCTGCGGGCATTCCACTCTATCAAGGCAAGATTGGCGACCGGGAACTGGTGGCGCGGATCGCCCGCGAGCATGCACTGGAATCCTGCATTCATTTTGCGGCGCTGATTGAAGTGGGCGAATCCGTCCTTGACCCTGCTAAATATTTCGAAAACAACGTCGGGCACGGACTCGCGTTAATTGGCGAACTCGTTCGGGCGGGCGTGCGGCGCGTCGTGTTTTCCTCCACAGCCGCCGTTTACGGCGACCCGGAGCAAATTCCTATTACGGAACAGAGCCGCAAATGGCCAAAAAACCCCTACGGCTGGTCCAAGCTGCTTATAGAACGGCTCCTCGAATCCTATGACACCGCTTATGGAATGAAATTCGTGGCCTTGCGTTACTTCAATGCTGCCGGCGCCACTGAAAATTGCGGAGAAGACCACCGGCCGGAGTCGCATTTGATTCCCAATGTCCTCGCCGCAGCCCTGGGACAGCAGCAGGCCATACGAGTATTCGGCAACGAATATCCGACTCCGGATGGCACGCCAATTCGGGATTACATTCATGTCGTCGACCTTGCGGACGCGCATATTCGTGCCTTGAATCATCTTCGATCCGGTGGCCAATCCGATTTTCTCAATTTGGGAACGGGCCGCGGCTTTTCAGTTCTGGAGGTCATCGAATGCGCACGCAAGATCACCGGACTCGACATTCCTTTGCAGATAGAACCTCCCCGCGCCGGTGATCCCGTCAAACTGATTGCCGATCCCTCTAAAGCAAAAGAAATGTTGCATTGGGAGCCTGCCGTCTCCGATCTGTATTCAATCATTCGTTCTGCTTGGCAATGGCGGCTCCGCCATCCAAATGGCTATGCCGAAGCCTAATCTGTAGTTCAAGAAGCGAATGCAAAGGCGTAGAAGATGAAAGAGAAGGCCCGCGGAAAGCTAATGGCACAACGCAGCAATAGTTTTCACTAAATCTGCCCGATTCGGGAAGCGGGGTTTTGGCCGGTTATTTCCGGGAAATTCCTAGAAATATAACCTCTTTATTTTCAATCTGTTAAAACCGTGCAGCGGTTGGGAATGATCCAATAGACTGTTTTTGCTCTGGCAGACTGATTGCGAACGAATTGATGGACCACGGTTTCCGCTTGGCTGTGGGAGTGTCTGGCGCAATTCCAAGCCAACTGGGAATCGAAAACAAATTGAATTTATAAGTGTATATAAATAAAAGGCTTAGCGAACTTTTACGATCTGTGCAAAACGTCTACGAAATGGTGCAACGGCTTTGCTAAATGGCTCAATTCGCCTGACGACCGAGGAAGGTAACTTCCCGGCGATGCAAACCTTGCAGGAGTAAACATGGGCAATAGTTATTCCAGAATTTCACCTCCAGGGCAGCGGGATTCCCATCTAAAAGTCGCCGGACCGAACTATACCCGCCGCCTTGATGGTGCACCAGAAAATGAAGTCCTGATAGAGAGCGTTTTTTATTCCATGCTGACGCTGGAGCGCCGGAGGGCGGAGCGCTCTCGCAAGCCGTTTGTCCTGATGCTTCTGGACGGGCATTTGGAGAATGGCGCCGCGGAAGAAATACTCAGACAAGCAACAAGGGTTGTTGTCGAGTCCAAGCGGGAAACCGATCTGGTTGGTTGGTATAAGCAGGATGCCATTCTGGGAATCATCTTTGCGGAAGTGAGCATGGACGGAGATCTCCCGATCACGGAGACGCTGCGCGCAAAAATGGAAGCGGCGTTCGTGAAGCATTTGGGGCGGGACCGGGCAGCTAAAATCGCTATTTCCCTGCATATATTCCCGGAAAGCTGGGATAAAGACAGCTCCGGGTGGGTGGCGGATTCCAAACTTTACCCTGATCTCAAAAGAAAAGTTTCCCGAAAGCGTTTGCCGCTGGTCATCAAACGCGTAATGGATATCCTAGGAAGCGGCTTGCTGTTGCTGGTGTTATCACCCATTCTTACGGTGATCATGGCCCTGATCAAGCTGACCTCCAAGGGCCCGGTGATCTTTGAGCAGGAGCGCCTGGGCCAGCGCGGCGTGCGTTTCAAGTGCTTGAAGTTCCGGACGATGTACACAAACAATGATCCCAAGATTCATCAGGATTATGTTCGGCAGTATATTGCCGGCAAGGATGGTTTGAACAAGTGCGAAGGGTCAGGCCAGCCCGTCTATAAGCTGGTCAAAGATCCTCGAGTGACTTTCATCGGTTCGTTTCTCAGGAAGACCAGCTTGGATGAACTTCCCCAATTCTGGAACGTCTTGCGCGGCGAAATGTCGCTCGTCGGCCCTCGTCCGCCAGTTCCGTACGAGTTCGAGGTTTACGATTTCTGGCACCGGCGGAGGGTACTGGAAGTGAAACCCGGTGTAACGGGCTTATGGCAAGTAAGCGGGCGCAACCGGACGCGATTCGACGAAATGGTCCGCCTGGATTTGCGTTATTGCCGGACCTGGTCATTATGGCTCGACCTGAAGATACTTCTAGCCACTCCCAAGGCTGTATTTAACGGTGGTGGAGCGTGCTAACTTCGCAGGCTGGTTCCGCATAGATTTCGCCCCAAGAGGTCAAATGCCAGTTTCCCCTAACACCTCTTTTTTCAGTATGATAACCATGAACAAGGCCAATAAATTTCCAAAAAGTGGAACTTTGGACTACCTCCTCCCTGGTTTTTGGACACATCGCCTGGGGAAAAATGCTCACATTTCCCTAAAGAATCATACACTTACGAGATATCCTGCTCCCGGCCATAGAATTGCTTTGAGCTATGTAGAGGCTGGTCTGTCTCCGTGCCCCAGCTGCTCGGCCCATATGGCCAAACGCTGCTGCGCGTTGTCCCCAGGAGTGCTATAGATGGTGCATCAGGAAATTGGCGCGAAAGACGTCGTCGCTATCGTCAAGCGGCGATTTTGGCTCATATTTCTGCTGACCCTGTTCGGCGGCGCGGCGGGGTTCGGTGCCGCGCGTGTTTTGCCCAAGCGATATGTCTCCAAGACGCTAGTCCTGGTCGAACAGCCCGAGGTCCAACCGGTAACTCCGGTTGCCCCAAATGCCACGGACAATGTGAACCAGCGATTGGCAACGATGCAGCAACAGATATTGAGCACGGCGCGCCTGGAGCCCGTGATTCGCGATTTGAATCTGTATCAAGAAGACATCAACCGATTGTCCATGGAGGAGATCGTCGAGCGCTTGCGGCAGGCCATCACGATCACGCCCGTCGCCCCCATGGCGGAGACCCGCGCCCAGAACCTGCCAGGATTCACGATCAGCGTGGTGTTCGGAAATCCACAGACAGCGCAACAGATTTGCGCCATGATCACGTCGATGTTCGTTCAGGAAAACATTGCGGTCACCACGACGACCGACGCGGGCACCACAAAATTCCTGAATGATCAGCTCGATCAGGCCAAAGCGAAACTGGATGAGCAGGATGCCAAGCTCGCCGGGTTCCAGCGCCGCTACGTCGGATCGCTTCCCGAAGATAGCCAGGCAAACCTGAACCTTTTGAACGGACAGACTTCGCAGCTGGATGCCGCAACGCAGGCAGTCAACCGCGCGCAGCAGGACAAGAGCTTCGCCGAATCCATCCTGGCGCAGCAGTTATCGTCCTGGAAGGCGTCGCAAACCGGGCAAAATCCGGAAACGGCCGATCAACAACTGCAGGCCCTGCAGACGCAGCTCATCGAGTTGCAATCCAAATATACAAACGACCACCCGGACGTCATCAAAGCGAAACACGATATCGCCGTTCTCAAGCAAAAAATGGCGGAAAGCGAACAACAGCGGAAGATCGCGGCGGTGCCGGAAAAGAGCACGGTACCCGCGGCCGAGCCGACGCAAATCCTGCAACTGCGGGCGCAAATTCATCAGTACGATCAGGTCATCAAGGAACGATCTGCCCAGCAGGATGAAATCAAGAAACAAATCGCGATCTACCAGGCCCGGGTGGCGGCCAGCCCCGGCGTCGAGCAGGAATATAAGCTGCTGACCCGCGATCACCAGACCGTCCTCGATACGTACAACGAATTGTTGAAAAAGCGGGACGCCTCCGCGATGTCGCAACAATTCGACCAGACCAAACAAAACGACCGCTTCCACGTCCTGGATCCGGCAAACCTTCCGAATGAGCCTTCTTTCCCCAAGCTGCCATTATTCGCCGGGGGAGGTTTTGGCGGCGGACTGCTGCTGGCGGTAGGCCTCTCGCTCCTTTTGGAAATGCACGACACTTCGATGCGTTCCGAACACGATGTCGAAGTCGTTCTTCACCTCCCCGTTCTTGCCATGATTCCGGTGATCGCGCAGCATTCGGGAAAAGTGCGGCCGCAGCCCTCTATCTCGGTAACATACAAGTCGAAGGAACACGCAAAGGTATAGATTCGCGGGAACTCGGCCGGACCATTTAGAATTGAAAGGGAACCATGAGTAGGATTCACGAAGCGCTTAAAAGGGCAGAGCAAGAGCGGTCGGCGGGCCTGCCTGCCCAGACGACCGACCAAAAGGCGGACCACGGCGTCGCCAGCCACGTGATCGAAACCGCGCCCCCTGCGGCCAAATTACCTCAGGCCGTCTTGCCTCACCTGCCTGGTGCGCGCGTCAAGACCGAACCCGGCGCCGAGCCCGTGCAATTCGACGCCTTGTGGGCGAAGTGCAGATTGGCGGCATGGAACCCCAATCCAAGTCTGGTTGTCTTCGAAAATTTTGATCCCTTCTTTCCTGGGGCCGAGCAATTCCGGACATTGCGTTCGCGCCTTTACCGCATGCGCGAGAGCCAGCCCCTGAAAACCATTTTGATTTCCAGCGCAATACCCGCGGAGGGCAAGACCGTGGTCTCCGCGAATTTAGCCTATGCGTTGGTCCGGCAGCACGGGTGCCGCGTGTTGTTGATCGATGCGGATCTTCGGTCTCCCCGTATTCATACGCTTCTAGGGGCCCCCTCGGCTCCGGGGCTGGCCGAGTACTTGCAAAATACGGCCACGGAATTCGAAGTCACGCAGCGCAGCGGTGAAGAGGGATTTTGCTTCATCCCCGCCGGCAATCACGCCAAACATCCCTCCGAGCTGATATCCAGCGACCGGATGAAGCATTTCCTCGAACGCGTTAAGCCTGCTTTCGATTGGATTATCATTGATTCGCCCCCGGCGCTTCCCGTCGCCGATGCCAGTGTTCTGGGTGGAATCGTGGACGGAGTGCTGTTCGTGGTTCGCGCCAATTCGACTCCCTCCGAAGCGTCTCAGAAGGCCTGCAAAGAGTTACGGGACGCTCAAATTATCGGCGTGGTCCTCAACACCGCGGAAGAATCCTCCGATTACAATTCCTATTATTCAAACAGCGGTTACAGAAATCCTCCGAGCGGCCCGCGGAAGTAAGAAATAGCAAGTTCTCTGATCCTCCGATTCAGATGAACGGGCAATCGTTCGTTTTGCCATGGACTGGAGTGGAGACGTGCGTATGCCTGCACTCCACGACGAGCGGGCCTTGGAAATACTTCAATGCATTTTCCAGGATATTCCGGCAGGCGGGTTCGCGAAAACCGAATGCAGTTGTTTTCGCCAGTCCGGCAGTTGCAGGGAAAAGGTGCGGTTCAATCGGGCATTGGAGAGAACTGAATAGGCGGGACGTCGCGCCGGCGTGGGATATTCGGCGGTGGCGATGGGGATGACGCGGCGGGCGATGAGCGGCAGGCCGCGTGTAGTCGCCGCAAACCACGGGCTGGCCTCCGGGCAAGCCGCAGCTTCTTCCAGAATGGCGGTCGCGAAATGATACCAGCTCGTCTCGCCGCCGGCAGTCAGGTGATAAATCCCATTGACATCCACGAATGGGAGGGGGCCGCCCTCGCTGTCACGCACTTGCGCGAGAATATTTGTGGTGGCCGCGGCAATTTCGCTGCTGAGCGTGGGCGCGCCGACCTGATCGCGAACAATTCTCAGCTCTTCGCGCTCAGTGGCCAGCCGCAGGATGGTGAGGAGAAAATTCCGTCCCGCGGTCGCGTAAACCCACGCGGTGCGAAAAATCAAATGCGCGGCGCCCGACGCCTGGATCGCGCGTTCCCCTTCGAGCTTCGTTTTGCCATACACATTCTGCGGGTTCGGCGGATCGTCTTCAACGTACGGAAAAGGTTTCAGTCCATCAAATACGTAGTCCGTTGAGAAATGAATAAGAGTTGCGTCGATTTTCCTGGCTTCTTCGGCCATCACGGCCGGGGCTTCAGCGTTAATGGCCCGCGCTAAGGGTTCTTCCGATTCGGCTTTGTCCACCGCAGTATATGCCGCCGCATTTACGATAAACGCGGGATGGGACGAGCGGATCGCGCGGCGAATCTCTTCCGGTTGGGTAAGGTCGAGCTGTTGCCGGTCGAGCGGCGTTACTTCGCCGATGCGCGGCAACATCCTGCTCAAATCCCTTCCCACTTGTCCGTTCGTCCCGATCAGCAGGATAGCGGGTTTCATTTGGTCGGGTAGGGCGGCAGGAATTCCCGGGGCATGTCCGCCAGCATGGAGAGCTTCGCGTCCTTTTCGGAGACCAGAGGATTGGCGACGCCCCAGGAAATGGCCAGGGCAGGATCATTCCAGAGGATTCCGTACTCGCTCGCGGGATCGTAGAAGTCGCTGCACTTGTACAGAAATTGAACCGTGTCGGTCAATGCCAGGAAGCCGTGCGCGAACCCCCGCGGAATGAAGATCTGGTTCTGGCGCTCGGCGGAGAGCACTACGCTCGTCCACTTCCCAAAATTCGGAGAGCCGATGCGTATGTCCACGGCCACATCAAGCGCTTCGCCCTCGACCACGCGGCAGAGTTTGGCCTGCGCATGGCGCAGTTGGTAATGCAGGCCGCGCAGCGTGCCCTTTGCGGACCGCGAGTGGTTGTCTTGGATGAAAAGATCGGCAATGCCCAGGTCGAACAATTTCTGCTGCTGATAGGTCTCCAGAAAAAAGCCCCGCGCGTCGCGGATGACTTTCGGCTGAAGTTCCCAGACCTCCGGAAGTGAAGTATTCAATTTTTGCAAGCGAGTCTATCCCTGACCGGTTGGAATGCCGGAGGGTTGCGGTCCGGCGTCAACGGGGCGGCTTAAGCCCAGCGGATGAAAGCGCGTGCAGGGAGGCGTCGCGATTCTCGTAATGCTTGTCATAGTAAGAGAGATATTCTCCGTTGCGGACTCCCGCCATCCACTTCCCGTTGGACTTGTACCAATCGATGGTCCGCCGCAAACCTTCTTCCAGCGGGACCGCCGGTTTCCAGCCCAGGTCTTTCTGCATTTTATCGCAGTGCAGCGCATACCGCCGGTCGTGTCCCGGCCTGTCCTTTACATAAGAGAGCAGCGTCTCCGGTTTGCCGATCAGGCGGAGCAAGGTACGCGCAATCGTCACATTCTCGGCAATGTCGAGTCCACCGATGTTGTAAACCTCGCCGATGCGGCCACGCTCCATAACTGCCAAAACCCCGCGGCAGTTATCCTCCACATGCAGCCAATCCCGCTGCTGCTTTCCGTCCCCGTAAATGGGCAGCGGCTTGCCGTCAAAAGCGTTGGTGATCATCAGGGGAAGAAATTTTTCCGGAAACTGGTGCGGCCCGTAATTGTTGGACGACCGCGTGATCACGCCCGGGAATCCGTATGTGCGCACGTAGGAGAGAACCAGCAGATCCGAGCTGGCCTTCGACGCGGAATAGGGGCTGCTGGGCCGCAGCGGGGAGTCTTCATTGGCGAAAGCGCCGGGGGCCATGTCGCCATACACTTCGTCGGTGGAGATATGCACGAACCGCTCGATGCGCAGCGTGCGCGCCAGCTGAAGCATGACGAATGTTCCGGTCACGTTGGTGTCGATGACCGGCGCGGGTTCGTAAATGCTGCGGTCCACGTGCGATTCGGCGGCAAAGTGGACCACGGCGTCGCAGCCGTGCATCGCCGCTTCGACCGCGCCCGCGTCGCAGATGCTCCCCTTCACGAATGAGTAATCAGGGTGACCGGCGACCGATTCCAGATTCGCCAGGTTTCCGGCGTACGTCAGCTTGTCGAAGTTGACGATCTTGTATCCCTTTTTGAGGGAGATGACATGCCGGATGAAATTGGAACCGATAAATCCGGCGCCCCCGGTAATAAAAATTTTCATCGGCCCATTTCCCGTGACGCCGTCAGGTGCGCTTCGCGAGCGGAGGACATTTTATTCGCTCCTGTTTCCGCCACCAGATTATTGGCGCGCAGCAGGGATTCGAAAGTCCCGGCATCGGTCCACCAGCCGTCCAGCTTGTCGAAGGTGAGAGCGCCTTCCTCGATATAGAAATTATTCACGTCGGTGATTTCAAGTTCGCCGCGCCCGGAGGGCTTCAGGCGGCCAATTTTCTCGAAAACCGTCGAATCGTAGAAATAGATTCCGATCACGGCCAGGTTGGATTTGGGGGCCTTGGGCTTTTCTTCGATGCCCACAATGCGGTCGCCCTTGATCTCTGCGACGCCAAAGCGATCCGCATCGGTGACCTGTTTGAGGATGATCTTGGCGCCCTTGCCCGCCTTGCGGAATTCGTCCGCGGCATGGCAAACATTGGTCTCTATGATGTTGTCCCCAAGGATAACGCAGATCGGCTCTCCCTCGGCAAAAAATTCGGCCAGCCCCAGCGCCTGGGCGATTCCTCCCTCGCCTTCCTGATACGTGTAATTCACGTGCTTTAGACCGAATTCCTTGCCGTTGCCCAGCAAACGCAGGAATTCGCCGGCGTTCTTCCCCCCTGTCACCACGAGGATGTCCCTGATGCCCGCATTCACGAGCGTTTGAATGGGGTAATAAATCATGGGCTTGTCATAAATAGGGAGCAGGTGCTTGTTGGTCACTTTGGTCAGCGGATTCAAGCGGCTGCCCAAACCTCCCGCCAGTACGACGCCTTTCATGAGTACCTCCTCCAATGGCCCCGGGGTATTCCCGATGGTAACAAATGCGCGGGGTTTGTCCTCAAAAAACGGAATTGTCCCCGCGTGCCCGCCCCGCAACTGGCCGCAGCAACTTTCTGAGTGAAGCCGGGAACAATACAAAACGAGGACGTCTATTACTATATGTATAACATGTGAATTTCTACGCGCCGGAACGTCCTGCCGCGATAATGAAAATATTTTGCAATGAACCTTGAGCAAGTGTGCGGGATTTACGGCCCACGTCGCAGGGGCGCGCGGTCCACCATCGGCTGAAGTTGTGTTGGGATAAGAAGACCGCCGGAGGAAGCAGCATGGCAGCCGTGCCGATCACACCCTCGCGGTTACTTGACGGCCGCTGGGCGCGACAAGCTTGTCCACGAGGTCCAGGTAGACGCCCTTATTCTTCTCCCAGGTGTAGTCCTTGATGAATTCCCGCGCATTTTGAACCAACTCCTGCCGCTGTTCCGGATGTTGGATCAACTGCAGCATCGCTTCGGCAAGACTGTTTTCGTTATTGGCCTCAAAAAACTTTACCACCGAATCATTGAAATAATAGCGGTCGATCGCCGTGCTGGAAACGATTACGGGCACGTCCTCAACCATGAACTCAAAGATTTTCGTGCTGAACGCTTCATTTCCAAAACCGTCATTCCGTTTGGGAACCACTCCCAGATCGGAGTTCTCCATAATCACGGCCACTTCCTGAAGCTTCCGGCCGCCCTTCAACAACACGCGCTCCTGCAGATTCAATTCGGCGATCAGTTTCTTCAGATAATCCACCTGATCCCCACCGCCGTACAGGTGAAATTCCGCCTGCGGGCATTCGTCCGCGATCATGGCAAACGCGCGGATGGCGATGTCCACGCCCTGGTGATGGGTCATTGTCCCCGGATAGATCATGATAAACTTTTCATCCTTCCGGGTCCGGCCCCGAATATGAAAAATGTCCGTGTCGGGATAATTCAGGATGACCGTGCAATTCTCGCTTTTGACCGATCTTTCGTAGAGCCGTTTCAGCCAGATGTGATTCGCCGCGATCACATGGTCGGCAAAGGACGCGGACGTGCGCTCCACGGCGACGAGCAACTTGAAAAGCAGTGAATCCGGAGTGGTCCTGAATTTGGTGAGATAAAACTCAGGCACCAGGTCATGAATATCCAGAATGACTTTCGCGCCCATGAGCTTCGGAACGAGAGCGGCGAAGACTTCGAAATCCGGAACGGAATGGACGTGAATCAGATCGTAGGGGTCCCGCAACTGTTTCCAGGCCAAAAAGAAGAACGAGCGCACGAAAAATAGGAGAAGCTTGGCGAGATAGGTGACTTTGCCTTTCTCATTGATGACCCGGCGCTGGATTCGATACACCGAGACGCCTTCGACAACTTCCATCTTTGAGGATTGCCCTTCCCTGCGCAGAACCACGGCATCGACGTGATCCCCGCGTTTTACAAGGGTTTCGGCATATCGGCGGACGCGGTTGTCTGGCTCATACCACGTATATGCAAGCATGCACACTTTCATCCGCAAGGTCCCAGGGAAGCGCAGGCCTGTTTACGATGTGCAAGCAGCCGCATGGTAAGGCGAAATGCGAATGTCCGGAATTGCCTGCGTCCCAACTTTGTATTCCTCCATCACTCACTGCGTCTCGATCCGAACGCAGTTACTGAACTACCGGTTCTGCACAACCAGTACCATCAGCGATTGTACCCTCGGACATTTCTCGATTTCCGAGCGCTCCGTCAGGACTTTTACCGCATGCTATTGCGGGAAAGAAGGAAACAAAAGTTCCTTTCCACCGCGGAGGCGCACATTCCGCAGAAGGTTCCGCTCCGGGACCGGCAGCAGCGGCCACTCTTGATAATAGATGGCTGTCAATGGGATTGCCAAACATTTCGTCGCAGGCGACGCCGGAAAGTTAAGTTGTATCGCACCTTTCGGAAACCTACGATGCCCCGGAAATGATCAAGACGGTAAACAGTCACGCTCCCCTTCAAAATGGGCCGACAGGAAGAATTTTGGTGGGACAGGAGGGTGCGAATCGGGGGCCCCTCATTCGGGTATGAAGTAGCGAGAAAGAATCTGCATTGCTCTCAACTCCAAAAGGCGTCCTCGGGTACAGGTGCTTCCCCTGTTCGCAATCTGGACTCTGGGCCAGTAGGTACTCTTTCGATTCAACACCTAATCTGCATATCGCGTAGGACGTATAATTTTTCCAGGCCTTTTGGCCTGAAGGGACGCGTGCCGTAGTACCGAGGCACCAGAAAGACATTATGAATCGCAAATCATTGCTTTTTCTCTACCTCATTTTCATGTTCCTGATCCCAAATGCGGCCCACGCTCAGACTTGGAGCGGCATCTTGAAGCCCGTTTCAGGGTCAGGCGCGTGCTCTCCCAGCACGCTTTCTTCCCCCCAGGGATGCGCTATCGACTGGTCGACGGCGGGCGTTGTGGGTGGCATTCCTTCCGGTTCCTGGACGCAATCCGGCGCCACAATCAATCCCAGCGGGGGAGACAGCACAGGCACGATTCAATCCGCACTGAACTCGTGCGGAAAGAATCATTTTGTTCTGCTCGGCGTGGGAACGTTCAACGTGACGAGTCTTAGTATTCCGAGCAATTGCGCATTGCGCGGATCGGGGACGCTCAAGACGATTGTCAACTCAACCGGCTCAGGTGGAGCGGTGTACACGCTCGGCGGAGGCGGCCCGGGCTATACGCCTACATCCACAAACATCGTTTCCGGGGCGACCTCCGGATCTACCAGCATCACAGTATCCAGCTCATCGGGCATTTCCGCGGGCACCCTCTTGGCAATCACGGAATTAAACGATCCCACCTACGTAACCCCCGATACGTCCAACGGAGTCTGCTCCTGGTGCGACGGGACCGGTGACGGAGCCGCCAGGACACGCGGGCAAACTGTCCAGGTTACGAGCGTCTCCGGGAATACGCTCAGCATCTCTCCGGCGCTGTACTCAAATTATGGTATCGCGCCAGGAACCTCGCCAGCGCAAGCGTGGCCGTTTCCCATGGCAGGACAAAATGAAGGCGTGGAACTCCTGCAAACCTACGCCAATGGTTCCGGCTACAAAGCTGTATATTCCCTGAACGCTTGCGTCAACTGCTGGGTCAAGGGCGTGTTCAACAATTATGCCGACGCCGACCACGTGGATGTCCTCAACGGGCTGCACGACGAAGTGCGTGACAGCTATTTCTCAAATGCCTACGTGCACACACCGGGCTCAACGGATTCCGAAGTGGATCTAGAGCTGCGAACCTCGGCTACCCTGGTGGAAAACAACATTCTCGAACGCCTGCATGTGGGTTTGATGGTCGAATGGGGAGCTGCAGGGAACGTCGTGGGGTATAACTACAGCTACGGCAATTTCGATTCCGGCTGCGGTTGCCTTGTCATCATGGCCTCCATCGACTTCCATGGCGCTCACCCACAGTTCAATCTGTTTGAGGGCAACGTCGCCAATAACATTACGATGGACAGTTTCTGGGGATCGGGATCGAACAATACGATGTTTCGAAATCATTTTCGCGCGGCAGATACTCTCGCTTCGCCCTTGTCTGCCGGCCGAAACACCGTGAACTGGTCCAGCACGCAGCTCACCTCCGAACAACTGACGGGAGAGCAACTGGCCTTCCCGTATACGAACCTGAACTCGCTCGGAAACGTCCTGGGTTCAGCGGATGCGCTCTCAGCCGCAAGCACTTTTTACAACAGCGGGGCATCTCCTTTCACGTCCACCGTCATTCCACCGGCCACGCGAAACTACAGCAATTTCTTCAGCGCCGTGAGCATTGGATATAACACGGGCAGCGATACAAATGGCGGCGGAGTGGCAAGCTTCAACGGCGGATCTTGGGTCGGCAAGGCAACCGGAACTTTCTTCCAGAATGGCAACTTCGACATTTCCAGCAAATCCGTAATCTGGAATGGCGGAAGCAAAGCCCTTCCCGCGTCTCTCTACAGAAGTTCCAAGCCCGGCTGGTTTGGCAGCGTGCCCTGGCCCGCCATTGGACCGGACGTCACCGGCGGCAATGTGGACGCCTCCGTCCTCGCGGGGCACGTCAACGCCATTCCGGCGGAAGTTTGCTACACGAGTACTGCGCGGGATTCGGCCGGTATAAAACTGTTTGACCCGACGGTTTGCTATTCCGGCGGAGCTCCAACGACTTCGTCCAACCCTCCCGCTCCTCCAACCGGCATTACAGCCATAGCACAATAATCTTCGATACGCACATGAGACAGGGGGCGATATTGCCCTTCTGTCTCTTGGGCGAGACGCCGCGTTGTGATCCTCGACAAAAGGCAGCGCCGGCATGGGCTTACCTGCCAGTCCCAGTATAGAACGCAGTAAACTTCTGACTTCTTTGGTCCTGATCGTTTGAGCGCCCGAGCACTTTTCTACGCCACCCGTAATACGAATCCAGGCACGGGTTGGCTTGTTCAGATTAGGGGCCAAAAGAAGAGGAGCTTCGGCGGTCCACCAGCGGAAAGTTAAATAGGGAAGTGTGGAAGTAGAGGAGTCGCAGCGCTATCCTGAGGATGAAACAGGCAGGCTAAAAAGAAGACCTCGGCGCAGCAGGGACTGAATCTCCGAACACAGCAGGTCGTGCATCAATTAAAGTGGCTCTGGGGGTCTATTTCGCCAGGGCCGCAGCCGGCATACACTAACGCGGCGCCTGCCCCTGCGGCACGGCAAGTTCCTCGCTCGGAGCCCCGGCGCAAGCCCCCGCAGGGACTGCGGCTACCCTCGAGAACCTGCGAAACGGGGACATGTCTCGCGCGAGCTTCGCGATCTGATGAAGCGGCCCGAAGCCTCCGTGCAACGCGATCACCAAACCGACATATAGAATCACGAAAATCAAAGAGACGAATCCGATCCGTCCAATGGCTTCCATCCGGCTTGGACCCGCCAGGACAGCGGGCATCCTTCCGAGAATGTAGGTTACGGCCGTGCCGGCCAGCGCGGAAGCCAGAACGAATCTCCAAACAGCCGCGAGCATCGGGGCGACGCCGAACTGCACAGGCTTCCCCGCATACCAAAGCGCGGGGATCGTCAGGATCCAGAACGACGCCGTCCATGCGACGGCTACGCCAGCAGGACCCCGTCTCAACCCCACCAGAAACATCAAGAAAGTGCAGGCGAACTCCACAATACCCCAGCGGAACCATCGATCCGCTCTTCCAATGGAGAGGTGAATCCACCCATGCGTGTAGTAAAGCATCATGATCCCGATGCCCGGCCCAAAGAACATGAAGATCCGGCCGGACTCGCTCCACCCTGGCCCCAGCAGCAGCCGAATCACATCTTTCCCCACTAGCGTAAGGTCTGCGCCCAACCCCATGCCGACAAATGCCATGACCGTAAGGGCATTCAGAAAGTATCGCCGGAATTGAGCTGAGCGAGCTTCAAAGCGGCTCAGCGCAGAAACGGCCACATTGGCGAGCGGCGATACGAGCAGGCTCGCGGATAGCGCGAACAAATCATACGCCTTCTTGTAAAACCCCAGGGCCTGAGCGTTGAATCTCCATCCCACCAGCAGGTTGTCCGTGTTCCGGGAAAAATAGTTGACGGTGAAGCGCCCATACACGTGCATGGCGAACCGCACCATCGGACCCGTCTTCGCCGCACGCCGGGGCAAGCCGGGAGTCCACCTGCACAGGATCCACACGCCAATAGATGTGCTGAGCGGCGCTGCCACGACGCCGGCAACGAGCGCCCAGTATTTCCACCCCGCCCAGGCCAAAAAGATGGAAACAGCCACGGAAACGGCGCGGCTTATTATGTCATTCACCGACAACGCGGAAAAATACATGCCGCGCTTGAGCAGAGCCTGGTGCAGCACGGAGGTGCTGCCGATCAGGATGGAAAGCGAAGTTCCGACGGCTACGTGCGCCACACGCGGATCCCTGTAGAACTGCGCCAGGAGCGATCCCGCCGCGGCGAACGAGACCGTGAGAAGGATCCCCACAGCGAAATTGATCCAAAACAGATTGCTGGCGAGGACGTGATTCACTTCTTCAAATTGCAGAATCGCCTCTGTAAACCCGTTTGCGCCGAAGTTCACCAGCAGCAGGCTGAACGTCGTGACCATGGCCACGACACCAAAATCAGAGGGGGTCAGCAGTCGGGCCAGTGTTATGGTGGCGACCACTTGCACCGCTACTCCCACACCGCCGGAAAAAAGGGTTGCGCCCGCGCCGCGCACTGCAAGGCCGCGCAATTCGCTCCCTGCCGCAGCCGGCTGGAACGCTCCGCTGGCATCAAATGGCTTCAAATGCTCCCCTTTCGCAGCGGGGCTGAAACCAACGAGTTAACTCGTGGCTTGGACCTGGCGAGCGGATCGTGAAGTTTGAGATCGAGTTCCAGCGAGGGCGACTCTTCCGGGACGGCAGCAGCGGGGATGGCAAATCCCGCCAGCAAGAAGGCGATCCACACCGGGTCCATCATTCTGAAGCCAGCTTCTGTGAAGTTATAGACTAACGCCGCGGCGAAAAAAGCCAGCCTGATCCGCCCAGCGTCCGCATTCCGGCGATACATTGCGATTGCATTCCGGTACCCCGAGACGATGACCACGGCCAGCAGTCCGATCCCCAACCACCCTAGATTGAGGTAGACCTCCAGGTAGCCGTTATGAGCCTCTTGAATACCCTTCGCGGTCAGGGCCCATGCCTTCTGGAGCCTTTCCCCCATCCAAAAACTCTCGAACCCGGTCCCAATCAGCGGGCTGGCACTCAAAGAAAGCACGGCCTTCCAGATTCCAGTCCGGCCAGTCATCGTCGCGTCCCTGCCCAAGGATCCGACGAGGCTACCCCCCGTATCAATAAACAGGGCAAACAAAGAGAGCGATATCATCACGGCAATGACGAAATGCGCGACCCAGGGTTTTCCTTCGAAGGCGCGCATATTCGTCACCATGATCAAGCCCCCTGCCATAAGGAAGCAGGACAACGAGGTCATCGAATCGGCGGTCACGAAGAGCCACAGCACCATTACAATCATGGCGGTATAAGCAAGCATCTTTCTGGCTCTATGCGCTTGCCCTTTGTTCCGGTACACCGCAAAAAAGCGCCAAACAGGCACCAGCCCGCAGACCAAACACATCGTCCCAAGCCCGTTTTTGGTCGTGGAGACGCCGCTGTACATGTAGGTCCAACTCCACATATTGAAGTTGCGTCCCAGTAGGGGGAAATATTTAATAAAAAGAACTGAAAGCGGCACCAATATATAGCCCACGCGCAATACCAGCCGCTTGAGCGCGGCCTCCGGCTCACGGTCAGTAAACACGATCAGGACCATCACGATGTCACCGATGGCCTTGCTCCACCGCTTAAAGGCGATAAACGTGTAGTCTGACCAGAAGATGCTTGCCAGGCAGAATAGAAAGAAAAGGATAATAGGACCGTTCGCTCGCAACAGTTTGGTGACTTGCCGCCCTCTCCACAGCAGCACAATTAACCCGAGGATCAACAGCGTCAGATAAACGGCCCGGTCGAACGGGCTGCCGTCGATGTACTCCTCGGCCATGCTCACCGTCTGCTGCTGCCCCATCCACGTGGATACTGCCCGCGAGCTGTTGATAAGCAACCACAGGAATGGAATCCAAAGGCCCGGGGAAGTCTTGACTTCCGGGTCCCGATCAAGCATGAAAAGCCCAAGGATCAGTAAGACGAAGACGACGCTGGCGATTGCTGGGGACATTTAGCGCCTCGCTGCTTTTTGACGCGATTGATTTTGGGATGTCATCCGGCATCCAGGAACTGGCGATGGATAAGCTCCAGGGTCAGCAGCCGGTGAATCTCCGTCGTGTAATTCCGGTCGCCTTTGAGGTGGCCGTGCACAACTTCTTCAACTTTTTGGCCATGCAGGTATGGGCGAGACAGCGTCTTTGGATCCAGCAGCATTTCCCTCACGTACTTGGAGAGCGCGTCGCGATACCAAATGCGAAAGTGGTAAAACTTTTGTCTGCCAAGAAAGAGACGCTCCAGATGCAGCGGTGAAAGCAAATGGTCGACCTTGGCCACCCACTGCGGCATGCCGTAATCATAGGCATACTCAGCTTTATACGTGAATTCGTAAAATTCATGATTCCACGCGGTAACGAGGGCATTGTCGTTTCCGGCCAGGCCACGATCCGTGCGAATGTTCCGGAGCGTTGCGCTGCCGTCCGCAATGAGCCGCAAGGACACCTCGTTGTCGCGGCAGGCCGAATCCGGCGCCTGAAACACCGTCTTGACGAACTCATTGTCCAGAAACGGCGATCGCAGGGCGACTTGGGTCTGTTCCAGTGAAAGCAGTCCGTAGTGGTGCCAGGGCGCTTGCCGGAATACCGCGAACGAGAGTGGATGGGTTTGTGTCAATCCGTCATACGTGGCTTTGGCTTGCTTGAAATATGGCTCCAGCTCAGGACGGAAGAGCCCGGGCGGCGGCGAGCCCGCCTTGAATGCCCGAACCCGGCGCAGCACTTCGCCCCCGTAGTTTCCGCTCATACGCGCAGGGGCGATTTGGCGAGCCCTCTCGTTCGCGAACAGATCCGGAGAATGCGACAGGTCCACGCATCCATCGGTCAGGTAGACTGTGCGCTCCGCATAGTGAGGAAATGCGGATAGGAATTCTTCCCCAACCGTAATGACCTGGTGGGTTTGACCGCATGCTTTTGCTACCCGCCGAGCAATCACCACATCCTGACAGTCGCGATAGGTCCCGCCGAACGAATAACAGGGCAAGGATGCGGGCGGAGATTTTTGCCAGGCCATGATCATCCGGCTATCCAGGCCACCAGTCAGCGATATGCCTGTTTTTTCCGGGCCCGCAAAGTAGCGCGGCAAGATTCGTGAGAAAATTTCCTTCAGCTGCTGGTAATACTTCTCCGAATCCAGTTGCTCCTGCTGTTCCCACTCCTCGGGTTGGAAATAACTGGCTTTCCGCTCTAGGCTGCCGGTGCGGAACACCCAGGCCGAGCCAGCCGGCAACACCTGGATGCCGTCGAAAATCGTCCTGTTCTCCAGCGCGCAGCCGCACGAAATAAGCTCCCCCAAGCCCCGTGGGTCCACTTTTCGGAGCTCAGGACGCACTGCCAGGATGGCCTTCGCTTCAGACGCGAAATAGAAAGCTTCTTTAGACTCGTGATAATAGATCCGGTGCATCCCGTACCGGTCGTTGAAGAGCGTCGCCGTTTCGTTTGTCCGGTCCGCCAGTAATCCGTGGAAGCGTCCGTTCAAGCCCGCCGGAAAGGCGGGATCTTCCTCGTAGAGATGGACCAGGTAGGAGGGCCCGGTCGCTTCAACTGCGTGGCCCTGCTGCTTGAGGCGGCAGATGGTTTCCGGCGCAGAAAACTCTTCGCCGGAAAAAACCAGCGAGACATCGCCCCGCTCGTTGCCGAGCGGCATGCCGCTGGAGAAAGAACCCTTCCTCGCCGCCCATCCAACGTACATTCCCAGAGACTCATCTACGCACGTGCCAACCTCGTAGAACGACTCGTGGCGAATGGCCACGACCATGCCCCGCAGCTCTTGCTCGGCGAAACCCCGCGGTTTTTTGCTGATTAGACCGACGATTCCGGGCATCTCCCTATTGCCCCTAGGACGCTTCCGCCGCGGATTGAAACTTGCGACCGTACCAGGCGTTGCGATATCCGCGGAGCTTGGCAACCAATGGCTCCGGGACCAGGTCCACGAGCGGATGGTGCAATCGCAAGCGCAGGGCGGCCCGGCCGATGGCAGTCAAAGGAACGAAATAGCGCGGCACATTGATCTGCAGGAAACCGTTGCGTTCTTTGAAGTCCGCGACGCTGTCCGGTTGTTTTTTTCCGTAGGCGAAGTTCGCGTACACGAGATGGGAGATCCCACGGTCGGCGCAGGACCGCACCGCTTGCGCGACGAGCGCGTTGGTGGGCGCCTTGTCCCGATGCTGGATCATGGACACGATGTTCATCAGGCCGGCCTGAGATCGAGTTTCATCACTCACCATTTTAATGAAGCCAATGATCTCGTCGCCGAGAAACGCCGCGATAAATACGCTGCTGTCGAGGTAGGTGGCCTCTTCTCTTCGCACGGTTTCGAGGTTCTTGCCGTAGTGGCTGAACGGCCTCCCCTGGCGGACCGGGCACTCGTTGTAGATCTTCCAGATTCCGTGAAGGAGCGCGTCATCAAAGGGAACTTCCCGGATGACGACTCCCTTCTTCTCGGCTTGCTTGGCCTTATTTCGCGCCTTGAAGCCGAGCTGCTTGTTCCACCAGTGGTCGAAGGTCGATACCGGCAGGGCGGCAAAGTTGTCCCACTCCATCGGGTAACTATATTTGGGCTCGGTTTCTTGCACCCTCTGCATGAATGTGAAAAGGTCAACGCGCGTTCCGCATTTCCGCAGGCCATCGAGCAGAGGCTGGGGATCCTCCAGAAAGTGATATTTTTCCGCATCCAGACGGGCGATCCGTATGAGCCGTCCGTGCACCCTGATTTCCCTGCCACATACGTTCATACCTTGCTCTCCTTAGCCCGAACACTTTTGCCGGGGCCGCCGCATTCGACGCGGCCGTTCCGCCCCGCCCAACGCACAACCTGAAATTTATTCCGTGACATAAGCATCTTTGATCGGGTTGAGACCTGCGAATGCAAGCACTTTTCCCAGGTGATCAAAAAGCCGGACGAGAAGATCCATGAGCCTGTGCTGGCCCAGGACCGACACGAATGGAATTGCAATCGTATAACCCGCGATCGCGACGAGGGATTTTAGAACGTCTCGAATCCCGAACGCGGCCCTTTTCGGTTGCATGGAGCCGTTCAGCAAGGCCCTGCGAAGCATGAAACTGCGCTTCCAACGCACCGGAGGCACCACTTCATAAGCGACCGCTTCATGGCACCAGATAAATTTGTAGCCGCGCTCGATCATGCGGCGGAAAAATTCCTGATCCTCGCCGTTTCGAAATTCGGGGTTAAAGGGAAGCTCATCCGCCGGGAAAATGCTGCGTTTCAGGAGAACGTTTCCCGTCCGCCCTTTGGGCCAATCGATCACCAATCCGGTGGGATAGGAAGCGCGCGAATAAAAGTTACCCTTCAGAATCCATTTCGGAGGCGTTTCGTCAAAGTACCGGTTCACGGGCCCCAGCACGCCGTCGACGCCGTAGTGCTTCCAGGCGTTGAACAAGGTCAACAGCCAGGCCTTGGTCGGAAACTCGTCATCGTCGATGAAGGCCACGAAATCGCCGTGGGCATTTTCGATGGCCCTGTTCCGCGTCAGCGCGATATTCTGCCGGGGCTCCACGCAGTACGTAACGCGAATGGCCGACGTCGCCTGGAAACCCGTCACTACTTCCTTCGCCGATTGCAACTGATCGTTATCGGCGACCACCACAGAATAGGTGAACAGGCCGCCTGTATCCTGGCCGTCGAGCTCGGTCAACAAACGCTGCAGAAAGTGCGGGCGCTTGTACGTGCAAATGCACACACAAATATGTTTTGTTTGACTGCTCATCGCATCCGGAGCCGAGGGCGAAATATCAGGCGTAATCATGGACAATTTGGAATCAATTCGCGGCGTTTTCATCGGAACTTACAAAGTATCCGGCCGCGATCGGACAATCCCCGGTCCATCGGAAGATCTCGCCCTCCGTGAGAAACCGGTACTCCTGCGGATTGACGGGATGCGTCTCTACTTCCACCACGGAATGGTGCGCCAGGGAAAAGATCTTCTGCAATCGGCTGGGAGGTTCCAGCGGCGGCAACGAGAAGAAGAAGTCAGCGAGGCGATGGCGCCGGGCCAGCCTGCGGTCGACAATCCGCCGGTAAAGGCGGTTGTACAAACTTTTCTCGCCCCGCTCGAATGAAAAATTTCGCCGGACGATGGTTCCCGCCGGCAGCAGATTGGCAAGCAGCACGTTGGCCGACAGGTGCATGTGATGGTGCCCGTCGATGCGGCGCGGCAACGAGCCATAGAGGCGGGAGTATTCCTCGAGCTGGGCTGACACGACATACTTGAACGATTGGACGAGCCCCGGGTGATACACAACTTGAGCCAGCCGGCGTCCCCTCAAATATTTGGCCAGCTCCTGCTGGCGTTTACCCAGCGAAGCAGGATACCCCGCGGCTGAAAAAGGCGTGGTCAAGTTGAGGTGCAGGCCGGCGTCGATTCTTCGCTCTCGTGCCACTGCCGCGGCGCGCTCGGAATCCTCCATGAAGACCATCGCGCTTGCGGAAGATACCGTTCCACGAAGAATACATTCAAAAATGCGGTCCGTCGTTTCGCGGTCCCGGCCCCAGTCGTCGGCGTTCATGATGAGAACACCCTCGGTCTGCGTTTTGGAGCTCGGGCCAGCCGAAAATCCAACTCCACCGGGATCGACCCGCGGCTTGGAAGTCACCAGTTCGGGAGTGTTGTCGAGTGGCATCGGAATTACGCCTGCGTCGCGATCCATCTGTTTTTCCAAGACGGCGGAATGACCAAGAGCGCCAGGGCTGCGAAGCTGACAAACCGATCCGCGATTCGCATTGGGGCTGAGTCCCTCATGACTTGGGGAAGTTCTTAGCCGGCGACGCCTTCAGCACTCCTTCGCTTCGCCCCAAGAGAGGATTCTCAACGCTTGCCGAATCGGCTTGCTGCAACCTCGCGCCAAACACTTTTGACACTCCTCCTCTGACCATCCTGCTCAGCCGCTGCATCTGCTCACGTCTGCGGAACGCCACAATCTCACTCGGGATGGGCCTCTCGACGCGCCGCACCGCGGCCCAAACGTAGCCCGCGCCCAGGAAAAGCCCGCCCAGCGGCCGCCCTTTCATGTGGTAAATCACTCTGAACATTTCCCAAAGCGGATGGCCCCCGAAGGCGTAGTCCTTTATACCGATTCTGAACGACGCGTGCAGCTTGCCATGTTCCGCCGTGCCCATTTCCCGATGATGCAGGCACGCTTTCTCCGTAAAGGTCCTGGTCTTCCAACCTTTCATTCTCGCCGTAATGAGGGCGATGTAGTCCACGCCGCCGAGCTTTACGGGAGTGTATCCGCCGATCTCCTCGAAGCATTCCCGCCGGAACAGCTGGCACGCGCCGGAGACATGGTCCAGTCCGACCACGCCGAAGTCGTAGGTCTTGTTCAAGCTGTTCGCGAACGGCGTCCCAACCAGTCCGAGAGCGGGATCCTCAACCAATTTTCCCAGCAGAAACGAAAAGTAATTTTCGTCAAACGAGAGGTCGCCGTCCAGGCTGCCGATCACTTCGTATGGCAACTCCTTGAGTCTGGCGTATCCGGCATTGAAGGCATGCGCCTTGCCGGCAAAATGCCGTTCACGGCGTTCGGGCATGCGCAGCAACTCGATCCAGGAGTGCTCGGCGGCATATTTCTTTACGATTTCATCCGTACCGTCGGTTGAGCCGTCGCTGACGATCACCCATTTGACCGGACGGACGGTCTGCGAGACTACTGACTTGATCGTCAGTTCGATGAACTGCGCTTCGTCCCGCGCCGGAGTAATCAGCACGTAAGAAGGAAGCATCAGCGTCGTTCCACCGCAACGGGAGATAGCACGCCGGGGTCGGCGTCCTGCGCGCTGATTCCCGAATCGCGCAGCAGCGTGGCCAGCGCCAGAAACATCCAGACCTGAGTCCATCTCATATACGAGGTGCGGATGGTGCAAGACCGCAGGATGCGGTAGTAAAAGAAACCTCGATCGTCCCACATATGATCCATGCACCAGCGGAACACGGAACACGCCAGGGGAATATTTCCGGGATCAAGATCTTTGAAATCCACCAGCGTGATGATGGCCTGGGAGATGCAGTGCGTATCGAGCGGATAAATTCGGTCGTGAAAGTATTTCACGGATCCGTCCTTCTGGAAAAAGGTGGATCGGTAGAACTCAAATCCTCGGCGAATGCGCTCGTCGAACTCCGTCGTCTCCAGATCCCGGGAAATCGACTGCAACCCGGAGAGATCATATCCGGTGTGGAAGTTGTCGATAAATTTTTGGGTGGCATGTTCCCCGTAGAACCAGGAGCCATCCGCCTCTTGCTTGGCGGCCGAGTAGCGCGCGGCTTTGAGCGCGGGACCCAGGTATTTCTGCTCACCAGTAAGCCTGTAAATTCGGCATAAGAGAGCGGCAGCTAGAAAATTGGCATTGTGGACCATGCCCCGAATCGATGGCAGGGGATAACAAAAGCCGCACTGGTTGCCTTCCTCCCAGTAAAGTTCGTTTAGGATGTAATCGGCCGCGTTCACGGCCATGTCCAGGCAGCGCGTATCCTGGCGCTTCTCATACGCATCGAGCAGCCCGCCGGCGACAAAAGCAGTGCACACCAGGTTGGCCGTCCCCCGGGGCACCAATACTCCGCGACCCTGCCAGGGAAAACTGTATCCCCAGTTCCAATATTTTTCACCCGGGGAACGAAGTTCAATGAGGCGTTCAATCATGTAGTCAACAAGGCTATCCTGATCGGGCAGTTGCTTTGTGGAGAGCTTCAGGAACGCCGAGAGGAACAGGGCCAGGGCTTTCGGATTCTGCGTTTTCGGCATAAACATGAACGCACGGAAATTTACGGGGCTGCGCTTCAAAAGCTGGGTCAGAATCAGCCGGGGAAGTCGGTAGTTCAGGAAGGGCAGAGACTTAAACAGGCCGCTGTTCAGGGCATCATAAGGATCGTAACCCGCCCAGTTGTTCTCCCGGCAGTATTGCAGATGCTTCAACAGCGCCTCTTCGCAGCGCTTGCTGACCTCCTGGTAGGGCTGGTTGGAGGTGTTCGATTGCACTGTCGCGGTCGTCATTTACGCTCCTTCTGCTCGCTTGTAACGTTATGATTTTAAGTATGAAGCTAGCCTATTTTTGCGGACTTGCGGATGAGCGAATCCGTTTTCAGGACCGGCGATTGCCTGTTGCTTGCCACTTGGGGACGCCGGAAACAGGGCATCCCAAACCTTGTCGGGGCAAGTTCGTCTGCTTGGAATTCGGCCTGATTGCTGCCGAGGCGCCCGGCGGCTTTTGCGCATGCGAGTGCACCGGATAGGCTACCGCCATTAGAGTCCCAAACACACACCTGGCGCATAGAATTTCAGGCAATTCACCTGCCAGGTACGGGGCTCAGTCAAGATCCTCCAAGTAGGAGGGGTATTACATTAAGTATATTGTTTTGTGCATATTAAGGGCAGAGATTGAGAATGTTGGGCGTATGGGTTCAGGGGAATTTGGGGCCAAATCCGCATATCAGGGAAAAGAACTGTCCCATTGTTGTAAAAGGCTTCCACCTAAGCCACCCTAATCTCCCTGGACTAGCATCTGCCGCAAAGGACTGTTGAACGATTTGACGCCCACATGCATACGAACAGGCCAGGGCGCCGCTTTGGGGCAGCTACTTGACCACTTCCGAGCAGGAAGAGTTCTCCAAGTGGTAAGACAGCTGGCCATTCTCAATCTGCGCGTAGGCCAGCCGCGCCCTCTCCGCACCCGGGCCGACCACTTTCCAGGAGTTCTCGGATCGCACGATGCGCATCCGGCTTCTGTCACGCCACCAGCGCGCCACATCCCGCGGCAATGGCTGCCAGAGTTTTGTCTGCCTGCACAGTTTTGAAAGATACTGCAGCAGGTCTTCATACACGTGCCTCGCCCGGGATTCGATCACGTAATCCGGATGCACGATAAACGAGGCCAGCCCGTTGCTCGAAGCGATAAAGTCCATTTCTTCTTTCCAAAGATCGATCGAATACTCGTCGAGAATGTGGAACAGGGAATAGTCCTGCGTGGTGGTCAGTGGAAGCTCGACCAGCCCGCCCACAAAATACGGCATGACCGAGCAACATCCGCCTCTTTGCGGTTCCAGGTGCGCGGCGCTGGGGAAAGACATGTCGTAGGTGAATTGTAAGGCCTCGCTCCATTCGGCATTACGGTACATTCCGCCCGCGCGAAACCCTTCCGAACTCCATTTTTTCCCGTATGCATTGATTTTGTTGGCTCTTTCCAGGAACAGCCGGTAATTTTCAAACAGATGGCCATCGTGGTTCAAATCATGGACGTTCAGTTCAAAACCACGGGCGCGGATGCTGTCCAGAAAGGCGTTCGAGAGGTCGTAGCGCTCCTCCGGGATCACCTGGAACGAACTATGGATGCCGTAGCGTTCGTCCATATCCATCAGTTCGCCGCAAAATGCTCTGCCCTCCTCATGTTCGACGTCATGGGTCATCAGCACGCAGCCCTGGTAGTCGTTCGGCCAGAACCAGACAAAGGGGACACGCTGGTTTTCGTTTGCCCGGACGGAAAAGGACATCAGCTCCGCGCACAAATTGTCAACCGTCTTATCGATGGGCCAGGAGGGAAACTCAATCTGTTTTCGCTCCCGCAAGTGAAACCGCTGAACATGCTTGCGAACTTTCACGGAAAGGAAAGGGCGCGCGGCGTAATACGCTTTTCTGGCCAGCTTCTTTAAGGGAGAGGAGCCCTCCGCGGCGCCGACATATCTCTCTTTGCGAAGATTCTCCAGGATTTCGTCGGTGTCGAACGGCAGCATGATCTCGTTGCCCCGCACGTGAAGGTAGGGGAGAACATCGGGAGGATCGCTGTTCGGCATATGCCCCCGCTGCGCGGCGCTGCGTCCGAAACATGTGATCTTTTTTCCGAAACGGAAGAATTCCGGCGTTTTCCCGAGTGCCTCGGCAACGCCAAACCTGACAAACTCTTCCGGACACAGGTAGTAGTCTAGGAACGAGGAGGTCATGACATTTTGTTTCGAAAATTACCGCAGCATGGGCCCGACCACGCGCCAACATTCGATTCGGCGATTCGCCTGGCGGCTTGCCCTCACGAAAAAGCAGGCACGCGACTGCTCTCTCGCAGTGGACTAATGGCTCGGGCCAATTCGCCGTTTCTTTGACTACTAGAATATTCGGGCCTGAGCTGGTTGTCATCTGTTCCTGGGCGATGGGATAGACAATCAATCAACATTCGCCGATAACGCGGTTCCTTCCCGGATTTCACCGAAATCATTGCAGGCCGGCGAGGATTGATTTGAATAGGCCGAGAAATCTTGGCTTGCCGGATTAGGCAAAAAGCCGCGCTGCTCGCCGGACAACCGGGCGCGACGCGTCCCCTTCCTTTCTCGCCCCTAGCCGATATGCCTGTAAAGTATTTTGCCGGCTGCGGACAAGACCCCGTCCGGAAGAAGCGTAAACATACGTCGCGCCAATCGGGAATCTCCCCAGGCGCGCGCCTTTTCTTTGGTCGTCCTGGGATACCGGAAATAAGTCAGCGTTCGCTTGACCGTGCCGAACTTGTCCTTGAAGGCCACCAGGCCCTCATTTTCCATTTCGGAGCGCCCGAAATCGATGCATTCCGCTCCCGTGGTCTTGCCTTCCTCGATGAGTTTCCAGAAAAGGAACGGCATGCCACCCATCTGGTGAAAGGCCCCGTCCGAGCATCCGTATTTGTAAATAATGTTGGAGCGATGCCGCAAGGTGAGCAACGCGGCAATGGGAGCTCCGTTTTTCCGGGCCACCCGGATCTGCAGGGCGTCGCCCATATTATTGGCCAGATTGCGGAACCAGCTTACCGGTTGAGGCGGCAATTGATGGCGCCGCCGGGTGATGAGCAGCAAGTGGTAGAACGTCTCGATAAAATCGGCGGTGCGGCCCACTTCGTAAGAAAGCTGTTCCTTTTCCGCGCGCCGTATTTTCCGCTGGATGGAATCCTTGTGCAGGTTTTTGAAGAGTTGCTCGAGACTCGGGCCGAGATCGAGTTCGTGAAAGTAAAAAGATTCCGTGGGCTGGAATTCATTTCCAAGATCCGCCGGCGCAGCGAGTGGCCGGAATTCCAGGTATTTGCAATGTTGCCGGGTGCATTCCTCAACCAGGCGGTCCACTAACATTTGCTTTTCACCAGGGTTGCCGAACAGCGGATCGCAATGGTCGGCAAATGGCAGGGACACCATCCGTGTTCCCGTCAACCAACTGCTGATGCGGCAGGCCACGATTCCATCGCTCAGGGATTCCGCAGCGGAAGCCGAGGTCAGCACAAATGGCTTATAACCGTAGGTTTGTTGGAGCGCTTCGAGCCACCCTCGCCGGTGGAACGCCGAAGCACCCGGATGGCGGGCAACCAGGTCGTCCCAACGCGAATCGGTAAGTGGATCGATGATGTTCAAAAGTTTTGCCTATCCTGCAGTGGAATTAAAAACCGGGCTTTTGGGAGCGCGAATCCCGAAGATTTAATTTCCAGGATAATCGGATGCGCGGGCGCCGGCGCTTCGGGGAATCTGGAAAGTATCGGCCATCCCTACTTGAATGTCGCGGGCGCTCCCACCACGGCGGGGGCCGCGGCAAGCGCATGCTCAACCGCATCGCAAAGCGCGTGCCCAACGAGAATGTGGCACTCCTGAACGCGTGGCGTTTCGTCTGACGGCATGGCAATCAGGACATCGACGAGTTCCCGCAGGCGCCCGCCACCAGCCCCGGTGAGCCCGATGGTATAAACGCCCATCTGCCGCGCGGCCTTGACGCCTTCAATTACGTTCTGAGAATTTCCAGAAGTGCTGATTGCCACGGCAACATCGCCGGCGACCCCGAGAGCCTGGAGCTGTCGCGAGAACACCTGTTCGTAACCGTAATCGTTGGCGATGGCCGTCAATGCGGAGGAGTTGTTATGGAGGGCTACGGCCGGAAGGGGACGCCGTTCGCGCAAATAACGTCCCAGAAATTCTGCGGCGAGATGCTGCGCGTCCGCGGCGCTCCCGCCATTTCCAAAGAACAGGGCCTTGCGGCCGTTGCGATAAGCGGCGATCAGCGCGTCGGCTGCGACGCCCATGGACGGCAAACACGCTTCCAGGACGCGCTTGTGAACTTCAATGCTGGCTTGGATGTTCTGGCGAAGTATGTGATCCGTCATAGCTGTCCCTCCGTTCCGGCAAGGTCTGCTGTATTGAGTATAGCGCCGTCACGGGTGGAAGCAGGAAAGATCGCTTTGTTGCGCGGGATCGTTCGATAATTTCAAGAAAAAGGGGCCGACTGAAATTTCAAATCGGCCCCGATATGCCATTCGGGAGCGGGTTCGGGGAGCGTGCCGGCTAGTGCGCCATTTCCACGCGCACCGAGCGCAGGATTTCTCGGGCCACGCGGGCCTGCTGTTCCGCATGCAGAGTCGGGTACATCGGCAGCGATACGATCTCCGCCGCGATTTTTTCCGAGACCGGGAAATCGCCCTGCCGGTAGTTCAGATAGTCGTAGGCTTTTTGCATGTGCAGAGGAATCGGGTAGTGGATTCCCGTGGCGATGCCCGCTTCCTTGAGGTGTTTGATCATTCCGTCGCGATCGTGCGTGCGGACGACATACAGGTGGTACACCGCGCGGGACCAGGACGGTTCAAAGGGTCGAATGACGCTGCCCTCGGCATTGGCCAGCAACTCATTGTAATTCGCGGCCCGCTCGCGCCGCGCCGCATTCCAGTTCCCCAGGTGGGCCAGCTTCACGTGCAGGAATCCGGCCTGCATGGCGTCCAGCCTGCCGTTGTAGCCTTCCATGTCATGGTAATACTTCTTGGACTGGCCATGATCTCGCAGGACCTTTACCTTGTCGGCCAGCCGGGCGTCGCTGGTGGTGACCGCGCCGGCCTCGCCGCACGCTCCCAGATTTTTTCCCGGATAGAAGCTGAACGCGGCGGCGCGTCCCATCGATCCGGCTTTCATCCAGCGATTGTTCTGCTTGGAAAAATACTCGGCGCCATGCGCCTGGCAGGCGTCTTCAATCACCACCAGCCCATATTGCTCGGCCAGCGCCAGGATCGCGTCCATGTCCGCCATTTGCCCGTACAGGTGCACGGGAATGATGCCGCCCACGCGGCGCCCGCTGCGGCGGCTGATCAGCTTTCCGGCGGGGTCCTTGGCGCACTGCGTTTCCAGATATTCTCGAAGGCGCAGCGGGCTCATGTTGTAGGTGCGCTCATCCACGTCCACAAATTCGGGATGCGCGCCGGCCTGGGAAATGGCTTCGCTCGTGGCGATAAAGGTGTGCGGCACGGTCACGATCACGTCGCCCGGCTGGATGCCCGCGCCCATGATGGCGAATCGCAACGCATCGGTTCCGCTGCTGACAGCCACGGAATGGCTGGTGTTGCAGAAATCGGCAAACGCTTTCTCAAAATCTTCCACCATCGGCCCGCCAATGAACCCGGCGGTGTGCAGCGTCTGCTGGAAAACCTTGGTCAGTTCCTGCTCCAGTTCGACGTGCGGTGTGACCAGATCCAGAAACGGAATTCCATTCCCGGCTCCATTTCCATTTCCATTGGCTGTGCTCACTTTATGGCCTCCACTGCGGATTCGATCTTGCGGAACATCCTTGCCGGATTTCCGCCGACGATGCAATTTGCGGGAACATCCTTGGTGACGACGCTGCCCGCGCCGACGATGGCATTTTCTCCGATGGTGACGTTGGCGAGAATCGTGGCGCCCGTGCCGATCGACGCTCCGTTCTTGACGATGGTGCGACCGACTTTCCAGTCGGCTTCGGTTTGCAATTGCCCGTTAGCGGTAGCGCGGGGATAGATGTCGTTGATGAACATCACGCCGTGGCCGATGAAGACGTTGTCCTCGATTGTCACACCCTCGCAGATGAACGTGTGGCTGGAAATCTTGCACCGGCGGCCCACCGAAGCGTTCTTCTGGATTTCCACGAACGCTCCGATTTTTGTGTCGTCGCCGATTTCGCAGCCGTACAGGTTGATGAACTTGGAAAGCTTCACTCCCTTGCCGAGCTTTACGTCCGGGGCAATGCTGCAGTATTCGTTCACAGGCGCACCAATTCTCCCCTCTGCTTGATGGACCGGTCGGCCGCTTCGAGCATGCGCACGACGCGCAGGCCGGCCAGGCCATCGTTGAAAGGCGTTTTGTTCTGCAGAATGCAGTCGGCGAAATAATCCAGCTCCACGCGCAACGCCTCCAACTGTTCGATCTGCGGCGCCCACATGTCCCCGGACCGGTAATTCACCAGCAACTCGCGCACCTTGTCGCCGGAAGTGATGTTGACGCCTTTGTCGTACACGCGAATCTTTTCGTCGGCCACCAGATCGTTCCAGACCAGCATTTTCTTCTGTCCGCCGATCATGGTCATGCGGATCTTGACGGGAGAAAGCCAGTTCACGTTGATGTGCGCAATGACATTGTTCGGAAAATAGATGGTCATGAAGGCCACGTCTTCGACGCCGTTCAGGTGGCATTCGCCCGTGGCCACGATGGCTTCAGGATCTCCCTTGATCAGGTGGTCCATGATGGAAAGATCGTGGGGAGCCAGGTCCCAGATCACGCTGACATCATGCTGAAACAGGCCCAGGTTCACGCGCAACGAATCGTAGTAATACAAATCTCCGAGCGCGCCGCTTTCGGTCAGCTCGCGGATTTTGCGGACCGCCCCGGTGAACAAAAACGTATGATCCACCATGATTTTCAAGTTCTTGACCGCCGCCAGATTGATCAGTTCCTCGGCCTGTTCGGAAGTGGAAGTGAACGGTTTTTCGACGAATACGTGTTTGCCGTTTTCCAGTGCGGCCTTGGCCAGCTTGTAATGCGTCCACACCGGAGTGACAATTGCGACAGCGTCTATTTTAGGCGATTTGAGAATTTCGTCGGGGTCGGTGGTCACATCGAGGCTGGGATAGTTCTTCTTGGCGCGCGCCAGCGCGCTTGGATTCATGTCGCAAAGCATGTCGACACAGGTGTGGTCCACACCAAAAAAGTTCCGAACCACGTTTGGACCCCAGTACCCGTATCCGATCACGCCGACTCGGATCATCGCCTGTTTTGCGCCGTTGGAATTGCCGTTTTGACTCATGATTTCTCCCACCGATTCCGGAGAGCCGTTTTTCGGCTCCACTGTGGATGGAACGCCTTGCTTCGATCCATTCCCGTTCTGCGGTTCGGGGGGATCCGGGTACTACATTTGCATTCGTCTTGCAGTTGCCTGTGCGCGTCACTGAAGCAGGGAAACCGGTTGCGGAGCCTATGCTGGGTTCGGCCGTCGCAGCTCCAGCTCTCGGTCCTCTTCCTCACTAAGCGGTCAGGCGATTGAAACTCGAAACAGGAAGCCTCGCCGGAATTCAGACCTCGACAGCCTCCAGCACGGGCAACTCTTCAGTCGTTCCGTCCGCCGCTTTTCGAGGGGACCCCAGCGGCGTGATCCGCGAACGATCAATTTCGAGTGCCACGGACCGGCGGAGCAAACTCACGGAAATGATCACACGGTGGCTTCCCTTAAAACTCGCCAAGATTCCTTCCATCCCATCAAGTACATCGTCCTTTATGCGAACTCGTTCACCGATTTGAACGTAGGGCCACGGTTCTATGTGAATGCCGGACACAATGGCCGCCTGGATGGAGAAAATCTCTGTATCGTCAACAGCGATGGGCGTCTTGCCCCTTCCCACAACTGAAATGACGCCGGGGGTAATCAATACAGGCAGCCGGTTATGGACGTCAAAGCGGCAGAAGACGTAGCCGGGAAATAAGGGGGACTCAACCACCTTGAATCGATCCGACCATTTGCGCATGGTCGCATACGTAGGCAGAAGCGTTTCCAGACCCTTGCCGCGCAGCAGTCCCGCCGTGGTGCCTTCCCATCGAGATCGCACCTGAAGTGCAAACCAATTAAAGCCGTTACCTGATTTGCTCTGGTCCATGGGTGTCAATTCGCGTTTCTTTATCGCTTTCTGCCTCAGAGAGCGGACAAGCTACCGCCACAAACTCCCAGAAATGGTCCTCAAATACTCGCTAGGGCAATCGCAATCAGGCTTCCAAATGGAACGCTGGGGTAAGGAAAGGTTCTTGAATCGAGATTTGCTTAACTTACTGACAGTTAATGACATACGGCCGCTAAATTGACCACGCGTCTCGACGCTTATCCTGCCAGGCTCCAGATTAGGAAATATCAAAGAAAAGTGTTTCCACTATGTACCAATCGGCTTCCAAGAGAACCCGTATTTTGCTCCAGATTTGATACGGGCCTCAAAAACGAGTTCATTTTCGCATAACTCGTGTGCAATGAATTGATTGCATGGATCCTGGGGTGTCTATTTACCTATTTCCAATTTTCCACCTCGGATTTCCCTCATGTGAATGGCTTAACCCTGATTTCAGAAGGCGCGACAGCCCGATCCTGTTCGACGTGCGAGCAGGCCGGTCCGCGGAGGCAATCGCTTCTGACCGAGCCAACGCCCTTTCGTTGGCACACAGTGACCTAAGGAGTGGGGACGGTGGCCGAGGCCTGCGTCGAATCCGCGCTTTCCGAGCCTGACGAAGTTATAGAAGTCACAACATAATAATATGTCAGGCCTGGTTGGACGCTGGAGTCGGTATAGGAATCCGCGGCCACAGGGCTCGAGTCCAATCTTGAGTACGGCCCACCAGAAACTTCGGAGCGATACACGTTGTAACCTGCAACCGCCGAGGTGCTCGAAATCCAGCTCAAGGACACGAAATGGGAGTTCGTTTGCGTACCGGATCCCGAGAGTGAAATTGTCATCGGCGAGTTTGCGGCATTGCTATCCACGGTCAGGCTGCCGGACAAATTGCCGACGGCTACGGGAGAGAACGTGGCATCCAATGTGGCGGATTGTCCGGGCGTCAGAATTAGACCAGATGAAACGCCGCTCTCGGCAAAGTGCGCGCCGGAAACGCTCACATTCGACAAAGTGACATTGGAATTTCCGGCATTGGTCACGGTTACGGACAGGGCGCTGCTTCTTCCCATGGCTACGTTTCCGAAACTCAGGCTGGAAGCGCTCGTGGTCAGAAGCGCCGTGGCAGCCATTCCAGTTCCGCTCAAGGTGACTGTATTCGGCGAACTGGAAACGTCGGTCATCACGGAAACCTTGCCAGAAATGGCTCCCGCTGCTTTGGGCGAAAAAATCACATTGAATGTGGCCTGTTTTCCGGCAGCAATCGTTAGGGGCAGCGAAATTCCGGTTATCGTGATCCCGCTCGCCGCTGTACTTGCCTGCGTAACCGTGAGATTCGATCCGCCGTTATTCGATATGGTGACCGATTGGGAAGCCATGTCTCCCAGCGGCACGGAGCCAAAGCTGACCGACGCTGGCGCTACTGAGATCGTTGCGGCTCCGGGCGCGGTTTGCTGGCTGGACGCAGGCTTGGGCGCGCTGGTAAGGCCGATGCAGCCCGAGATGGTTAGGATTGCCGAAAAAAGGAGGGCCAGAGCGGCCGCTGAAATAGCCTTCTGACCCGTGGAATTTGCATGCAGCGCGCAATTTTCCGCGCCAGGGAACCATTCATTTCGATTGAATTTTTTCATCACAGCGATTGTGGTGTTTGGAAAGACGAGGAGACTACTGTCCCAGGGGACACTTAAGGTACAGGGAAGGAACCTGCACCTGGCACACGACTGCGGAGGGAAGCGGCGGGCCGGACTTCAATCTCACAGTACGGCCCGCCGAAGCGGATTCCTTTTGAACCGCCCTAATTTATGGGACGGTGGCTGACACTTCGCTCGAGTCGGCGCTTTCTACGCCGCTGGAATCAACTGCCGTTGCAACATAGAAATATGTCTGCCCGGATTGAACCGTCGTGTCGAGGTACGTGGTCGCCGCGATCAACGTCGAATTCAACTTTGTGTAGGGGCCGCCGCTCACCGAGGACCTGTATACGTTATAGCCGGACACCGCGGACGTACTGGCAATCCAGTTCAGTGTGACCGAGTGCGATACCGTCTGCACCCCGGTTCCGGACAGGGAAACCGCCACCGTGGAATTGCTCGCCGTGCTGGTGACCGTGACGCTGCCCGTGGTAAGTCCCGTCCCCGCCGGAGCGAACATGACATTCAGCGTAGCCGTTTGTCCCGGCGTCACCATTTGCCCGGACTGTATTCCGCTGGCCGAAAAACCGGCGCCGGAAAGGGCCACATTGGATATCGTGACATTCGAATTTCCGTTGTTGGTAAAGATCACAGGCAGGACGCTGTCGCTGCCGATATTTACATTCGAAAAATTCAGGCTGTTCTGATTGACATTGAGAACCGAGGTGGCGGCATTCACCGTCAACGTGGCCGCGTTGCTGGTGATCGCGCCGGCGGGGTTGCTAACGGTCACGGTGAATTGCTCGCCGCTGTTCCCCGTCGTCGCCGCGGGAGTGGTGTAGGAAGAGGTGTTCGCTCCGTTGATGGCGTTTCCATTCATCTTCCACTGGTAGGCCAGAGGTCCCGTGCCCGCAGCCGTAACCGAGAATGTCGCGGTCTGCCCGGAGATAACGGTCTTGCTCGCAGGCTGCGCGGTGATGGACGGTGGACCGTTGACGGTCAGCGTGGCCGCGTTGCTGGTCACGTTGCCCGAAGCGCCGGTAACGGTCACGGTGAAGGACGCGCCATTATCGGCAGCGGCCGCGGGCGGAGTCGTGTAGGAAGCCGAATTCGCGCCGCCGATTGCGCCGCCATTCTTATTCCATTGATAGGTCAGAGTTCCGGTCCCCGAAGCCGTCACGCTGAACGTGGCGGTCTGCCCGACGGCCACTGTCTGGCTCGCGGGCTGCGTCGAAATCGTTGGAGGAACTGCGACGGTCAGCGTGGCCGCGTTGCTGGTCGCGCTCGATACGCTATTGCTGACGGTCACGGTGAACTGCGCATTGTTATCTGAAGCAGGCGTGGCGGGGATCATGTACGAAGCCGAGTTCGCTCCGCTAATGGGGGAGCCGTTCTGCTTCCATTGATAAGCAAGGGGCGCCGTGCCCGTTGCCGTCACGCTGAACATCGCCGATTGTCCGGCCGTAACAGTTTTGTTGGCGGGCTGAGTGACGATCGATGGGGCTACAGGGGCGGCAGTCACTGTCAGAGTCGCGGGATTGCTGGTCACACTCCCCTGGCCATCGCTCACGACCACTGTAAATTGGGCGCCGTTTTCCGAACTCGTCGTCGCCGGAACCATATAGGACGCCGCAGTCGCGCCGGCGATTGTCTTGCCACTCGTCTTCCATTGATATTTAAGAGTCCCTGATCCCGTCGCTACCACAGAAAAAGTAGCGGTTTGGCCGGCAATGACGCTCTGGTTTTCCGGCTGGGTCGTAATGGCAAGCCCCGTCATTCCGGTTCCGCTGAGGGAGATCGCTAGAGTAGGATCGGTTGCATCGCTCACAATAGAGACGCTTCCGGAGGCGATTCCGGAGCCGGTCGGGGCAAATTCAACCTGAAAAGCATGATTCTGCCCGGCAGGGATGGAAACCGATGAAATCCCGCCCACGACGCTGAAACCCGCGCCAGTAACAGACGCCTGAGAAATGGTGACCGCCGACGTTCCGCTGTTGGTCAGGGTCAAGGTCTGCGGGCTGCTTGAGCCCATTGCCACATTTCCAAAATTCAGGCTCATGGCGCTGGCCGCGAGTGTTCCCGATGAACCGGAATTTGAATTTGAAGTTGAACTCGACTTTGCCGGGGGCGTTCCAGCGCCTGTCAAACCGACGCAGCCGGAGAGTGACAGCAAAGCGACCAATGCAAAGACCAGGGCCAACAGTCCGACCGGCGCCTGGCGGACTTGAGCTATGTGGATGCGGAGATGAAGTTTTGTGTGTAAGTTCATGACTGGTCCAGATTAGGTTTTGCATTGGAAAGCCCTCTACTGGCCCGCGGAACAATCGTGGGACAGGCTTTTTGTCTGTACGGAAGAACAGCGGCGGCAAAGTTCAATTCACCCTGGTACAGGCGACGGCTTGTACTCGGCCAGGCTGGTCAGAACGCGCGCGAAATTGAAAGATGCCGTGTCCGTGAAATGCGAGAGGTGGGCAGCCGCGCTTCGGCGGAGAATTGCTGTGCTGTGCTAAACTCAAGGACGTTGGTGTACGGGATTCGATGCTGGAATCATGAAAACTCAGGATCTTCCGCACCAACAAGCCAGCGCTCGGTGGTCAAATCGAATTCTTATCCTTTCCCTCTTGGGAATTGCCTGGCTCACTCTTTTTCCATTTCAATTGCACTTTCCCGGCGCCAATCCCCCTCACCGGTCTCCCCTTCTTTTGGGAGCGACGTTGAAAGAGATGCGCTATTCGGATTTTTTTCTAAATATTCTTTTGTTTGTGCCATTCGGATTTGGTGTCTGCGCCCAAGCGCGCAAGCGGGGCGCCAGCCGATGGAATTCGCTTCTGCTGGCACTGGCCGCGGGCGCGGTCGTCTCATACCTGGTGGAATTGCTGCAACTCTACATCCCCGACCGCGATTCGGGCTGGGTGGACGTTGTTTCCAATTCCATGGGCTCGGTCGCGGGATTTTTTCTCTTCGAGCTTTGCGGCGGCGCCATCTTGAAGGTGCTGTCGGAATGCGAGGATGTATTCGAGGCCTGGCTTTCGCCGCGCCGGACCGCCCTCCTGCTGGCGGCCTATTTCGCAGGCTGGTTTGGCTATTCCGTGATTTTGCAAAACGAAACGCGTCTGAGCAACTGGGACCCTCAATGCACTCTCGTCGCCGGAAATGATGCCGCCGGCGAAAATCCATGGAGAGGGCAAATTTTTCTCTTGCAAATCTGGAGCCGCGCGCTTCCGGAACAAGCGATTCGCCGGATCAGCACGCAGGAATCCGCCGACAATGCCGGCGCGAGCTTGCTCGGATCCTATGACTTCAGTGGCTCGCCGCCCTACCGGGACCAAAGAAATTTGTTGCCTGCGCTAACCTGGAAAGCGGCGCAGGCGAAATTGACGAACGCCGGTGTGCCTGAATTGGACGGCAAGTCCTGGCTGAGCGCGGACATTCCGGTTGAAAGTCTCACTCGTGAAATCAAAAAGTCGAACCAGTTTACGATCCGCATTGTCTGTGCGCCCGCGGAGGCGCCAGGCGCGAGTGGCCGTATCGTCTCCCTGTCGCAAGCGGACGGAACCGTGAATCTTCACCTGCGGCAGCATGGCGCATATCTCGTGTTCTATTTTCGTAATCCCCTGACGCAAACTGGCTCCGTGCAGGAGTGGCCGGTACAAGATGTGTTTGATGTAGCCGGGAAACCGCGGGACATCGTGGCGTCGTACGACGGAGCGGACGCATTTCTCTATGTGGACGGAAATCCCGTGGCGCAGAGCTACCGCCTGGGTCCTGGCGCAACTATCTTGCACCATATCTATTTGATCAGGCCCGTGGATATGGAGGGGTGCGTGATCATGTATTTGACGCTGGTCTTCTTGCCTGCGGGAGTGTTGATCGGGATGGGAGCAGAGAAGTGGACGGGACTGGAATCCTCCACACGATGGCTGCTGGCCTTCGGCCTGGTATTGCCCGCGGTGCTGCTTGAAATTTCCCTGGCCGCGATTAGCGGGCGAAGAATCTGGGCGGGGAATATCGCGCTTTCTCTCGTTTTCGGAGTGGCGGGAGTGCTGCTGATCAATGCCGACCGGCGCTCGGAAAATTGTTCTCGCGCCTCTTGAGATTCACGGGAACGCCATTCTCCTGAATGGCGTTTTGAATTGTAGATCGCCAATCGGGAGATTGGCGTTCCCGGTGCTAGCTGGAAACCGCGGCGGCCATTCCCCATTTGTGGCGGATCGAGGCATCGAGCTTGCGAAATACGATGCCGTCCACGATGTATCCGAGCAGGGCGATCAGCGCCATGACCGCCACGACCAAATTAATGTCGTTCAAATCGCGGCCGGTCATCAGCAGTTGTCCGAGGCCCAGCGAAATGTAAATCATTTCACCGGTGATCAGGGAGCGCCAAGCGAACGCCCAGCCCTGCCTCAATCCGTCGAGCAAGTAGGGCAGGCTCGCGGGCAGCAGCACGTGCCAGAACATCTGCGGCCCCTTCGCGCCGAGATTGCGCCCGGCCATGGACAGGATGCGCGGGACATTGTCAAAACCCGCCTTGGTGGACTGCGTCACGGCCAGCAAGGAGCCGGTAATCGTAACAAAGATAATCGCCGTCTCGCTCAAGCCAAACCAGAGCAGGGCGAGGGGCACCCAACAGGCGCTGGGCAGGCTTTGCAGGCTGAGGATCACGCGCCCCAAGGTGTCCTCCAGAAATTTATTGGAAGCCAGAACCATGCCCAAAAGAATTCCGAGAACCACGGAAATGACGTAGCCAATCACCACGCGGCGCAGGCTCACTCCGATGCCGATCCACAGGCTGTGATCCTTGAAGCCCTCGTACAAAGACTGCGCGACTCCCTGCGGCGTAGGGAAAAGATACGGCGGCCAGAATTTCGCGAGCGCCAGCGCTTCCCAAATCACCATCGCGCCGGCGGCAAAAACTATTTGGTTAACGCTTTTCTTCACGGGAATACTCCGCGTTAAAGGAACGGTCAATTTCTTCCCGCAGCTGCCCGAGAATTTCCTTGGACAGGTAAGCCACGTCCGAGTCTTCGACGTGCCTCGGGCGCCGCAGATCAATCTGAAACTGCGTTTTGATGCGGCCGGGACGGAAACTCATCAGCAAAACGCGGTCGCCAAGGCGCACGGCTTCGCGCACGTTGTGCGTGACGAAGACGATGGTCGGCGAAGTCTCTTTCCAGATGCGTTCCAGTTCATCGTGCAGCATGTCGCGCGTTTGCGCATCGAGCGCGGCGAAGGGCTCATCCATCAAAAGAATTTTCGGGCCAAGGGCAAGCGAACGCGCCAGGGCCACGCGCTGCTTCATGCCCCCGGAAAGTTGATGAATATAGTGATCCTCGAAATGGGAAAGATGAACCATGCGTAGGAAAACTCGCGCCCGGTCTCGCCTCTCGAGTTTCGATACGCCGGCCATTTTCAGGCCGAACTCCACGTTTTGCCGGACCGTCAGCCACGGAAACAGCCCCAATTCCTGGAAGAGCAGAATTCGATCCGTGCCGGGCCCTGTTACAGGACTGCCGTCCACGGTGACTTCCCCTGTCGTGGGGCGATCCAACCCGGCGAGCAAGTGAAGGAGCGTGGATTTTCCGCAGCCCGACGGCCCGACGATGCAGACGAACTCGCCTTGCTCGATTTCCAAATCAATGTTCTGCAGGGCGGGAGTGAAGGAGCCTCGCGAATTGGCATAGCTTCGGAAAACGCCGCTCAGAGCGATGCTTTCTTTTCGTGCGGGGCGGACTGCCGGATGAATTCCGGGTTCCGCAAACTCAACCGCCTTATTTCCGTTTCGCGATGGCTTCGGCGGCTCTTCATTTTCAGACAGCACTCTGCCTCCGCCCATCGAACGGTTAATCAGGTCCATAACGTAATTCGTCATTGTATTGGTCTCGCCTTCTTTTCGCGCAGGACTTCATTCAACAGGGTCAGGTCATAGAGTCCGGAAAGGTCGGGCGGCGTTCTTCCGAGGAAACCTTCGTCAAAGGCCTGCTGCGTGGACTTCAGGAGCGCCGGGCGAATCGGATCGTAGGTCACGGCCATCCTGGAAAAGGCGTCGTCCATCACTTCGGGCGCCAGCGGCTTTCCAGTTTCTTTTTGCAATTCCATGTTCATGACTTGTTTGGCCTGCGCCGGATTTTTGTTGATCCAATCCGTGAGATCCACGTGGACGCGGAGAAAATTCTTCACCACGTCGGGATGCTCTTTGAGGAATTTGGGGCGAATAATAAGATTAGTAATAACGAACTGGTGATCGGGCCAGAGGTCGCGCTCATCGAGGAAAATCCGGCCGCCCGCTTCATGCACCAGGCGCGCCGCCCACGGCTCGGGAGCCCAGGCTGCGTCCAGCTGTCCCTTCAAAAAAAGCGTGAATTGGTCGGCGTTGGTGATCGGAAGGACTTGAACATCTCCGCCCTTTTCGCGCGGTTTGAGTCCATTGGCGCGCAACCAGGATCGCAGCGCCACATCCTGCGAGTTGCCCTGTTGCGGCGTCGCGACTTTCTTACCGTGAAAATCCGAAACCTTCTGAATTCCGGAAGCCTGCCGCACGACCAGCGAAGCGCCCCCGCTTGCGGCCCCGGCAATCACGCGCACCGCCTCGCCCTGCGAGCGGACGTAGCCGGTCACAGTGGGATTCGGACCCACGTAGGTGAGATCGATCGCATTGGCAAACAGCGCTTCGATCGCGGACGGCCCGGCATTGAATGCTTTCCATTCGATCTGCACGCCCGGTCCGACCGCCTTCTCAAATTGGCCTCCGGCGCGCCCCGCCAAAGCCTGGGCATGCGTGATGTTCGGGAAATATCCTACGCGCAAGGTAAGCGGTTTTTGTTGCGCCTGGGCGGTAAAGCAGGTCAGGAAAAGGATTGCGAGAAGGGCGCTCAATGGTCCCGTGTTCGTGAGCCTTCTGTCCGCAAACCGCCGAATTGTGGAGAAACTTTCCATTATAAGTTTCATGCACCCTGCGTACCAAAAAAAATCCCACCGCCAGAATTGGTCTGGCGGTGGGATTCTAGAATTGCTAGCTATGATTCTAGAGGATTTAGCTCCCGGCGCCAGAAGACGGACACATACAGCAGGTACAACAGAGGCAAGCCTGCTTGGTCTTCTGGACGTGGGATTTCACGGAACGAGAATACTGAAACAGGGAGAAGAAGTCAATATGACATTCCCGACGAGCGCGGACGCCGTGGCAGCGAACCTCTGACGATCCTGAAGATGCAGGAAAATCGGAAAAAATGGCGGAGAGGGTAGGATTTGAACCTACGAGCCCGGTTTTGCCAGGCTACCCGCCGCTTTCGAGGCGGGCTCTTTCAACCGCTCAGACACCTCTCCTTAATAGAGAAACCATGCTAACGGAGGCTCACGAACGCTGCAATACCGGGTGCTGTATTCGTTGACAAGATGGCATTGAGCCTTACGTCACACTCGCCGCGAAACAGCGCGGAGCGCGACTCCGGCCAGTTTAATCCCGTTCAGAACGGAGTTTGCGGTTCTCATTTCTATGGTGAAGCATGAGATTGGAGAACTACCTACCCGATCGGTGCGTTGCGCATCGAAGAACTTCAAAAATTGACGCCGGCCGGAGACGTGCGCGCCATTCAGCAGCAACTCCCTACTGGCTCCCCATCTGGCATCTCCGCTTTGGGGAATTGCTGGCCACGTGTCCGTCAGGAACGAGCCTACACCGACACTGCAGGGCGACAGGCAGAAATGAGACAACCCCGGGTTTTCATCATAAATCCTTCAGCGAAAAGCCGCTCTGTTACCGCCTTCAGCTTCCCTTGAAATCCATCGATTTCATGGAACTCGAATACAATATTTTTCACTCCCGAAAACACCTTCGAGGGGGCAGATAGAAGGATGTCGTATTCTCCACCCTCGCAGTCGATTTTCAGCAGATCCACCTCCGTAAGTTTGAACTCTGTGAAGAGGGACTCCAGGGAAATACACTCGACTGGCTTCTTTTCACAGCGACTCGGCCGGTACGCAGAGACTCGGGCCTGCCCCCGATCGGGAGCGTCGATATCGAGCATCACGACGCTGGCATCGCTGACCGCTTTGTTCACCATCGTGATACGGTCTTCACAATGATTGTCCCGAATATTTTTGACCAGCAGCGCCCAGTTGCTTGGCGACGGTTCGCAGACCACGACTCTGCTTGCCTTCAGGTGTGTCGCGGCATAAAGGGAAAAGTCTCCTATAAATCCTCCGATATCCACGACGACCGGATTGGGCGGAAGAGAAAAATCCCGCGCGTAGCAATTGTCAAAGAAGATCTCCGCTACGATGCCTGCATCCATGTGGTCGCGCCTCAACGTGATGTTCAAGCCGTCTTTCATCCGTATATCGACGACTTTTCCATCCTCGGATTTGAGCGCTCTGCCGTATTCAGCTAAATTAACAATGTGGCCCTTTGCAACGCGCATGATTCTGCGATAGTTATACTCAGAGCGTGCCCTGCTGTAGATACCTCTCAATAACGGGGTGCCCTGGAAGAATCTGCGAACGGCCGCATTCACGAAGCTACCTCCGCGCCGATGTTCATCAATGCGCCTTGGGGCACGAATGTTCTCGGACTCACAGTTCAACTTTCTCAAGCAATTGCGCGATGTTCAATGAACAGCAAGGGCTATCTTTAGATGGGAAGTAGGTACCAGTACTTTTCCACGGGCCGCTGCCTTTGACTTAACCGCGGACAATTCCGCCGTTTATTATCCAGCCTATTTCAAGTCCACGATCGTTGCCCGTTTTCAATCACCTGTGAGGGCGCAGTAAAACGCGTGCATTCGTCGGTGGCCATTTTGATGGCATGATTCGCGGAGGGCGCACGCTCAGGAAAAACTGGCGGCTTAAATTTGGAGGCGCGGGGCGGGATCGAACCGCCGATAAAGGTTTTGCAGACCTTTGCCTTACCACTTGGCGACCGCGCCTCTGCGGGACACTCATTCTACCACTTCCATTTGGAGAGTCACGCGTTGGCAGAATTGCCGGGTTTCCGTCCGGTGGTTTATTGCACGCCAACTTGGTGATGGCCGCTTGTCTTTGCGAACTAGCGGAAATCAAAACCAGACAGGCTGAAGCATGTCCTACTAAAAACAAATCGAGGGGGGCGATGTTGCGCCCCCCTCGACATTGCCAGACTGAATTCGTCTGACTGATTAGTTAGAAAGTGATCTTCAGACCGAGTTGGATGTCCCGATTGGCTCCAGAGCCGACGACGTTGTTTCCGGCAATGACGTCAGGCGTGCCACCCGCGCCGCCGAAAGCGCCCGAACCGTTCGGCGATGATGGGTCATTGTTGGAATTGAAATTACTCGATGCGCCGTACGGATTGGCGGCGATGGGATGGTTGAGGATGTTGAAGATCTCGGCGCGGAACTGGACGCCATACCGCTCCTTGAACGTGAAGTTCTTGAACACCGAGAAATCGAAGGACTTGAACCCGGAGTCGCGGAAGATATTCCTTCCCATGGTGCCGAACTGGCCCAAGCCGTTCGGGGTCATGATCGCATCGCCGCTGGCGGACGCATAGCAGCCGGCAGACAATAGCGTTGCCATCTTGGCCGGAGTGGTTGCTTGTCCAATGCAGTCTTGCCACAGGGCTGCCGAGTTTGACAGGTTGGGGCTCGTTATTTGAGTGATGGTACTGGTTATGTTGCAAGCGCCTGCAAGGCAATAGGGAATCGAATTGAAGCCGGACTTGAAGGAGGAGGCATTCCCGGTGAAATCCCAGAGGTCCGCGTTGTCATTGGTGCCGTTAAAGTTATTGCTACCATCGTTCACGCGCCATGGTTGAGAGGATTGAAGATTCGTAATGGCGTTAATCTGCCAGCCTTCGAGCAACTGGCCGTAGCCTTTGATTCCGGGAATGTTGTAGGTGGCCGACAAAGTGAAGCGATGACGGACGTCAAAGTCGCTGTTTCCGTATTGATCCGAAGTACCATCCTGGGGGAGCAATCCGAAACGGTTGAGAGATCCATTGTCGAGCCCGTGCGCGTACGTGTATCCGGCGATAAAGGATAGCCCGTGCGACAACCGCTTGGTCAGGGTCGCCTGCAAGCTGTCGTAGTTCGAACGGGTATTGTTGGTCATCTCGTTGATAAACCCAAGGTACGGGAACTTGGTGAAGTACGGCCGGGCTTCCTGCGCGGCCTGCACACTGATACCGGCTTGCGCTAGATTTGTGTAGTCGCCGGCGGTTACCGGCGCTACAAAGCCCTTGCAGGCATCCGCTTTCTGCGTGACCGTCAGTGAGTTGAGGCACCACCCGGCGCCCTCCGCAGGCTGGTTGATGTCGGTAAACCCAGTCAGTCGGGCGCCGTGATTTCCCACGTAGCCCACTTCCAATGACAGGTTGTTGCCGAATTGATGCTGGATGCCCAAGTTAAAGTTTTCGACGTAGGGCGTCTTGAGGTTCGGATCCACAGCCAAGAGGTTGCAGGGTCCTGCATCTCCGGCGAGGCCATCTCCACAAGCCAACTGGTTTCCAGTTGGGAATGCCGTTGCCTGGCCCGCGGGGCAGGCTATGTTCGGATCAGCAGGATCCCAGCACAACTTGGATGCGCCGAGAGTAGCAGAGCCGAGCTGAATATTGCCCCCACCAGTGGCTGGACAAGTGGGCACTCCGGCAACAACCCCAGAGGCGCACTGAATCAAAGCCCCAGTTGGATTGGCAGCAATGGAGACTGCCGTGCTGTTCTGGAATGAGTTTTGATTCATCCACATAACGGCGGTGAACGTAGAGTACATGATGCTGAAGCCGCCTCGGACGACCGTCGTTCCTTTCCCCGTGACGTCCCACGCAAAACCAATACGAGGGGAGAGGTCCGTGTTATCCGGGCGCCACAAGCTCGAGTTTCCGGAGGAACCCTGCTGGACGAGCCCAGTAATCGAAGTCGGGTCGAAGTTTGCCCAATTATTATTAACTTCTTTGATAGGCGCCTCATAGGAGTATCGCAGCCCAAAATTGAGCGTCACTTTGGGCGTGATCCGCCAATCGTCCTGAGCGTATCCTGCGGTTTCCGACCAGTGCATCTGACGGTTGGCGTTGCCGACGAGGGCGACGCCGTTCGTGAGAGTTCCAGCCATGAAGTCTTCCAGTGGGGTGGATGTCCCGCACGGGGCAGTTTGACCAGTGGGACATGGCGCGTTAAAAGCAACGTTAATAACGGGATCGCTGCTTGCCTTCCCACCGTTGTAGGTAAATTTACCCCGGCCCGTATCAGGAATGTTCGAGTCGCCCTCGAGATGCCCGTACTCGATGCCGAATTTGAAGCTGTGCTTTCCCTTCAGGTACGAAAGGTTTTCCTGATAATCGGAATACGGGTTGGGTCCTGAAACTTGTGGCCGGTTATGCTGGGTTCCGAAGCTGTTAAAGCCTTTGATCGCGATATTCGGCCAGCCGGGCGTCGTTAAGCCCGTATTTACCGGAAACGCCAGACCGGCATCGAGACTTGCCTGGGTGATGGTCATGCGGTTATAGCCGAACCGCACCTCGTTCACGACCGACGAACTGGGCGTATAGATCCAGTTTTCGGTGGTGGTCCAGACTACGATCGGGAAGGTGTTGAGCATATTTGCATTGATGTAAGGGTGATCTTCTCCGATCCCAGTGTATCGACTGGTGTCCAACATGCCATTGATCGTATTTTTGTCATTGAGGTGGAAATCGATCTTGCCGATCCCGTTGTCGCTTTGATTGATGTTCGGGAAATTGCTGACATAGGCGTTCGTGGCACCGTTGTTCGGGAAGAAGCCTCCTCCGTTACATGTCGTGGCCGATGCGGTCGCTCCCACTTGGCATCCCGTCAACTTAAGACTAACGGGGCTTATGGCTACGGGCGCGGCGGGAATGGCACGGGACCCGCATGTGGCGGCGGAGGGAAACTGCAAGCAGTTGATTGCATCCACGAAACTCAACTTTGGATCCCCCATCGTAGCCGTTCCGGGAACGCCAACGCCGGTTGCGGCAAGCGCCTGGCCGATGAACGAACGCAGTCCTTCGTAACCGCCGAAAAAGAAGAGCTTATCTTTCTTGATCGGACCCCCAACCACGGCGCCGAACTGCTTTAATTGCACAGGCAGCTTATCGCAGGAAGGCAAGGGGCAGTTGCCTGCAATTGGAGCGGGGTTGTAGGCGTTGCGGGCGCCCCAAGAGCCGTCGCGACCGAAAGCATACGCCGACCCGTGAAGCGAGTTAGTTCCCGATTTGATTCCCACATTGACGACGGCGCCGGGCTTCCATCCGGATTCCGCCTTGGGATTTTCCATGGTGTTGAATTCCTGAATGGCGTCGATCGGCAGAATCGTGGCGCCGTCCGTGATCGGACTCGGCATGCCGAGGAGCGGGCGGGCATCAAAGAAATTGGCGTTAATGACGCCGTCCACCATCCAGGCTGATTCATCCGGTCGAATGCCGTTGGTGCTCTGGGTCCAGGGACCGCCGCCGGGCTGAACCATCACGCCGGGGCGCAGGCCGAGCAGCAACTGGTAGTTGCGGCCATTCAAGGGCATATCAACGATGTCTGCGTTATCGAGCGTGCCGCCCAATGTCGCGTTGGTGGTTTCCACCAGAGGCACGGATTCGGTTACAGTGACGGTTTGATTTTGCTCGCCGGGCTGGAGTATCAAGTCGACGCGTACTTCCTTGCCGACGCCGACATCCACACTCTGGCGCTCGAGTTTCTTGAAACCTTTCGCCTCGGCACGAACTGTAAAGTCGCCGGGGGTCAAATTGGGAGCGTTGTACTCTCCCGCGTCATCCGTTGTAAGCGTACGCGTAATACCTCTTGCTGTGTCTATGACACTTACGGTAGCGCCAGAAACCACGCCGCCGCTCGTATCCGTGACCGTTCCCATGATGCGGCCGAGATTGCCCTGCGAAAATGCCGGCACGCAGAGAAAGAGCACGGCCAGAGAGACAGCCATTAATTTAAAAGCTTTACCGCACCAGCCAGTTGAAAATCCGTTGCCCTTCGATTCTATAGAGCTCATTTCTGGACCTCTCGATTTGAAGATTGGATTCTGATCCTGACCCCAATGCCTACCCCCACTCATCCTGTTTCACCACAAACTAAGGAAAAAACTGTCGAAAAATCCCGGCATACGACCGCACACAAAAACTAAGCCTCCGCCGGCACCTTAAAATCCGGAGAGAGCACCTGAGACTGTGTGTGCGTCAGTACGAGATCTGGGCCTGGCAGCGAGGCTCCACCCCTTTAAGAACCGATGTCCTCTACTTGCTAGCCAACGCTGCGCGTTACCGGCGGCGTTGGGAGTTGCGCACGCAACATTTCATGAAAAATTCGATTAGTATTCAGTTAAGAAAACAAACACTTGTTGACAGCACCCGACCGCCTGATGGGGGGAAGATTAGTTCCAATAGCCCGCCAAGTCAAGTGGAATTAATTTGGATTTAGTTTCCCGGATTCAATATGGCAATTGCGGGGCATGCGTGGGTTTCGATTTTCACGGGGGGAGTAATACAAACAATCTGTTGCCCATGGCGGGCTGCGCGGCGTGGAATCCTTTGCTCTGCTCTCAAGGGTTTCAACCAAAGTGAAACATTTCACTTCGCGCGGCATGGCAATATTATCCAGAAGCCATCCAATAATTGAAGCGCCATTCAAACTCAATAGGCCGCGAGGAGCTAGACCCCTGTAGTGCCTTGGGTCTTGCTGTCGAGGCTTGAAGCCGCGACCGACAATTTTTGTTTTACTGAGATACGCTCCAATTGTTTTCGACGGCGCGAAAGCCCTTTTTGCCAAAAATAAATCGAGGGGAGCGATGTCTAGCTCCCCTCGAGGTTGCCGGATCGATTTAGCCACGCTGAGTTAGAACGTCAGCTTCAGACCGACCTGGATGGTGCGAGAATCTCCCGATCCTACGACGGGGTTTCCGACCACAGTGTCGGGAGTTCCGATCGCGCCGCCGAAGCCGCCCGGCGACGAGGGGTCATTGTTGCCGCCGCTGAAGCCGCCCGATGCGCCGTATGGATTGGCGAAGACCGGGTGATTCAGGATGTTAAACATCTCAAGGCGGAACTGTGCGTTGTAACGTTCCTTCCACGTGAAGTTCTTGAACACGGACAAGTCCCAGTCGCGGAAGCCCGAGTCACGGAACATGTTGCGGCCCATCGTGCCGAAGGTTCCAGCAGTGGGCGGAGTCATGACCGAGTTGCCGTTTGCAAAACAGCCGCCCGAAGCCAAGGTGTTTGGATCCGGCGCAAACTTTAGGCAATTCGCGACGAGGGCTGCGGAGTTCGGCGCAGCAGTTGTTATGTTGGAAACCCCGGTTGTGACCGTGCAGCTAGCGCTGCTTGTGGTAAAGGGTGTTGCAAAGCCGCCGACAACGGGGGAACTACAATAGGGAATGGAATTCTGGGTACCCTTAAAGTCGGAGGGGTTCCCGAAGAAATCCCACCGATCCGCGGAATCCCCAGTCCCGCTGAAGCCATTCACATAACCGCCTGGAGTATTGGGGTCATTGCAAGGGTTAGGGTCAACACTCTGCAAGGTACAATACGGCCCAGTGTTGTAGTCGTTGACGAGCCACGGCTGCGGACTCTGGAGGGTGACGATGCTGTTGATCTGCCAGCCTTCCAAGACCTGGCCAAAGCCCTTGATTCCGGGAATGTTGTAAGTGGCGGTGATCGTCAACCGATGCCGGACGTCGAAATCACTGTTGCCGTACTCCGCGCCCGGATTGGAGGCGTTCTGGGGCAGAAGCCCGAAACGATTCAAAGACCCGTTGTCGAGGCCATGAGCGTACGTGTATCCGGCTATCAAAGACAATCCGTGAGACATCCGCTTAGTCAGGGTCGCCTGCAAGCTGTTGTAGTTGGAGCGAACATCGTTGGTCATAAAGTTTATGAAGCTGAAGTAGGGGAACTTTGACGCATACGGGTTAACGCAGTTATTCACGACGCTGTTTGTGAAGTTTGGCGGACACTGATTGATGTCGGAAAACCCAACCAATCTTGCGCCGTGATCGCCGACATAGCCAACCTCTAACGAGAGGTCTGGAGTGAAGGCATGCGTGACCCCCAAGCTGAAATTCATGACGTAAGGAGTCTTCAGGTTCGGGTCCACGCCCATGAGCGCACAGGGCGAACCGGCAGTGCACGATATGGTTGCACTCGTCGGAAACACAGTTGCCTGGCCGGCAGGACATGCCGAGACAGCGGGATCATAGCACATCGTGCTGGCCTTGAACTTGGCGGCCTTGACAGTGATATCGCCGCCGAGGGTTGACCCGCCTGCCCCAGCACACGTTTGCGGTGGAGTTACCTTCACTGTGCAAGCTCCTGTCGGGTTAGAGCCGAGGGCCACCGCCGAAGTATTCTGGAACTGATTCTGTTGCTGCCACTGGATCATGCTGAATTCCGAGTAGATGATGCTGAACCCGCCGCGGACGACGGTCGTTCCCTTGCCGCTGACGTCATAGGCAAAGCCAAAGCGAGGCGAGAAGTCCCCGCGATTGGGATGCCAAAGCGTAGGAAAGCCCGGTTGGCCCTGCTGAACCAATCCCGTCGGTGAGGTCGGATCGAAGTTGGCCCAGTTGTTGTTGGTCTCACGAAGCGGAGAAAAGTAGGAGTAACGCAGCCCAATGTTGAGGGTAAGTCTTGGGGAGATACGCCAGTCGTCCTGCACGAAGGCTGCGTTCGATGTCCAAGTGTCCTTGCGGCTCGGATTGCCGACGAGAAGCTTTCCACCACTCGTAACTCCCTGGAAAAACGATGTGAGGTTGGAGAAACTGATCTGGCCCCGGCCAGTGTCCGGGATGTCGGTATCCGCTTCGATGTGCGCCCACTCGTATCCGAATTTGAGGGAATGCTTGCCCACGAGGTAAGAGAGGCTCTCCTGTGCATCCCAATACGGGTTGTTGTCCGAGTTTTGGGGACGGCTGTGCCATGTGCCAAGCTGACCAAAGTTACCGATATTGACGACCGGCAACCCGGGTACAGACCCGCCCACGTTGACCGGATTTGTGACGTTTGCGTCGAGATTCGTCTGGCCGATGGACATACGGTTATAGCCAAGCCGCACTTCGTTCACCATGCGGGAATTGGGGGTGTAGTCCCAGGTCCCGGAAGCTGTGTAGGCTTCGATTGGAAAACCGTTCAGGAAGATGGAGTTGATAAAGCCGCGATCTTCCCCGAGGCCCGTGTACCTGCTGATAATCGTCTCGCCATTCAAGGTGTTCTTGTCATTGATGTGGTAGTCGATTTTTCCAACTCCATTGTCGCTGACATTGGTGTTCGGGAACGTGCTAAGGAAGCTGGTCGTGGTTTGGCCGTGCGGGAAAAAGCCGCCCGTGCAGGCTGTTGCCGCTAGATTCGCGAGTGTGCCAGGTGTGCATCCCGTCAAGGACATGCTGACCGGGCTCGGCGTCGCTCCTCCGGCTATCACAGCGTTTAGGGCATCGACCATGCTGACACTACAGTCCGCCGTCGCATTCACGGCTAATACAGCAGCAGGACAATTGGCCGTTTTTGGCGCCGTACCGGACGGAACTGTTTCGGGAACGCCGCCAGTCCCGTTCGTCGTGCCAAACACGTTGCCGATCAAGTCGCGCAGGCCTTCATAATTGGCGAAGAAGAAAAGCTTGTCTTTTTTGATTGGTCCGCCGACGGATCCGCCGAACTGCTTCAACTGGGCGGGTGTCTTGGCGCAGGGCGAAGTGCCGCCAACGGGAGGCCCAAGGACGCAATTTCCACTGATGTTGCTGGACGGAGCGAAGTTGAAGTAGTTGCGGGCGTCCCATGCGGCGCTGCGGTAAAACCCATAAGCCGAACCGTGAAGCTGATTGGTCCCCGACTTGATACCGACGTTCACCACGGCGCCCGGGTCCCAACCATACTCGGCCTTGGGATTCTCCATCAAGTTGAATTCCTGGATGGAATCGAGGGGAAGGATTGTCGCTCCATCGGTGATCGGACTGGGCATTCCGGCGATGGGACGGTGATCATAGAAATTGTGGTTGATGACGCCGTCAATCATCCAGACGGATTCATCCGGACGCACGCCGTTGGTGCTCTGGGTCCAGGGTCCCCCACCCACCTGCTGCATGACGCCCGGGCGCAGGCCCATCAAATTCTGGTAATCGCGGCCATTCAAGGGCAGATCGGCGATTTCCTTGTTCTCGAGCGTGCCGCCCAGAGTGGCAGTGGTCGTTTCCACCAGAGGCACGGCTTCCGTGACCGTAACAGTTTGTTCCGAAGCGCCGGGCTGAACAGTTATGTCAATTCGAACTTCCTTCCCGACTTCGAGGACAATACTCTGGCGCTCGAGCTTCTTGAAACCCTTCGCCTCAGCGCGAACCGTATAGTTGCCGGGAGTCAGGTTGGGAGCGTTATATTCCCCGGCATCGTCCGTGGTAAGGGTTCGTGTAACACCCCTATCCGTGTCTATGACGGACACCGTGGCGCCGGCAATCGTACCGCCGCTTTGGTCAAAGACCGTGCCAAGAATGCGGCCGGTGTTGCCTTGAGAAAACGCCGGCACGCTGATGAATAGAATCACAAGCGCGCCAGCCAATAGCCGGAGCGCTTTCCCAACCCAACTGCTCATCCCATCAGTTGATCTCATCTCTGAACCTCTCGCGTAGATTAAGGATTCAAATCTGAACCAAGCACCCATACCTGCCCCAATGGAATTAACTAGCCCTAAAAGCACGGAAAAGAGTTTTGAGAAATATGGATCCCCCGTTACGAACGCGGATGAATTAGGTAAGACTTCTATCCAACTTCGGGGGCTGTCGGCGAGCTCAATTCTCTAAACGGCGCCACACCTAACGTATGGCATCGAAAGAAACGCATGCCGCGTTCAAGGAAGTTCTCCAGAAAGTTTAAGGATTTTTAACATAAGTAACTGACCCAGCCCCGTCACTCTTACAACGATGGCAAGAGGTTAGTTCCATGGATTTGACATGTCAAGAGGTATCTAGTTAGGATCCGGCTTCGTGGGCATGGGCTGGCCGGGCTGCGCCCCACGCCAGATTACAAGCTTTAACCGCCGGAATTCGCAATCGGAAACTTAATCTGAAAACTTGAGCCGCGGCCCGGCGAACTGTGCACTTCGATGCTTCCGGCATGGACCTCGGTAATCCAGCGGCCGATGGAGAGTCCCAAACCGACTCCTCCCGATTCGCGGCTGCGGGCCTTATCCGCGCGGTAGAATCGCTCGAAGACGTTGGGCAGGTCCGCCTCGGCGATGCCGATTCCGGTGTCGCGCACTTCCGCCACGGCGTAGCCATTGTTCCGGTGCAAGGAGACTTCGACCTGTCCGTTCGCGGGCGTGTACTTCACGGCGTTATCAATCAGGATCAGGAACAGGCGCCGCAGCGAGCTGGCGTCTCCCTGAATCCACACGGAGTCGCCGGAAATTTGCTCTTGAAAGGCGACCTGTTTCGCTTCGGCCAGGGCGCTCCCCTGGTGGCAGGCCTCGCGCAGGACCTCCGCAACATTCGTGGGATTGAAGTGCAGCGTTTCCGCGCCGCTGTCGGCACGGGCCAGGAACATCAGCTGTTCGATCAACGCGGAAGTTTTTTCCAGCTCGGTGAGGACCTCGGCGATGACCTCCCGATATTCGTCCGCGGAACGCGCCTTGCGCAAGGATAGCTCCGCGCGCGTGCGCATCACGGCGACCGGCGTGCGCAATTCGTGAGAAGCGTCCGCCGTGAATTGCGTGATTTTCTTGAACGCGGCTTCCAAACGCCCGAGCATGCCGTTGAGCGTTTCGGAAAGACGCTGCAACTCATCGCCGGTGTGGGGCACGACCAGGCGGCTCGACAAGTTCTGCGCGCTAATCGTCCTGGCCGTTTGCGTGATCTGGTCCACCGGGGCCAGCGCCCGGGTGCTGATCCAGTAGCCTCCGGCCGCCGCGCAAAACAGCAGCAAGGGAATGGAAATGACCAACAGCAGCGCAAAGTCATCCAGAGCCGCGTAGAAATCGTCCATTTCAAATGCGGACTGAATAAGGTAGGTCTGGCCTCCGACGCTGACTTTTTGGCTCCAGATGCGCAGGGGGACGCTGCTTTTCAAGTAATCGACGGCTCGTTTGGGGATGGTGGCGGGTCGGGGAACTCCATAATCGCTCATGACCGCCGATCGATAGAGCCAGTTGCCCTGGTCGTCTGAAACCTGCAACAGGGCGCCGCCCTGCCGCAATTCCGTGTGCTCTCGAAGCCCTTCCGCCAAATCGTCCTGGTGGCCACGCTGGATGTCCCGCTCGATCAGTTGGCGCACGCCCTCGGCGCGGATCTGGAGTTCTTCGTCCACCGTCCGGTGAATACTGTGTCGCATTTCGAGGTAAGCGCTTACGCCAAAGGCGGACAACACCACGGCGAGGATCGCAAAATACCAGGCGGTCAGGCGCAGCCGAATGGGGAGCGTGATCATGATTTTGACGTGTCCCGGATGGTGTATCCCGTTCCGCGAACGGTCTGGATCAGCTTCACCTTATGATCCCGATCCACTTTGTTGCGCAACAGGCTGATGAAAGCGTCCAGCGTGTTTTCCTCCACTTCCTCGTTGGAATCCCACACGGAGAGGATAATGGTGTTTCTTGGCACGGCCCGGCCGGCGCGCCGCATCAGAAATTCCAATAACCGGAACTCCGTCCTGCTCAGGGAAATCTCCTCGCCTGCCCGCGTCACCAGATGGGAAGCAGGGTTCAAGACCAGATCACCCACTTGTAGAAGCGTGGGACGCGGGAGCGAACCGCGCCGCGAGACCGAGCGCAGCCGCGCCAGGAATTCCTCAAAGGAAAACGGCTTGGTCATGTAGTCGTCGGCGCCGATGTCGAGCCCCTTTACGACGTCCGGCACGGTGTCACGGGCGGTCAGAACCAGAATCGGAGTTTTGTTCCCGCCCTTGCGCAGGCGGCGCGCGACTTCGAAGCCGTCGATCCCCGGGAGCATCAAGTCCAGCACGATGGCGTCGTATTCGAGAGCCTGGGCCATTTCGAGGGCGTCGCGGCCGTCAAAGGCCAGGCTGACGGAATGGTTTTCTTCCTCAAGACCTCTCTTGAGCAGCTCCGCCATTTTCTTCTCGTCTTCCACGATCAGGACATGCATCGCCGGTACTCTCCAATCAGATCACAACAACCTGAAAATGTACTGAAACGGCCCGTATATAATTCTAGGCTCTTCCTGCCGCTCATGGAAATGGAACGTGGAGGAACCGGCCGAGCCAACGGGTACACCCTGAAGAATTTGAAATTTTCATCCTTCGTTCAGGTTAGTCTTGTAATCTGCTGAAACATAGCCCCGCCGGAGTTTGGAGAACAATTGAGGATGAAGAGATGGAAATGGATTTTTCTCGTCTTTATCGCATTGGTTGTTTTGGGTCTCCTCTATGGGGCGGCCGTGATCCGTCGGGGATTCAGCACGGTCGATCAACCTTCTGCCGTTGAGCGGGCCATGGCGCGGACGGTGAGGAATCTGGGAATTCCCGGCAGCGCGCGGAGCCAAAAAAATCCGTGGACCGTGACTCCTGACTTGCTGCAGGAAGCTCGGGATAATTTCAGCGGCCACTGCGCGAACTGCCACGGCAAGGATGGAGATGGCCGATCGGGGATCGGTCCAAATCTTTATCCCAAGGCACCGGATTTGCGGCAGCCCGAGACGCAAAATCTCAGCGACGGCGAAATTCATTACATTATTGCCAATGGCGTGCGCCTGACCGGCATGCCGGCGCTCGGAAATCCGCACAGCGGTCAGGATGACAACAGCGCGTGGAAGCTGGTCCTCTTCGTTCGCTCCATCGCGCTGGCGACGCCGCAGGAAAAAGGGGAACAGACTGCGACGGCCGCCTCGGCGCATTACGTTGGCTCCGCGGCCTGCGAGAAATGCCACGCCGAAATTTACGAAAGCTGGAAGAAAACTCCGATGGCGAATGTGGTGCGCGATCCTCGGGAGCATCCGGATGCGATTATTCCCAATCTCGCCGGCAATAACGTGAGCCCGAAATTCACGAAGGACCAGGTGGCCTTCGTCTACGGCGGTGTTTGGAAGCAGCGCTATTTCACCAAAATCGGCGACGATTATTTTCCCGAGCCCGCGCAGTGGGACGTGACCAACAAGAAGTGGCTCCCATATTTTGTCCCCAAGGGAGGCGATTGGTGGGAGCCGTTCTATCCTGCCGATAATATGAAGCGGCCCACGGGACCAACCTGCGACGGCTGCCATTCGGTGGACTACAACATTCAAACCAGGCAGGTGGCGGAATGGAATGTGGGCTGCGAGCGCTGCCACGGTCCCGGGAGCGCGCATGTGGAGCACGCCACGCGCGCCAATATTTTGAATCCGGCGCGCATGGATGAGATCAGCGCCAATGACACCTGCATCCAGTGCCATTCGCAGGGGCGTCCGCTGACCAATCCCATCGAAGGAAAATATTACGACTGGCCGGTCGGGTATCATGTGGGGCTGAATTTGCGGGATTACTGGCAGCTCGAAGACCACAAACTGGACGAACTCAGCTTTACACATTTTCCGGAGGGCACCGCACACAAAAATCGCATGCAGGGGAATGACTTCGTGCAGAGCGTGATGTACCGCCGCGGAGTGACCTGCTTCGATTGCCACGACGCGCACGGCACGAAGAATTACGCGCAGCTACGCAAACCGGCGAACCAGATTTGCCTCGATTGCCATGCAGCCGGTTCCAGGAACGGGCCGCGCGAGGCAACGCTCGCCGAACACACGCATCACAAGGATGGCTCGGCAGGCAGCGCGTGCGTCGCCTGCCACATGCCGAAAATCGAGGTGACCATACCCGGCGTTTTCGTCAGCGCGCATACCTTCGCCTTTATCGCGCCGGCCATGACGGATAAATACAAGATCCCGAATCCGTGCACTTCGTGTCACATGGACAAGAACACCGCGTGGGCCGCCGATGCCCTGCGGCACTGGGCTGGTGAATCACCGTGGCGGATGGAATAGAATAGCCGCCGGGTCTTAAGGTTCCATTCAGGTAAAGGGAATAGGATCATCAATCATGGATGCTGTCGGGTCTGAAAATGTATTCGTATCGACTTCTTGTATCCAAATTCCATACTTATCGCGTCAAAGCCATGAAGGAGCCCCAGTGAAATTCGTCATTACTACGCTGGCCCTGCTGCTATTTTTCAGCCTGCCAGTAAATGCGCAAGTGGCCGGAGGATCGATTACCGGCACAGTGACAGGAGAATCCGGCGCTGCCATGCCGGACGTTCGCATCACCGTGAAAGAAGTCGGTACGGGCCTCGACAGAACCGCCACGACCAACACCTCCGGCCTGTATAGTGTGCCGGACCTTTCCCCTGGAAACTTTGAAATGACGGTTTCGGCCTCTGGATTCGCGACCCAGTTGTGGACGAGCATCACCGTATCTGCAGGCGTCGAGCGCGTCCTCAACGTGACCATGCATACGGGCGATCCGCAGCAGGTGGTGCGCGTCGTGGCGCCTCCCGCGCTGGCGAGTGAATCCTGCCCCGGAGGATGTGGCAGCGCTAATGCCTCGACGGTGCGCGACACGCCGCTCAATGGGCGCGACTGGGCGGCGCTGGCCACGTTGCAAGCCGGCGTCTCCTCCGTGCAAAACGGCAGCGCGTCCGGCGGGGGCAATACGGATCGCGGCTTCGGAGCGGCGGTGAGCATCTCGGGATCGCGTCCGGACCAGAACAGCTACCGGCTCGATGGTATCAGCATTAACGATTACTCAAACGGCGCCCCGGGCAGCGTGCTCGGGGACAATCTTGGTATTGACGCGGTCGAGCAGGTTTCCGTTCTCGGGAGCAACTATCCCGCCGAATATGGCCGAACTTCCGGCGGCGTGATCAACGTGGTGACCCGCTCCGGCAAGGATGCTTTCCACGGATCCGTGTACGAATTTCTCCGCAACAGCGCTCTCGACGCACGTAATTTTTTTGATGGCCCGGTCATTCCCCCCTTCAAGCGCAATCAGTTTGGAGGCTCGGCAGGATTGCCGATCAAGAAAGGCCGCACCTTTATTTTCGGAGATTACGAAGGGCTGCGCCAATCGCTCGGCGTGACCACGGTGAACACGGTGCCTTCGCTGGCTGCGCGGGGCATTCTGCCGGGTGAAACTACGCCTTCCGTCCCGGCGGTGTTGTGTTCGATTCCGCAAACACCGCAGCAACTGCCGCCAAACGGGTGCACGCCCACAACGCTTCCGCTCGCCGGCCCCGGCTCGGCCCCCAATCCTGACCCGACGACGCACATTGACAAATCCATCTTGCAATTTCTTGGCGGCAATTTCTTTCCACTGCCCAACGGTCCGCTGATCGGAAACGGCGATACCGGAATCTTCTCCTTCGCCGCGCAGCAGATCACGCCGGAGAACTATTTCACCATCCGCTTCGATCACAAATTCAGCGATAGCGACAGCATCTATGCGACGTACATTCGGGACAACTCGACGACAATTGAGCCGGGAACTTTCGGCGAATTATCCTCCGATGTGGTGTCCAATCGACAGGCCGCCACACTTCATGAGGACCATATTTTCAGCTCAGACCTCTTGAACTCGGCGCGTATCGGCTTCAGCCGCGCCATCGGCATCATCGGCAAGGTCAATCAAGTCTCTAATCCCTCCATGAACAACTCTTCTTTCGCCTTTGAACCGAACGCATTTGCCGGAGACATTCAGAGCATTCCCGGCGTCACCAGTTTCTTGGGCGCTCCGACCGCGCAGGGATTTATCCCCTCGAGCCGCGCGCTTTATTGGACCACCTACCAGGGCGGCGATGACATTGTTCTTACCACCGGAAAACATTCCATCAAGTTCGGCGCCGAGTTTGAACGCATGCACGACAACGAAGTTTCCGCCAGCAACATCAACGGACTCTTCCGCTTCGATTCGCTCAATCAATTCCTTACCAACCAGCCATCGTTGTTTTCGGGAACCGGCTCACCCATCCCGTTCGATGTGGGATTGCGCGAGTCGCGTTACGGCACCTACGTCGAGGACGATATCAAGGCGAAAAAAACGCTGACACTGAATGCCGGACTGCGATACGAAATTCTGACTGTGCCCACCGAAGCGCAAGGCAAGACCGCGGTGTTGCCCAGTTTGAGCGCCCCAGAGCCCATCTGCGGCGTGATGGCGACTGGTTGCGCCGGCACGGGCCCGATGTTCGCGAACCCCACGCTGCGCAATATTGAGCCGCGCGTGGGATTTGCCTGGAATCCTCGCGGCGGAAAAACTCTGATTCGCGGAGGGTTCGGTATCTTCGACGTCCTGCCGCTGCCTTACGAGTTCACCCTCACAACTCAGCGCGCGGCACCCTTCACCCGGACGATCGTGGGAGAGAATCCGGCCCCCGGCTCGTTTTCAATGGACCCGGTGGCGGGATCGCTGGCCTACCAGCAATTCGCCGGTCAACCAGATACGAATCTTGCTTATTACGCCGACCCCCACCCGAAACGCAATTACGTCATGCAATGGAATCTGAGCGTGGCGCGGGAAATAACCTCCACGCTGGCGCTGACGGTTGGCTATGTGGGATCGCGGGGAGTTCACCAGCCCTATCGGGTGGACAACATTGACATGGTTCTTCCCACCCTGTCCTCCGCGGGTTACATGTGGCCTTGCGGACCCGACGGCCTGGGCGATGCCTGCCAGGCCGGCTTTCTCCCCAACGGAACACCCAGCTCCAAGGTCAACCCGAATTTTGGGCGGGTCAACGGCACGCTCTGGCAAGCCAATTCGTTTTACGATGCCATGCAGGTGGACGTGGCCAAGCGCATGAGCCACGGCATTCAATTCCACGGCGCCTACACCTGGGGAAAAAGTATTGATACGCTTTCGGCCACCGAAGCCGATGACGCTTTTCCGAATGGCCTCTTCAACCAAATTTTCTTTGACCCGAGGACCACGCGCGGTCTTTCGGATTTCAACGTGGCGCAAACGCTTGTGCTGAGCGCCACCTGGGAACTGCCCGGACCGCGAAAAGGTTCGAGGCTGCCGGAATGGGCCTTCGGCGGATGGCAATTCGTCGCCTTGTACAAGGCCAGCACCGGGCAGCCATTTACGCCCATTCTGGGCGGGGATCCCGCGGGCACGAAGCTCGACGAAACCGGCTTGGTGCCAAGCATTGTTCCGGGTTGCAAATTGGTTAACACCAATTTCAAGAAGGATCCTAATGGGCTCATCTACATCAACTCCAGTTGTTTCATTCTGCCGCAAGCGACCCCGGCCATTGCCGCCCAGTGCCAGCCCTTTGGCCAAGCCCCGGGAATCGCCGGCATCCCCGGCAGCTGCGCCAATCTCCGCGGAAACCTGGGGCGCAACGCCGTCATCGGGCCGGGACTTTCCAAACTGGATTTCTCCGTGTTCAAGAACAACTACATCCGGCGGATTTCGGAAAGTTTCAACGCGCAGTTCCGGGCGGAAATTTTCAACATTTTCAACCGCGCTAATTTTTCCTCGCCGACCGATAACCTGGCGGTCTTCGATCAGAACGGGCTGCCCATCCAGAGCGGGGGACTCATCGATTCCACGCAGACCACTTCACGCCAGATTCAGTTCGCGCTGAAATTAATCTGGTAAAAAACGTCTCGAAGGAGCAGGCTAGCGGTACCTGGAAAAACCTGTTCTGGAGGGAATCATGAAGAAGCGGAGCTCGATCTCGCGGATCATGGTCCTTTTGATTTGGCCTGTCCTGTGCGCCCACGGACAGGATAAATTGCCCCTCAAATTGCTCCAAAAGATTCCCATGCCCAATGTGAAAGGGCGGCTGGATCACTTCGGCGTGGACCTCAAAGGCCAGCGGCTGTTTGTCGCCGCGCTCGGAGACGATCAGAACACGGTCGAGGTGATCGACCTCAAGGCGGGAAAGTGGATCGCCAGCATTCCCGGACAGAGCAAGCCGCAGGGGCTTTTTTATTCATCCGATTTCAAAAAACTTTTTGTGGCCAACGGCACGGACGGCACTTGCAAGATCTTCGCGGGGGACACCTTCAAATTGATGGACAGCTTGCAGGTCGGCCCCGATGCCGATCACGTCGGCTACGACCCATCGACCAAGTATCTTTACGTCGGATTCGGCGACGCCAAATCCGGCGGGCTGGCGATCATCGACACGCGCACCAATCAGCATGTGGCGGACATCAAGACCGATGCGCGCGCTGGCGGCATCAAGATCGAAAAATCGAAGGCGGAAACCTTCATCACGCTTACCGGAGCGACGAATCTTGGCGTGGTGGACTTAAAGAAGCGCGCTCAGATTTCCGCCTGGCCGACTGGATTAGCCGGCGATGTTGCGCTGGCCCTGGATGAAAACCATCACCGGCTGTTCGACGGAGTCCGTGAGCCGGCCACGCTGATCGTCCTGGACACCGAATCTGGAAAAGAAGTTTCGCGCCTCGAGGGCGTTGCTGGAATCGACGACCTTTGGTACGACTCTGCGCGCACTCGCGTGTATGCCTCCGGCGGCAGGGGATTTGACGTGGGGTTTGTCTACACCTATCAGCAGAAGGACGCCGACCACTATGAATTGATCGGCAGAGTCCCGACGGCACCCGGCGCAGGCACTTCATTCTGGCTGCCGGAACTCAACCGCCTTTTCGTCGGCGCTCCGGCGAACGACAAGGAAGGCGCCGCAATTCTGGTTTTCGAGCCTCAGCCCTAGGAACGCGGGGACGCGAATCTTTTGCGGAATCTGGAAACGAAAACGTTGTTGGAGGGGGGGAAATATGAAGAGAGCGTTGGTATTCTGCGCGGTTGGATTGATTGGATGCGCGGCGTTGGCCTGGGCCGGCGCGCAGCAGGCGCCTTCGCCGGCCCCGGCAAAAGCGGCCCCACGCGAGATTTCTTCGCTGCAATTGCAGCAAGAAATTCCGGTGCCGAACGTGATGGGCCGTTTGGATCACATGTCATCGGATTCCAAGCGCAGGCTGCTGTTTGTGTCGGCGCTCGGCAACAACTCGGCGGAGATCATTGACACGTTTGGAGGCCGGGTGGTCCACACCATCACCGAGGGACTTTCTCAACCCCAGGGCATCCTCTACGTCCCCGACTTCAACAAGATCGTCATCGCCAACGCCGAGAACGGCAAAGTGAACATTTACGACGGCACGACCTACCAACTGCGCAAGTCTCTGGACTTCAGCCCCGACCCGGACAACATACGCTGGGATGCCGCTACAAAACTGGTGGTTCTCGGCTATGGCGAAGACGATGGCGGCATCGCGTTCATCGATCCGCAAAAAGAAGAGCAGGTTGGAGAAGTCCTGAAGACCGGCGGCCATCCGGAATCCTTCCAGGTGGAGCAGACCGGGGGGCATATTTACGTGAACTGCCCCGACGCGGGGAACAGTGTTCTATCCATCGACCGCAAGACTGGCAAGGTTGCGAAATGGCCTCTCAAGGGTCTGCGCGGAAACTATCCCATGCAGCTCGACGAAAAGAATCACCGGCTCTTTACCGTGACTCGCAAACCGCCGATGCTGGTGGTGCTGGACACCGAAACCGGGAAAGAGATCGCCCGGCTGCGCACTTCCGGCGACTCCGACGATCTTTTTTATGACGCTTCGCGCAACAGGATTTACGTGGCCGGGGGACAAGCCTCGATCAGCGTCTACGATATTCATGACCCTGACCACTACAGCCTGCTCGAAAGAATTCCGACCACCATCGGCGCGCGCACGGCTTACTTTTTCGCCAGCCGCGACCTGCTTTATCTGGGCATTCCGGCAAAGGAAGGGCAGCCGTCGCAAATCTGGGCTTTCGGACCACAGGAGTAACTGAGCCTTCCATCGAAAACCAGTGCTGATATAAGTAGCGCGGGCTTCAGCCTGTGGGTTTTGGTCCTTCCAAGTTCAAAACCCTGCAGGCTGAAGCCCGCGCTACTGGTTCAACCTGAAACAGTTTTCTCCTACGAAACTTGCGCGTCTGAATTCAGCTCCCCTCGAAATCCAAAGCTATAATTGATATTTGCCGTTGTGGAGAGCGCAATCTTCGTGACTACGGATCCGGGGACAAGGATATGCAAGACTGGCTGCCAAGATCAATTTCCTGTCTAAAGAACTATAGTTGGCAAAAATTCGCCGCCGACGTTCTCGCGGGAGTTACCGTGGGGCTCGTCGCGCTGCCGCTGGCGATGGCCTTTGCGATTGCTTCGGGCGTGGCGCCGCAGGCAGGATTGTATTGCGCCATCGTCGCGGGGTTCCTGATTTCCGCGCTGGGCGGATCGACGACGCAAATCGGCGGGCCCACGGGCGCGTTCGTGGTGGTGGTCTTCGGAATTGTGGCGCGCTATGGCCTAGACGGCTTGTTCATGTGCACGCTGATGGCGGGCGTGATGCTCGTCATCTTGGGCATCACTGGCCTGGGCACCGCGGTGAAATATATTCCGCGTCCCGTGGTGGTGGGATTTACGAACGGTATCGCGGTGATCATCGCCAGCACGCAGATCAAGGATTTTTTTGGCCTCAAGGTTGGCAAAGTTCCCGGAGAATTCCTGGCCCGCATGGAAACTCTGGCGCGGAATTATCGCACCCTCTCTCCTTTGGAAACCGGCCTGGGCGTTTTTGCGCTGATTGTAATTTTGATTTTCATGCGCTATGTGAAGCGCGTGCCGGGATACATCGTCGCGCTGTTTGCGGGAACGACGCTGGTGGTCTTGCTGAAGCTGCCCGTGGAAACGATCGGCGCGCGCTTCGGTGGAATTCCCTCCGGCTTCCCGGGAATCAAGATTCCGCAGTTCCGCGCCGATCTGCTGCGCCCCTTGATTGCTCCCGCGATTACGGTGGCGATGCTCGGCGCGATCGAATCGCTCATGTCCGCCGTCGTTTCCGACCGCATGAGCGGCACCAAGCACAATCCCAACGTGGAACTCGTCGGCCAGGGCGTGGCCAACATCATGTCTCCGCTTTTTGGCGGCCTGCCCGCCACGGGAGCGATTGCGCGAACGGCCACGAACATCCGCTCCGGAGCGAAAACGCCGGTCGCGGGAATGGTGCACGCGCTGACGCTCCTGGCGATTGTGCTGTTCGCCGCGCCTTTGGCGCGATTCATTCCGCTTTCGGTGCTGGCGGCGATTTTGTTCGTCGTCTCCTATCAAATGGGGGAATGGCGGGAAATCCCGGAGCTTCTGAAACTTACTCCTCTCGAGATCGGCACGTGGTTGGTTACTTTCTTGCTTACCGTGTTCGCCGATTTGACGGTGGCCGTCGAAGCGGGAATGATCCTCGCGGCCCTCGTGTATATCCGCAAGGTCACAGCCACGACGACGGTTTCCCAGGTCACCGACGAATATCTCCGTGAAGGCCAGGTGCATATTCTTCAGCACAAAGAGATCCCTTCCTACGTGACCATCTTCCGCATCCACGGACCTTTTCTTTTTGGCGCCACCGATAAAATCGACGAAGTGATTGAGCGCATCCCCGAACTCCCGCGTATCGTCGTCCTCCGTCTTCGCAACATGACGGCCATTGATGCCACCGGCTTGCAGGCCCTGGAGGCCCTGGCCGACGCCGTACACGCGTCTGGCCGCGGCCTGATCCTCTGCGGCGCGCGCGAGCAGCCCGCCCGCCTGATGCATCAATCCGAATTTGAGGAGCACGTCGGCGCGGGAAACATCAGCCCGAGTATCTCGGTGGCTCTCGAACGAGCCAAGGCCCTGTACCAGGAGATTGAGCAGAGGAATCTTCAGCCTGTGGGAGAAAGCAGCCCGCCGCGTTGAACTCTAAACAGGCCGGGGAGCGAATATTTCAAGCAAGGATAAGAATTGAGGGCTCAGGCGCGAGTTCTCACCCTCCAGTTTCAGCAACTCGCGAGGATCGGTAGCGGCCTTTAAAGCATAGCGTAAGTAAGAGATCCGCATGAGTTCCACGGCGTGACGGATGTCCGCTTCGCCGCGAACCTTAAAAGTAGCCCACCCGGAGTTCGGGACCCAGCGGTGCTCTTCAGCCTGCCCTTCCTTCAAGAGCGCGTCGCGAACTGCGCGCGGAAATGGAATATCAACGGTTCCATCTCTATGCACGTGCCCGATCTCCGCTTTTCCGAATCTGAATTCTTTGCCACCAAATCGATGCGGATGAACCGAGACGTCAGGCCAGGCAGAAACCTCGTCCTCCAGCCGATTCAAGTAGCTCATTTTCTGATATCCCTCTTCCATTGGATGCCGGGGCTTCGTCGTTTGGATCAGCGGCAGAACCCTTCACGCGTACATCACGTGTACATTTTGATGATCATCTTCTCCACCGAGTCTATCGAATTCCTCGCGGATCCTTGAAATTCTCCGAAGTAGCGCAGGCTCGCGAACTGAGAGAGCAGGCCGACGATTCCGGCCACCAGCAACTCTGGATCGGCGTCCTTTCCAACGCCTATACCGTGGGTGCGTGTCTACACACTCCTGCCGGGCGTGCAGTGGAGCCACCGCAAACATCTGGAAGCCGGCATGAAGTGTGAGACTTGCCACGGGCCGGTGGCGGATCTGGATGCCATGGCCATGTTTACCAGCGTAACGGCCATGGGAACATGCATCCATCGCCAGCAGATGAACAACGCAGAAACCAGCTGCGATACGTGCCACGTATGGCCCTAGCAGGCTGCGGAAAAAGTAGTTTATTTTGTCATTCTGAGCGAAGCGAAGAATCTCTCTTCGATTTGGCCCATGAAAAGAAAGAGGGATTCTTCGCTTCGCTCAGAATGACAAAAGTCTGGATGGTTTTTTTTTACTGACTGCTAGATTACCCCTGGTCGGAGCGGCAGGGCTACGCACTACGCTATTCAGGTGAGCTTGGAACTTACCTTCCAGCTGTAGCCCGCCGACTCCTCAGTGGCACGACCAAACTTGCTTGCAGAATTAGAAATTAAACCCGACGCCCATCGAAATGACGGGAAAGAATCGATAGGGATTGATGTCGTTCCGGATTTTTGTCTGTTGCGCTTGAATGTTGGCTTGCACTGTTGGATCCGTGGAAATGGACCGGCAAAATAATCCAGTGGTCGGGTCGCAGACGTTTCCGGCCAGGTTCAAGGCCACGCGCGCGGATCCCTGGTACGCCCCGCCCACTTCAAACAGGAAGCTGTAGTGCCTTCCGTTTCGCGGGATCAGGTTGCCGATCCCCGCCATGATCGATGGCGACACCCTCAGGAAATTCACTTTCCCGGTGCCCGTAACCGGAGTGGCCGGATCGCTTTCATACGACGTGCCGCCTGCCGTGAACGTTTGTCCGCCCGGGACCGCTGCGGTGGCCGTCAATTGGTTCCCGTTGTAAAACAGGATCCCGGGGCTGACATGAAAACCACCGAAGGGGAACCAGTCAAGGTGCGCCTCCGCCGACTGGAAGTGCAATTGGGCATTGTACTGGATTCCGTTATTGGTAATGTCCCGGCTGTACCGGAACATATTGAATCCGCCGCGCACGTTGAATTTTCCGGCCAGCGGGGTGGCCGCTTCGAGTCCCACTCCCAGTGTAGAAACCTTTACTCCGATGCCGACTCTCGAAAAGGCCGACCGCCCGGATTCTCTTGGTCCGGGCCCGGATGCCTCGCTGACCGCATTTTCTTCGTTAAGCGCAACGGAATCATTGGGTTGGAAATCCGCTAGAATTGTGGAGCCAGGCAGGATGGACGCCACGATCAGATCCTGCTGAGGTGCAGGCGCAACCGCCGCACTGCGGCCCTCCGGAGGTTCCGCAAGGCCTGCTTGGGCGAAACAAACTCCAGTCAGGACAGCGGCAAGAAAAAGTGTGACTGGGGCAAACCAGAGCGCAGCTTTAATTTTCATTTTCTCCTCTTTATGGTCTTCGAAGGAACGATTTAGACTGTGGTGTCAGACAATGATTTAGGTCTTGAACAAGGATATTTGGATGGCGTTCAATCCTCAATTTAATATCCCGGACATGGCCCCCGATCAGTATTAGTGCCCAGGAGACACGCACCGCAGTTTGGCGTCCGGCCGTCCCGGTGTTTGGCCAGAAAGAAAGCGCCAGCACGAGCATCGCCATCGCGGCCCGCTAAGCCATTCACGTCATCATCCACAATCAATGGTCAGTGCGTGAAAAACTGGCATTCTGGAATGATCGGCCAAAGTCTCCGAAAACCTTAGTCTGCGGCTGTCACTGTCCTTCTTCTGGCCTTCCGAGCAGTTGCCTGATTGGTTGCCTGAAATTAACCTGCATTACAAGGTTTGACGATTAGCCCTAAGGGCGGTATGGCGCCCGGTCGGCTGATTCCACCAACCCAGTGGAGGACATCAACATGATCCAAGTCGAAGCATTTCAGGAATTCCGCGCCGGCCTGACATATTTGCGCGGAGGCGATGCGACCAAAGCCCTGCCTCATCTGAAGTCCGCTCTGGAAGAAGAACCATCCAATCCTTTCTATATTTCCTACATGGGAGTGGCAATCGCGGCCACGGAGCAGAAATGGGCCGAGGCGGAAGAACTTTGCCGTTCGGCCATACGCATGAGCCGGCGACAGGCGCAACTCTATTTGAACCTCGCGGAAATCTACGTCGCCGCCGACCGCAAACAGGATGCCGCCGATACCTTGCTTCGCGGGTTGCGCTACGCTCCGCACGATCAGCGCCTGAAAATCGGCCTCGACCGCCTGGCGATTCGCCGCCCTCCGGTGCTGCCCTTCCTGCCGCGGACGCATGTGATGAATCGAAGCCTCGGCAAGCTGCGGCATCAGGCGATGCAAGTCCTGGCCTCCTTTTGATTTGCTGGAATACGGGTTCGGCAACACAGACGAGCCGGGCGATTGCGCCCCGATTCTCCCGGCGCTATCATGCGTTCCCGATGAAGCGCATCCTTGGCCTGTTCGCGTACACCACGGAAAAAAATTGTCCTCTGTGCGGCAGTGAGCACGTGCATCGCACCCGGCGCGGCCGTTTATTTGAATTTTGGGTTCTGCTCTTCCTGCCCTATCGCCCCTACCGGTGCGGCAAGTGCCGCCAGCGCTTCTATGGGCCCAGGGATTTGACCAAAAAGGACGGCTTCGACGAATTCGACGAAGTCTAGGTACTTGAAAAGGGAATCGCGGCCAACAAAATTATCTCTCTTCCTGCCATCTGAAATTTCCCGCCACTTTTTTCCGAATAACGCCGCACGGGCAGGGGACGAGTCTGTCTGTATAATGGCCGGCAATGGACTTTGATTTCAGAGCGATTCCCCGGCGTCTGTTCGGCCCTGATTTCACGCCTCCCGGTTATCTCGCCGCGCGCTGGCTTTTTCTGCGGGCGCTTGGGCTGATATCTTTCTCCGCGTTTTATTCGCTGGCCTACCAGATTCGCGGGCTGATCGGTCCGCAAGGAATTCTTCCGGCGCAGGAATATCTGGTCCAGGTGGCGCGAGTTCTGGGAAGCGCGCGTTTTTGGTACGCGCCCACGGTTTTTTGGTGGTCGGCGAGCGACCGCTTTTTGATGGGCGTGGTCATCGCCGGCTTGCTGGCGTCGTTGCTGCTGGCCCTGAATATCTGGCCGCGCGGCATGCTGGTGATCTGTCTGGTCGCGTTTCTCTCCTTCATCGGCGCGGCGCAGGATTTTGCCAGCTATCAATCCGACGGTATGCTGCTCGAAGCTGGATTCATCAGCCTGTTTTTTGCGCCCTCGGGATGGCGGCCGCGCTGGGGAGCCTCCGAGCCGCCCTCCCTCGCCAGCCGGTACCTGCTGATCTGGCTGATGTTTCGCATTTATTTTGAATCGGGCATCGCGAAAATTCTGGGACACGATCCGGAGTGGCGCGATTTCACGGCCATGGATCAGTATTATCAGAATGGCCCGCTGCCCACGTGGATCGCGTGGTACGCGCACCAGTTGCCGCATTGGTTTCATGCGGCGACCGCGGTCCTGACCCTGGCGCTGGAACTGGTGCTGATCTTCGCCATATTTCTGCCGCGGCGCTCGCGCATCGTGTTGTTCTTCGTGATCACCGCGTGGCAGATCGGCATCATTCTCACCAGTAACTATGCCTTCCTGAATTACATTGTCCTGGTCCTCGGGGTCCTGTTGCTGGACGATAAATTTTTGGCCCGTTTTTTTCCGAAAAGCCTGCGGCCCGCCGACGCTTCGTCAACGGACGCGCAGGCGACGTCGGCACCCGAAGCGCATGGCTGGCGTAGCCAGGTTCGCATGTGGAGGCAGGCATTTTTCCTTACGTGGATTTTCTACGCGACCTCGGCGCTCCTGCTTTTCATGTTGTCTCCCGCCGCGCCGCTCCCGGCTGCGCCGGTTCGCGCACTCGAACCGTTTCGCATCGCCAACGAGTTCGGCCTCTTTGCCGTCATGACGCGCGCGCGCTATGAGGTCGAATTCCAGGGTTCGCGCGACGGCCAGACCTGGACGCCCTATCCCTTCCGAAACAAGCCCCAGGACGTGCATGCGCCCCCGCGGATTTACGCACCCTACCAGCCGCGCTTTGACTGGAACTTGTGGTTCGCTTCGCTGGGCAACTGGCGGCAGTATCCCTGGGTCGTGCAGGTCGAGGAGCGGCTCTTGTCGGGCGAACCCGACGTGCTTACCCTATTCGCAAAGGACCCATTCCCCGGCAATCCGCCCGAGCGGATTCGTGTGATCCTCTGGCAATACTGGTTCACCGGCTGGAGCGAAAAACGCGAACAGGGCTTATGGTGGCGGCGCGAGCAGATTGGGCTTTACGCCCCCACGCTCGCGCGAACGCCCGACGGAAAAATTGCTGTCCTGGAGATGCCGGACGCGCCTCCGAATCCACCGTAACCCTATCTTATTTAGAAGCATATACATAGCTGGAATCTGACGCGCCAGACCTCTGACCTTCGCCGCCTGTTTGCCCCGATCCCTTAGCTCGATAGTTCTAGAACTATCGTTTCCATCCTTCAAAACTGTCGTCCCAACCTCTTCGGGACTACCGAACCATTGGCGCGGCCCGCCCCCGTCCCTAACCTAGCCTCACGGTGCAGGTAGCCACCAGCCAGGCGCCTGCAGCGTACTGAGGATAACGAAAATGTTTTTGGCCATTGCGGTACTCCTGATTCATCCGCAGCTCGCAACCACAGTTTCAATGCCGGCTGATAAAGCCGCGCTCGATGCGCAAACGGCCGTCACAGCTTCGGCCATTTCTGCGGAACCTGAAAATTTCTCGCTCACTGCCGAGGCTTCCTTGGACGCCTCGAGTCAGCCCGTAACCGCGGCCAACGAGGTGTTGCCGGATGCTCCTGTTCCGATGGCGTCGCTGACTACTCCCGCGCCGATGGCGTTCCTGAAGCCGGCTAAGCCCATGACGGTGTCGGTTGCTCAATTGCAAGCGGAGGATCGCCGCAAGGAATTCATGTGGAAAGGCTTGATTATCGCTTCGAGCGGCGCCGCGACTTTTGACGCTTGGGCCACGCGCCACGCCATCACCACCTCCGGCGCGCAGGAATTGAACCCCCTGCTGCGCCCCTTCGCCGGGAACAGCTCGTTGTACGCAGCCATACAGGTCGGACCGGCGCTGCTGGATTTCGCCGGCAGGAAAATGATGTACAGCAGGCACCCGTGGGTGCGCCGCATGTGGTGGGTCCCCCAGAGCGCCAGCTTCGTCAGTTCGATTTTTTGCGGCGCGCACAATCTGGCTTATCACTAAACGCGCAACCCCTGACTGGGATTCGCGAAAGTTTCTTCCCTCTGGCAAAAAACGTGGCCGGGCCTCCCCCTCCCGGCCACGTTTTTTTGTGAACACGTTCGCCGCTGCGACATTGCGGCATCCCCGCGTCTGCTGTACTATCCCCGCCATTGGAGGGCCCCGCCATCGCCACGTCGGAAACAATCGCGACGTCCACTTCCAACATCCCGGCGGCTGCGGAGACGTCGCGTCCGGGGCGCTTGGTTTCGCTGGACGTGTTTCGCGGCGCGACCATTGCCGCGATGATTCTGGTGAACGACCCCGGTTCCTGGGGCCACATCTATCCGCCGCTGGAACACGCGGAGTGGAACGGGTGGACGCCGACCGACCTGATCTTTCCTTTTTTTCTTTTCATTGTAGGAGTTTCCCTGACGCTGTCGTTTGCCTCGAGGATCGCGCGCGGCCTCACGCGCCGCGCGCTCATGATTCATGTGGTGCGGCGCAGCGCGCTGATTTTTGCCATCGGATTATTTTTGAACGGCTTTCCCGGCTTCGATCTCGGTTCGATCCGGATCATGGGCGTATTGCAGCGCATTGCCCTGTGTTATCTCTTCGCGGGTTTGCTTTATCTGGCGACGTTTCAGATGGAACCCGCCGCCGATCGGCCCGCTCGCGTGCGAGCCAACCTCCGCGTCACGGCGGCCGTCGCGATCGTATTACTGATTGGTTATTGGGCGCTGATGATGTTTGTGCCAGTGCCGGGCTACGGCGCGGGGCATCTTGGCAAGGACGACAACCTCGGCGCGTACGTCGATCGCACCCTCATGGGCGGACACCTGTGGTCCGAGTCGGTGACCTGGGATCCCGAAGGATTACTTTCCACGCTACCCGCGATGGCCTCGTTGCTGATCGGAATCCTGGCCGGCGAATGGCTTCGTTCGGATCGCCCTGCGGGGCGAAAGGCGTTGGGCCTTGCGGCTGTGGGGCTTGTGCTCCTCGTCGCGGGGCGATTGCTGCATCCGTATTTTCCGATCAACAAAAATCTGTGGACCAGTTCTTTTGTGCTGTTCACCGGCGGGTTCGCGATGCTCGTGCTCGCCGCATGTTATTGGGTCGTCGATGTGCGCGCCTGGCGCGCGTGGACTGCGCCGTGGCTGGTATTCGGAATGAACGCGATCTTGGCCTACGCGCTTGCCGCGCTGGTCTCGGAAATCAGCACCGATTTTGAGTTCCTGAAATTCCGTGGCCGCGAGACCACGCTGCACGGCTGGGTCTACGATAAATATTTCCTGCCGCACGCCAGCCCGGTGAACGCCTCGCTGGCCTTCGCCGTCTTTTTCGTCCTGGTAATTTACGCGCTTCTGTGGCCGTTCTACCGCGGAAAAGTGTTTTTGCGAGTCTAAATGGCCAAATCCGGGAACGCCAATCTCCTGATTGGCGGCTCTCGCCTCGCCAATCGGGAGATTGGCGTTCCCAGGTTAACAACGGCCCCTTCTTTTAACCTTGCCGTAACATAGCCTTTGCTCTTACCTATGTAATATAGTGAGTTCGATGCCGGGTGTGGCTCTCCCAAGCATGGGATGGTGCGATGAAGCGTGTTCTGCTGATCGAAGATGACCGGGACATTGTGGAGCTGGTTCGTTACAACCTGGAGCGCGAAGGTTTTCAAGTGGCCTCCGCGACCGACGGCGCCAGCGGCCTCGCGCAAATCCGGAAAACGCCGCCGGACATTCTGCTGCTCGACCTGATGCTGCCGAAACTTTCGGGCCTAGACATCTGCAAGGAAATTCGCCGCGATACTTCGCTGAACCGCCTCCCGATCCTGATGCTCACAGCGCGGGGCGAGGAAGCTGACCGCGTGGTGGGCCTGGAAATGGGCGCGGACGATTATGTGACCAAACCCTTCAGCCCGCGCGAACTCGGCGCGCGCGTGAAGGCGCTGTTACGGCGCACCGAGCCCACCAATGAGCCGAAGCGCGTAATCGAGTCGCGCGGTTTGTTGATCGATCCTTCCTCCTATCGCGTGGCGCGCGACGGCAAGCCGGTGACGCTTTCGACGCTCGAATTTCGCCTGCTCTATTACCTGGCGACGCGCCCGAACCGCGTGTTCACGCGCGATCAGCTGCTGGACGCCGTCTGGGGCACCGAGCGCTTTGTCACCCCGCGCAGCGTGGATGTCTACATTCGCCGCCTGCGCGAAAAAGTCGAAAGTGATGCCGACCATCCTGCCTTCCTGAAAACCGTGCGCGGCGCGGGATACATGTTCGAGAGCGAAGGCCAATCCCAAAAAGAGGAGTAGTTCTGCCTTGCGCGTAAGCCTATTCTGGCGGCCGGTTTTGATTTCCCTGGCGCTGGTGGTGGCGATTCTGCTTGCCGTGCAATGGGACTCCCCGAAAACATTGCCGAAAATCTGGCCCGTCCTGGCTATTTTTCTGCTGGCCGCGGGAATCGGGTTCTTCCTTTCTTCGCGCTCGGTCGCCTCGCGCATCCGCCGCCTGACGAAATTCACCGAGCGCGCGGCGACCGGTGATTTCACTCCGCCCGAGCGTGATCACGGCGATGACGAATTCGCGGACCTGGCCGCCTCGCTGGGCCGCACCGTCGCCGGCCTGGGGCAGACGATTCGCACACTCACCGATGAAGGCAATCGCTCCTCCGCGATTCTCGGCAGCATGGTCGAGGGCGTCGCCGTGGTTACCGGAGACGAACGCATTCTCTTCTGCAACTGGGCTTTCGAGCAGATCCTCGAGTTGCCGCAAGGGAGTTCGCAGGGCCGCACGCTGGTCGAAGCCTTGCGGCAGGCCGATCTGGTGGCTCTGGTGAGGCAAGCCCTGTCCGGAGTGGAAGAACTGACCGGCGAGGTCGAAGTAGGCACGGTGCGCCGCAGAAATTTCAGCGTCACGGCCGCGCCGGTACGCGCCGCCGGGGCCAATGGCGCGGTCCTGGTGCTGCACGACATCACCGAGTTGCGGCGCCTGGAGCGCGTGCGGCGGGATTTCGTGGCCAACGTCTCGCACGAGTTCAAGACGCCGCTGACCGCGATCCAAGGTTTCGCCGAAACTCTTTTGAGCGGCGCGCTCGATGATAAAGCCAACCGCAACCGCTTCGTCGAGATTATTCGCGAACACGCGCGGCGGCTGGCCCGGCTCACCGACGACCTGTTGAAACTCTCGCGCATCGAAGCGGGCCGCCTCGAACTCGAAATTCGCCCGATCCGTGTGGAGACTCTCGTGAACGGCTGCGTCGAGACGGCGCGCCTCAATGCCAAAGCAAGAGGCCTCGAGATTCACGTCGACTTGCAGGAGAACGCGCCGGCGGTGCGTGGAGATGGCGCGCAACTCGGCGAAGTCCTGCAGAATTTGCTCGACAACGCGGTGCAATACACGCCCTCCGGCGGACGAATTGAAGTCAAGGCGCGCGCCAACGGGCGTGACGTCATTTTCACCGTCAGCGACACTGGCATCGGCATTCCTGAATCCGACCTCGAGCGCATCTTCGAGCGATTTTACCGCGTGGATGCCGCAAGATCGCGCGAGGCCGGCGGCACCGGCCTGGGCCTGGCGATCGCGCGCCACATCCTGGAAGCCCACGGCGGCCGAATCTGGGTGGAAAGCGCAATCGGCCAGGGTTCCCGCTTCCATTTCAGCGTACCCAGCGTTTCCTAGCGAAATGCGAACTTTCCGGCTCCCCGAAAAACCACGGGGGCGCGTCACCGGAAATTATCGGATCACTTTCGGCTGGTTAGACGAAAACACGCTGGATGTCGATTTTGAAAATTACAATAGGGGAGAACTCTATGCGCACGAAGAACGGATTGCCGCCCGTCCATCCGGGCGAGATTATCAAGGAAGATATCCTGCCGACTGTCTATCTGTCCGTGACGGCCGCAGCGAAGGCTCTCGGCGTGTCCCGCCAGATGCTGCACGGCATTCTGGCCGGGCGCAAGCCCACGTCCGCCATCATGTGCCTGAAGGTGTCCCGACTGTTTGGCGGCTCGCCGGAAGTATGGATGCGGTTGCAGGCGGCCTACGACCTGAAGAAGGCTGAGCAAAACAAAAAAGTCATGAAACGTGTCGCGCGGATCGTGCCTGTAAAACCAGTCGAAGAAATTCGGGCTTGAATTCCCGCAGGATTGATTTTCGGGTGACAGGCAGCAAGAGTCGATCGCTGACGCTCGAACACCCCGAAGCCGCGCGAATCTCTTCCACGCGTTCCTTCGCAGCGCTCTTGTCATTAATTTGCCGAAGCCTTGCGGAGTGTTCAGTTACAGAACTGGCCGATTTTCGGCTGGTATCCACTCTGGATTGCATCACTCTGAGCCATGAAGGTCCCGGGCTGCACGGACTTGTAGAAGTCACTGTCGGTGCAATAATAGAATCCGTTGCGTTTGGAAGTCCACACCTGCACGCCGAGCTGATCGTCCCTTATCCTGTGCCTCGCGTCCGAATCGCGGGATCCAACTCCCAGAAGGGCCTGCGCAAAAACTGCCATCAGGGATTTTCGTGGGCGAACCGATCGTCGTGGAACGGCTACGGGCGGCGCCACGGGCGCTTGAATCGATGCAACCTGGGAAGAATTATTACTGACGCTTGTGGCCGCTGGAGGCGTCGTGAATTGCTGCGCCGTGAGCTGCTGAGTCGTCGGCGGCTGCGCAGCGGGCTGCTGCAGGTGTACGGTCGATTCAGCCGCGGGCAGGGAATTGTCTGTGTGAGAGACAGCCAACGTCAAGAGCAGCGCGAAAATCCCCAGGCAAGCTACTCCTGAAATGGCAAAAACCACTTTGTGCTGAATGCCCGCTCTCCTCCATGCAGCGAGGAGCGCCGGCGGAATCCATTTTTCTACGGCTGCGGCAAGGCCCAATTTATCCTGCCAAAGGGAAACCCGGGCCTGGGGGGTTGGCCCAGCATCTACCGTTTTAGCTGGCTGGTTTGTGGCTGCGGCTTGCGCCGAGACCGGCAGGCGCCATCCGCGCACGGGTGGTATTGGCTCCGAGGAAAGGCGGGCTGAGGAATTGCCGGCCGCCGGACCAAGCGTTGGCTCGATTTCATCCGCTATCCGAAATTCGCTCCTGCCCGCCGATTCCGCAGAGGTTTGCGATGGGTCCCTGCGCGCCCGGGACTGCTTTTCCAGGGAAAGGAGATACGGAGACGAGATGACAGGCGGAGGGACAGGCCTCGGCTCGATTTCTTGCGACTTGCGAAGATCGTTCATTCCCTGCGCTTCGGGTGCCTGCGGTTGTCCACTGCGAGCCGGTGCTACTCGCTTCAATGAGAGCAGATACGGGGATGAATTGCCTGCCTGCGGTTGGCGTGGGTCATCGATCGGAGCCGGTTCAGGAAGTGGCTGAACATGCAAATGTTGCTCGATCCGGGGGGGCAGCGGCGGGAGGGATGAATAGGGGTCGCGACCCTGGGGCTCATCCTCCCACTCGTCATCAGAAAAATCACGTTCAACGTTCGGGGGAGCAACTTCTTGCCGCTGCGAAAGATAGGACTTTGGAGGTACATAATCCAAAGGCAGTGGCGAAAATAACCCGTTCGCGTCCGCATTGGCGGTCGAAGCAGCGTCTGCAGGCTTCGCCCGGGAGATGGACAGCGCCGCGGAAAGAGGATGGCGTTCGGACATATCTCCGGTATCGAATATTCCGGGCGTTGCAGGAATTGTTTTCGGCTGCGGGCGATCCTCTCCTCCGGTTACTCCGGTGGGCCCAAAGACCTGCGCTTCCCGCGCGATCCAACCCGCAATTTCTTGCCGCACAGTGCCGGAGAGATCCCTGAAGCGGATGCCCGCTTCCTTCTGTGAAGCGCTGAGCCAGACAAGCTCGCCGGTGAGATCTACAAGCAAGCCGGATCCACGAAGTCGCAATTTGAGAGTGGAGTTCTTCTCGGCAATCAACTTTTGTGCGGCGTGGAACGCGACCCCGTCGATCCCCAGGTTGAGGACAATGCCTCCGTTGGCCGAGTCCATTTGCACGTACATAATCGAAGGCGCTCTATGCCGCAGGTTGCGGCGGCGCTCGTCAGGGACAGCTGCATGAGAGGTTGTGGCTGGGTACACAAATACTCCCGCGCGGCAGGCGGGACGGAAATACCTGTTGACGCGTTCTATTGTCATTTTACATCAGAAGGCCAGGGGCCGCAAGGGTCAGCCAAGAGGGGGTCGAGCGCCAATTTTTATGGCTTGTTCGCGTTGTCCGGATAAGACGGCGCCGTGGGAATATCAGCCGTTTCGCCGGATATTCACCCCCGCTTCATGCTCCTTTCACAAAATCTGGTTAAGCTCGCAATGCCGTGAATTTAGGGTGAAGGTGGAGCGATGGCGACCCCGGTTTCCAACATACAAACGATTTATCAGGACGTGCTGGCCAACTACCTGATTTCCATGGCGCGCACCGTGGAATGCAGCGTGGGAATCGCCCTCGACGCTCTTCTGCGCCCCAATCTGGAAGCAGCGACGGAGCTGTCGAGCAAAGTGTTTCTGGTGGAGCCGCGCGTTAACGAAATGGAAATTCTTATCGACGATCACGCTGTGAGGATGCTGCGAACCGGACTGCTAGAGGATGAGGAAATCCGCCGCGTGGTGGCCTCCCAGAAAATTGCCAACGACCTGGAACGCATCGGCGACCTGGCCGTGAATATTTCCGAGCGTGTGATTTCGCTGGCGGGAATGAACGTGACCGAAACGCCGCGCGATCTGGAACCGATGGCCGGCGCCGTCCGCGCGATGCTCGGGCGCAGCCTGGGCGCGCTGATCTTTCGCAACGTGGTCCTGGCCGGCGAAGTGCTTGAGGCCGACGATGTGGTGGACCGCTATCGCGACCAGATTTTCGAGCACCTGCTTACGAGGATGACCGAAGACGGCCAGCAGGCCGCTCCGCAGCTTCAATTCGTCCTGGCTACGCGGTATCTCGAGCGCATCGCGGATCACGCCACAAACATTGCCGAAGATATTATTTTCTGGGTTCGGGGACTCGACGTGCGCCACGGGCGCACACGGATGGTTGTTGATGAAGCCAATTATCCGCAGATGAGGGATTAAATTGCGCTGCACAGTTCTGGCGCAGAACAGCGGCCTTCGTGTTGCAACCCCACCCCGGGCCGGCGCTCCCCTGGCGTCGGCCCTTCTCCCCTTTCTCTGCAGTGGTCACATAATAGGGAAGTTATAACGCTCGGTCGATTTTATGCCGGCCTCACTACCCTGTAACACGGCTGTAACAATTCCGGGTCAGAATACAGGGACGAAATTCCAGGAGAAAATATGCGAATGGTAAGAGTGCTTTTCCTAACCGCGGTACTGCTGGCCATTGCCAATTATGCCGTCGCCGCGGGGCAAGTGTTGTTGAATGCCGCCGGAGCGACATTCCCTTACCCGATGTATTCCAAGTGGTTCGACGTTTATCATCAAGCTCATCCTGACGTTCAGATTAACTACCAATCAATCGGCTCCGGAGGCGGAATCCGCCAATTGATCGATAAAACGGTCGACTTCGGAGCTTCTGATGGTCCGATGAACGACGACCAACTCAAGCAAGCCAGTGTTCCCATCCTGCACTTTCCCACGGTTCTCGGGGCCGATGTACCCAGTTACAATTTGCCGGGCGTGTCTGCCGAGCTGAATTTTACTCCGGACGCCATCGCGGGAATTTTTCTCGGTAAAATTACCAAGTGGAATGATCCGGCGATCACAGGCGCGAACCCAGGCGTGAAGCTGCCTTCCGACGACATCGTCGTTGTGCACCGCTCCGATGGCAGTGGCACGACGTACATCTGGACCGATTATCTTTCCAAGATCAGCCCGGAATGGCAGACGAAGGTTGGCAAAGCGACGTCGGTGAACTGGCCAGTGGGCTTGGGCGGTAAAGGCAACGAGGGCGTGGCCGGGCTCATCCAGCAGACCCCAGATTCGGTTGGTTATATCGAGTTGATTTACGCCATCCAGAACAAAATCGCTTACGGGCGCGTCAAGAATTCCTCGGGAGCATTTGTGAAGGCGGATCTGGTCAGCGTTTCGGCGGCAGCAGCGGCGGCGTCAAAGTTCATGCCTGACGATTTCCGCGTGTCCATCACCAATCCCGAAGGCAAGGCGGCCTACCCGATCGCCAGCTTCACCTGGCTGCTGATTCCCGCGAAGTTTGGCGATGCCGCCAAGCGCGATGCCGTGAAAGATTTCCTGAAGTGGATGATGACAGACGGACAGCAGTACTGCGAAGGGCTGGCGTACGCCAAGCTGCCGAAGGAAGTCGTCACCAAGGAAATGAAGGCCATCGGGCAGATTCAGTAACTGTTCGAGGGGTTGCTGAAAATTACTTCGCTGTGTCGTTCCCAGCGAAACGAGGAATCTCTCCTCGCTTGAATGCCAAGTCAGGAGAGATTCACTGTCACGCAACGTGCTTGGAGATGGCGCTTTTTCAGTTTTTCCGCAGCTGGTTTCGGACCGGAAGGCGAACACTTCGAAATGGTCACCACACCGAACGCGGCAACGCCGGCGGATATTCCCGGGAATTCGCGGGCGTTGGTGCGCCGCTGGTTCGGCGGGGATGAAATCGCGCACCTCATCACGCTGATTGCGGCCGCGGTGCTTCTGCTGATTGCGGTCCTTCTGGTGTATCAGTTGTGGGTTCTTTCGGCGGAAGCCCGAACCAGGTTCGGGTGGAAATTTTTCGTAACGGAAACCTGGGACCCGGTTTCCGGCGAATTCGGCGCGTTGCCGTTCATTTACGGTACGCTGGTGACTTCGGCGGTCGCATTATTCTTGGCCGTTCCTCTCGGTGTGGGGGCGGCGATTTTTCTGGCCGAACTGGCGCCCCCGAAGCTTTCTTCCTCTCTCACATTTGTGAGTGACTTGCTGGCGGCCGTGCCCAGCGTGATTTACGGTTTGCTGGGCGTATTCCTGCTGGTGCCGGTGATGCGAACCTCCGTTCAACCGGCGTTAAAAAAGACATTGGGATTTCTGCCTCTGTTTAAAGGGCCTTCGTACGGGATCGGTTTCCTGACGGCGGGGATCGTTCTGGCCATTATGATCGTGCCGTTTGTGCTTTCTGTCTCGCGCGAAGTTCTCCTGGCAATCCCGCGCGACCAGCGCGAGGCGGCGCTGGCGCTCGGCGCAACCAAATGGGAATCCACCTGGAAGGTGGTGGTTCCGGCGGCCAGGATCGGCATTTTCGGTTCCGTGTTTCTCGCGCTGGCCCGCGCTCTCGGCGAAACCATGGCCGTTACCATGGTCATCGGCAACAATCCCAAGATTGCCGCGTCTCTATTTTCGCCGGGGTATTCGATCGCGGCCGTGCTGGCCAATGAATTTTCCGAGGCCACGGGCAATTTGTATTTGAGCGCGCTGATTGAACTTGGCCTGGTGCTTTTCCTGTTGACGTTTGTGTTGAACGGGCTCGCGCGTCTCCTGATTCTGGTCACGACGGCGCGCGGCAGCGGAGTGTTGCCGACATGAGCGTTCGGATGATCTGGCGAAAATCGCTGAACGTGGCCATGCTTTCGCTCACGGGCGTCTGCGTGTTGATCACCGTGTCGGTCCTGTTCTTCATCCTCGGCTATCTCGTGTACAACGGCGGAAAAGACCTGTCGTGGAATTTCTTCACGCGCCTGCCCGCTCCGGTCGGCGAGGTAGGGGGAGGCATGGCCAATGCCATCCTGGGCAGCCTGAAGCTTCTCCTGCTCGCGGCTCTCTTTGGCGTTCCCGTCGGTTTGCTGGGAGGAGTTTATCTGGCGGAATTCGGCGGCCGGACCATTCCCTTTATTGTGAGGTACACCGCAGACCTGTTGAATGGCGTGCCTTCGATCGTAATCGGCATTTTTGCCTACGCCCTGGTGGTGATGCCCATGCACCACTTTTCAACCCTTGCCGGCGGAGTCGCGCTAGGGATCATGGTGATTCCCACAGTGCTGCGCAACACGGAAAGTTTTCTGACGGACGTGCCGCGTTCGCTGCGCGAAGGCGCGTTCGCGATGGGCGCGAACAAATGGAAGATGGTCGCGACGGTTGTGCTACCCGCGGCCTCGCGTGGAATCCTGACCGGCGTGCTGCTGGCCCTGGCGCGCGTCGCGGGAGAGACGGCGCCGCTGCTTTTCACGGCCTTCGGCAACCGCTTCTGGAGCCCCGGCTGGGATCAGCCGACTTCGTCGCTTCCGGTTGTGATATACACCTATGCAACTGGACCATACGAAGATTGGCATCGTCAGGCGTGGGCAGCGGGGCTGGTGCTGCTTGGAATGGTGCTGGTAACGAACATTTTGGTACGCGCGTTTTTGACGCGCGGGACCGCATATGAGAGGTCTTGACGATGAATTCCGCCTTCCCACTCATGGCGAATTCGGGGGCTGCTGCGGCGTCCTCCACGGATAGGACCGCTGAGCATAATCCGGCTATGACCACATCTGGCGCCAACACACTGCGAATGAAAGTCACCAAGATCAATTTCTATTATGGCAAGAACCACGCCCTTCATAATGTGTCCATGGACGTGGCCACCAACAAAGTGACGGCGATGATCGGGCCATCGGGCTGCGGCAAATCAACACTTTTGCGCACGCTGAACCGGATGCACGAAACGCTGCGCCATACTCGCCTGGAGGGGGAAATCGCCCTGGATGGCGTGAATATCCTTACATTGGACGTCACCAAGCTGCGGCGAATGGTAGGCATGGTGTTTCAGAAGCCCAACCCGTTTCCCAAGTCGATTTATGAGAATGTGGCGTATGGCTTGAGGATCAATGGGCATAAGGGACGCCTGGACGATTCAGTGGAGAAGAGCCTGCGCCGCGCCGCTTTGTGGGACGAAGTGAAGGACAAGCTGCACAAGTCCGCCTATGCGCTCTCCGGGGGCCAGCAGCAGCGTTTGTGCATCGCCAGGGCGCTGGCAGTCGATCCCGAGGTGCTTTTGCTCGATGAACCGTGCTCTGCGCTCGACCCGGTGAATACCGCGAAGATCGAGGAGTTGCTGTTCGAATTGAAACCGACGTGTACCCTGGTGATCGTCACCCATAACATGCAGCAGGCGGCGCGCGTCAGTGATTCCACCGCCTTCATGCTGAATGGGGATTTGATTGAATTTTCACCCACGGGGCACATGTTCACCACGCCTTCGGATCCCCGTACCGAGGCGTACATCACCGGCCGCTTCGGATGAGCGTGGATGAAACAGGGGGCCCGGTGCAGTGATGGCCACGGAGAGGACCTAGAGAATGGAACGACATTTCGAACGCGATTTGGAAGAGCTGAAAGAACGGCTGCTATGGATGGGCAGCCTCGCCGAGCGAGCCGTGCATCAGTCGGTTCATTCGGTGCTCGATGCGGACGAAAAGCTCGCGGGGACCGTCCTGCGGGAAGAGAACGCCATCAACGAGCTGCAAATCGAGATCG
>DATHPN010000014.1:0-6995 GCA_035483715.1 Candidatus Acidiferrum sp.
CAAACTCCAGCGCGACGCTCTCAAATGGCTCCTCGTTTGCTGCTTCGGTTACACTGGCTACAAAAACGCGCGCTTCGGAAAAATCGAAGCGCACGAAGCGATCAACGCCGTCGCGCGCGAAACTCTGCTGGTGGCCAAGGAAATCGCCGAGGACCGCGGCTACGAAATCCTGCACGCCCTCGTGGATTCGTTGTACGTGCAAAAAGCCGGCGCGACGCGCGACGACTACGAGGCCCTCAACGCGGAAATCGCCGCGCGCACCCAGCTCCCGCTGGCGATCGAGGCCATCTATCGTTACGTGGTGTTTCTGCCGTCGCGGCAATTTGCGGACGTGCCCGTGCCCAATCGCTTCTTCGCCGTCGCCGAAGACGGCGCGCTCAAAGTGCGCGGCCTGGAATTGCGCCGCCATGACACGCCGCCGCTGGTGGCTCGCATGCAGCAGGAAACGCTGGAGATTCTCGCCGAGGCCCACGATTTCCCGGGCTACCTGGCCAAGCTCGAAGAGGCCCGCGAAATCCTGCGCCGCTGCGAGGAATCCGTCGCCGATGGCAGCGTGGCCATCGAGGATTTAATCGTGAGCAGGCGCCTCACGCGCGAGCCGCGCGAGTACAGCAAGGCCAATCAGACCGCCATCGCCGCGCAGCAACTTTTCGGCAGCGGCGTGCGCCTGCGGCCCGGCCAAACCGTCGAGTACATCATCACCGACAGCGGCAATCGCGTGCCTAACGACCGCGTGCGCGCCTACGCGCTCTGGGACGGCTGGTTCGGATACGACCGCCGCAAATATAGAGAACTATTGCACGACGCGTTCGACCCGCTGGCCCTGGTTCACTGCGAGCAACTTCCCCCGAACAGGCGAAAAACTGGCAAAAAGAACAGGTAAAACCCACCTGTCCTAATTCTGACCTAAAGGACGTGATCATTATCACAACTGTCTGTCTCAAAATAGGTTTTGGGAGCATCTAAATACATATGGCTGTGCGTGAAAGACTGAAAACACTCCGGGAAGTGGAGCGCCCCTGGTGGCTGGCGGTGGTGGCCTGTAGTGGCGCCGTCGTCATGGGCCACTTTTTGCGCCAGCTCGACATCGAATTGAATCCGCTCGCCTGGTCGAGCGCTGAAATCATTTCCGCTTTGCTCAGTTTTACGATCGCCGCCAGCGTCCTGGTCAGATATTACGGCACGGGCAACCGCGTATCGCTTCTTCTGGGGTTGACGTTCGGAGTTACCGGGATCATCCACCTGGGCGCAATTTTTGAATTCTACGATCATTTCCTGAAACCCTCGGAGCAAGTCCGCGTCCCAGTCTCCTGGATGATTGGGCAGATGCTTCTGGGAACACTGCTGCTGGTCGCTTGCGTGATTAACAAATGGCTGCCCTGGCCGCGCGACCCCGGAAAAAATGTTATTGCGCTATCCTCAATTGTAATCAGCGCAACTTGCATGGTCGCGGGCGTCTTCCTGCTTTTTCCAAGCACCCCTCCGATCCGCGCCCACAGTCCTACCCCGCGGGTCTGGGAATTGCTCCCCGCGGTCGTTTTCCTGATTGCCGCCGTATCCCTGAATAGCGTCAAGGAAAATGATGGCTTTGCCTTCGACACGGCCCTGGTTTGGGTGGCAGGTCTGAACGTGATAAGCCACCTGATTGCGTCCCAATCCGCTCGTTTGCTGGACGCCTCGGCAGGCATGGCGGAACTGGTCAACGCCATCAGTTATATCGTTCTTCTGGGCGCGACCTTGCTGGACAACGCGCGCCTCTTCCGCCAGGTGCGCACCCTCGCGATCAGCGACAGCCTGACGGGGCTTGCGAACTACCGCCACCTGGTCGACATTCTGCAAAGCGAGCTGGAACGTTCCGGACGAACCAGCAGGCCTTTTTCACTCCTGCTCATGGACCTCGATGGCCTCAAGAAGATCAACGATCGCCACGGGCACGTCATCGGCAGCCGCGCGCTTTGCCGCGTGGCCACCATTCTCCGGCTGAATTCCCGGTCGATTGACACGGCGGCGCGCTATGGCGGCGACGAATTCGCGCTAGTGCTCCCGGAAACCAACGTCACCGCTGCCGAGCAAGTGGTCGAGCGCATCAGAAACTGTTTGCTGGCTGATGAGGAAGTCCCGCAACTCAGCATAAGCATCGGGATTGCCACTTTCCCGAAATGCGGCGTCACAGTTCAACAGTTGCTTGAATATGCGGATCGGGCTCTCTACGTGATGAAGGAACAATCGAAAAAAGGCGGGATGGAAAAACGCGAACGTTCCTGATTGCGGGCGCGCGCGCTTTAATTAAGTAGGGCTAGATCCTTCATGCTGGCCGGGAAGCCTTCCAAAAATCTGGATTCGGCACCGGGAAACTTACGGATACTTCGCAGGTCTGAATATCCCGCACGCGAACGCTCACGATATTGCTGATTTGCTCTTGTGAAGAGCCGTTGTTAATGAGCAGCAGGTCCTGCCCTTCCACTACTGGCACCGCCAGCAGGAATACGCCCCCGTTTGCATTTCCACTGACTGCCTTTGCTTGCTCATAAAAAGCCGCTTCGCGGGAGTTTCGGCCATAGACTGTCAGGTCGATTTGCAGTTCCGCCCTGGGAGTCACACGGCGCTCCGGCAAATCCATTTTTCCGAGGTAATCCGAAGTGTCGAGCCCTTTGCTGGATCGCGTTTCTCGTGCGGTTTGGATTGCGTCGTAGATGCGGCTCATCAATCGTATCCTGGGGGCTCAATTATCGTTCCGAAAAGCCGTCAAAGAATACTCCAACTTCGAATTTTGGCAAGGGGATCAGGGCCACCCAATAGGTGTAAAGTCCCAAATGCGGTAGTACTTAAGAACAGGTACGTTTTTTCCTTGGTCTCCTCCAACACGATAGGAAGCCCACGCATAAGCCCAGGTTTTCTTATGAGATAGTCTTGAACGCGCCATCGCAGCGTGAGAGGATTTCTCTTTCCAAGTCGTGGCGCAGCCAGATTCGCCGCGCCAACGGGACCCGCGCGGGAGGACACTGTGGACCGAAGGGAATTCATGAAATTCGGTGGCGTCGCCGCCATCGAATTGGGCGCCGCGAGGCTCCTGATGTCTCAGGCGCAGCCCGGCATGTCCGGTATGCAGTCCGCGGCCGGCCCGCAAGAAAGTTCCAAGGCTGATTTCACGCTGCGCATTGCACCCGTAACAGTGGAACTTACGCCCACGCGTATCCTCAGCACCATCGGCTACAACGGAACCTCTCCCGGCCCTGTGCTGCGCATGAAGGAAGGCAAGCCGGTCACGGTTGACGTCATCAATGAAACCGATGTCCCCGAACTCGTTCATTGGCATGGTTTATTTTTGCCCGCCGAAGTCGATGGCGTGGAGGAAGAAAAAACTCCCATGGTCCCGCCGCGCGGCCGCATCCGCTATCAATTTACGCCGCGCCCGGCCGGGACGCGCTGGTATCACACCCACACCATGGCCGGCTCGGACCTGCATCGCGGAGCTTACACCGGCCAATTCGGCTTTCTCATGGTCGAATCCGCGAACAACCCCGGAAATTTCGATCAGGAAATCTTCCTGGCGCTCCGGGAGTGGGAACCATTTTTCAATCCCGAAGAAGAAGATGACGATGACTCAACCAACGCTGGACCGCAACCCGAGCGGCCCAAAGTCCTCGATACCAATCCTTCCGGCCTCGAAGTGGGTTACCAGATGTTTTCCATCAACGACAAAGCCTTGGGAGCCGGAGAACCGGTCCGCGTCCAGCCGGGCCAGAAAATCCTGATGCATCTGCTGAACGCCAGCGCCAGCATGAATCGCCGCATCGCTTTTCCGGGCCATAAATTTCAAATTATCGCCCTGGACGGCAATCCGGTTCCCGCGCCGCAAGCCGTGGACGTGATCTACATAGGCCCCGGCGAGCGTGTGGATGCCATCATCGAGATGAATCAGCCGGGGGTCTGGATTCTCGGAACGGACACGGATGATGTGCGTAACGGCGGGATGGGCGTGGTGTTTGAATACGCGAATCAGCACAAGCAGCCGCAATGGGTCGCGCCCAAGAAATCGTCCTGGGACTACACAATTTTTGGGCGCGCGGGAACTCAGCCTGCTCCGGACGCCACGATCGACATGATTTTCCAGAAAATCCCGAGCGGGGCGGGGCTATTCAACAGTTGGACCGTCAACGGGAAAGAGTATCCGCACGATCAGGAATTTGTGCTGAAACAAGGCGGTCGCTACCGGCTGGTGTTCCGCAATCGCAGCGAGGACGATCATCCTCTGCACATGCATAGGCATTTGTTTGAGCTGGTGGAGATCAACGGCAAGGCCACGGCGGGCGTGATGAAAGACACCGTCATTGTTCCCGGCTACGGCCGCGCCACGGTCGACATGGTCGCCGACCAGCCGGGACTCACTCTGTTTCATTGCCACATTCAGCAGCACATGGACTATGGCTTCAAAGCCTTGTTTCGCTACGCTTGAACGGCGCGCGCCGTCTGATTACTTCTTCTGGTCCGGTGGCGGCGTCTGCGTCTCTTTAGCCGCGCCGATCTTGACCGTGACGCCGAACCGCTTGTAATTCTCATATTTCACGGTCATGCGAATCGGAATGTCGCCGCTGCTGAAGCGCAGAACGTCGTTGGAGCGTGTATAGGTGGGAAACCAGTAGTGCCCTTCAATGTTTTCACGAAAGGTCTCGAATCGCGGAAATACGTTTTCCTGGCCGCCTTTGCGGATATCCGGGACGGCCTTGCCGTCTGTCTTCACGATTTCGAAGTCCTTGTCTTCCACCCAGATGCGTCCTTGAAAATATCGCTGATTTTTCTCGATTGTTTTCGGGGCCACGTCGAATACATAGGCTGTGAGCTCATCGAGTTGCACGTGGTCCACATACTTGATGTTGTACTTGGGTAATTCGGTGGTGGTCAAAACGAACGGCTGCACGTGCTCGAGATCGTCCAAGTCCTGCTGAGAAAGCGTAATGCGCTCCAGCGTTGGAACGGGTGCGTACGTATCTCTCTCAAAGCGTTTGCGAGTGGGCGAGAAAACGACTTCAGTGGTCTTCGTGTATTCGCCGTCGGGCCGTCCGCTGGAATCGAGGGTTTGAATCGTAAAGGTTTGCGTGTAAGTGAAATTGTCGCGCTCGGTTTTGAATTCCGCTTCCCGCGCCGCGAATTTCTGGACGATTTCCTCGATCGGCATCGTTGGCGGCCCGAGCGTCGTATTCTGCGCAGGCGCTGCGGTGGAGACTGGAGGCTGGGCCATAGACCCCTGTTGCCCAGCAAGGAGCGGCACGAACGCACAGACCGCCGCCAAACATGCGAATGAAATAATAGCCGCTCTGCGTCGAAGTCTTGCGGCACTATGAGATTGAATATCCACCATAACTTTCTCTCCCCAGGGTTTTCTCTGTGGCCTCAGTGGTGAAAATGTTTTATCCCATTGAATAGGAGCTTTCCATGAGCTCAAGGGTTGCCTTTCGAGAGAATCGCCTGCGCGTACTCTCCTCGGCATATCTCGATGTAACTTCCGGTGGCTGCGCACAATACAAGTTTACCTCTTTCCGACGAAAGTAGGCTGCTCGTTTGTGGTAGATAAGAAGCGCGAATTGACACTCAACTTGGATGTCTGGTACGTTCCCGCGGCCATTCAATTTTTGCGTAGTTGACTTGCGTAAGTCAGTTCCTGTGTGCACCGCTGAAAGCAGGGAATCTTGTCCACGGCACTCCGCAAATTTCGGCGCCTCACCCCTATCGATTGGGTCATCTGTGGCGTGGCCTGCTTTGGTTTCGCTTTTGACACCTACGAACTACTAGCCCTCACGCTCACCGTCCAACCGGCCTTAACCGAATTTCTCATGGCTAAGCCCGGGAGCGCGGAGTTCAATCACTGGATCGGAGTAATGTTTTACATCCCTGCCATAGCCGGTGGAATATTCGGCTTGCTGGGCGGATATCTGATCGACCGGTTTGGCCGTCGCCGCGTCTTGTTTTGGAGCATTCTTTTGGCTTGTTCTTCCACGCTGGCCACCGGCTATTCGTCCTCGGCTCCGCAATTGCTGATTTATCGCTGCATCACTTTCGTGGGCGTATCGGTTGAATTCGTCGGGGCCACGGCCTGGCTGGCCGAACTGTTCCCCGAAAGAGATCAGAGAGAAACCATTCTTGGCACTACTCAGATTTTTGCCTCCACGGGCGGGATCCTGATGAGCGGCGCAAGTTACCTGAGCCTGTCGATTGGCCCCTTGCTCCCCTCCATTCATGGTGGCCATGAAGCCTGGCGCTACACCATCCTGTGGGGGATTGTCCCGGCGATTCCGCTTCTCATCGTCCGCCCCTTGTTGCCCGAGTCGCCCATCTGGCAGAGGAAGAGGGAAGAGGGCACTCTTCAGCGCCCCAGCATCCTGGAATTATTCCATCCAGAATTTCGCAAGACGGCTCTGTTGAGTTGCTTCATGATGGCCTGCGCCTACGCCGCCTCCTTCGGCATGTTGCAGCATTTTGCCCGCATTATTCCCGGCGCTCCCGAAGTCAAAATCCTGGCCCACGCGGACCAGCAAAAAATAGTCAGCGCCTTGCAGGGAGTTCAGGAAGTAGGGAGCCTGGTGGGACGAATTCTCATGGCGGGTCTTGCTATTATTGTTCTGAGCCGGAGGCGCCTGTTGCACATTTTTCAGATTCCCGGATTGCTGCTGATTCCGCTGGTTGTGCTGCTTCCCGCTATGCGGGACACGGCGATCCCAACCTGGGGAATTTTTGTCCTTGGCACCGTGTCCGTCGCCCAATTCAGTTTTTGGGGGAACTATTTGCCGACGCTTTATCCCACGCACTTGCGCGGGACGGGCGAAAGTTTTGCGGCCAATGTGGGCGGTCGGATGCTGGGAACATCCGCCGCTCTGATCACCACCACGATGGTGACGTACATGCCCGGCGGCACGGCCACGCGACAACTCGGCTATGCCGCGGGCATCGTCGGTTTTCTCGCCTACGCCGCCGGTTTCATCGCCAGCTTCTTGCTCCCC
>DATHPN010000015.1:0-3348 GCA_035483715.1 Candidatus Acidiferrum sp.
CGAGAGCGTGGCCTACTGATGCAAGAACCACGCCCGGCCCTCGAAAGAGGCCAGTATGAAAAACAGATGGATCATCGTTGGAATTGCGGCAGTGAGCGTTTTGCTTGGCGCCGCCGGAACTGCGGCGCATTCCTACAATCCAATCAAATGGATCAAGAAAGGTCCGAGCCCCACGGCAAGCGAGCAACTCGCCGCGAACAAAGAGGAAGAAAAGAAGTTATCTCTGCAGTTGCAGGCGGTGCTGCCTCCGCGCACAACCTTGAAGGATGCTTGCGCGGGGTTCAAAAACCTCAACGAATGCGTGGCCGCGCTTCACGTAAGCCACAATCTCACGATCAAGTTCAATTGCCTTAAATGGGATGTGACCGGTGCAAAGCCGGCAGGCGACGTGAAATCCTGCGCGGCCCCCTCGAAGGACAAGGCCATGGACTTGAGCAAAGCGATCCGAGAGTTGAAGCCGGACGCCCGTTCCCGGACAGAAGCAAAGAACGCCGAGAAACGGGCGCGAGAGGACATCAAGGACGCGTCCTAGTAATAGCTGGCCGACGTTCCGGACACGCCGCCGAGAGTAGAACCCCGAGAGCCCACGCGCAAACTAGCGCGTGGGGTTCCTCTTTTACGCCATAGTGGACGGCGTGTCTGTTGTATCATCCCTCGGCGCAGGTGGCCGGGAATAGTATTCTCCCTGAGTGCGCCGCGACGAGGGATCATGAAACGCAATCTTTTCCTCTTGCTCGCATGCTTGCTCGCAGCAATTACTGGCCTGGCGCAAACGCCGCCACTGATTTCTCCCGAGGTCCACTCGGACAATCGCGTGACGTTCCGCTTTCGCGCTCCCAACGACAAAGAGGTGGCCGTATCGCTGGAGGGCTTGCCCAAACCGATTCCCATGCAGAAAGACGAGCAGGGTGTCTGGAGCGTGACCACCGAGCCGCTGGCGCCGGACTATTACGGCTACGCGATCGTGGCCGACGGGGTGAGCATGTTCGATCCCGCGAATTACGCCATCAAACCAAACTTTCTCAATCGAGCGAGCGAGGTGCACGTCCCCGGGCCGGCTTCGCTGCCGTGGGAAACCAACGACGTGCTGCACGGCGAGATTCATCATCATTTCTACAAGTCCAGCGTGGTCGGCGATCAGCGCGACTTCTTCGTGTACACCCCGCCCGGCTACAACCCTCGCGCAAAGCAAACCTATCCCGTTCTCTATCTCTTGCACGGCTACAGCGACGACGCCAGCGCGTGGACTGCCGTCGGCCGCGCCAACGTGATCTTGGACAATCTGATCGCCCAGGGCAAAGCCAAGCCTATGATCGTGGTCATGCCCCTCGGCTACGGCGCGCCGGAGGTGCTTGCAACTAAATCCGGGTTGTCTGGCGATCCCGCGTTAACGCAGCGGAATTTCGACCTCTTTCGGGAAGCTTTGCTAACGGAAGTGATCCCGCGCGTAGAAGCGGCCTATCCGATAATAAAGGACCGCAACGCGCGCGCGATCGCAGGGCTTTCCATGGGCGGCTCCGAATCGCTGCTTACGGGCCTGAACTCGCTGAACGAGTTTGCGTGGATTGGCACGTTCAGCTCCGGCGGCATAAATCCGGATTTCGATAAGGACTTCCCCGCGCTCGATTCCAAGTCAGCGCAGCAACTGCGTTTGCTCTGGATTGCGTGCGGGACGGATGACCGCTTGATCGACCTCAACCGCAATTTTCGCGCACGGCTGGCGTCCAAGAATATTCGACACCTGGACATCGAGACGCCCGGCGCGCACACCTGGATGGTGTGGCGGCGCAATTTGGCGGAGTTCAGCGCGCTGCTGTTTCGCTGATTTTCGGATGTGCGCTATGCAGATGCGGCCTTCAAGACCTTGGTCGCATCAATCGTCGTCATCTTTTCCAACGTGGTTTTTTTCCGCATCATCCACCGCGGAAATCCCTAGCCGCATCGCTTGATACGCGGGCAATTGTCCCGCCGCCGGAAGGGACGATGCATTTCCCGTGCATGCAAACCAGACCGCGGCATTCAGGATTTGCGGATCGGCCATGTCCGCGTGGGCGAAATTTTGCCGCATGGATTTTTTCATCCACTCGGCTTCCGCTTTGTTCCTCGGTCTGAGTGTCATCAAGTTGTCCGCCGCAATCGTGGGCAAAACTGCCTTGTAGGGAGTCAAATCCGGCGTTTCCTGGAAAATATCCATGGGAATCGCCGACGCATCGAGCTGGTTCATCGGCGCGATGCCCAGCAGCATCTCGATCGTCCGAATCATGCTGACAGTGCTGTGGAATTTGTGGATCAGCGCGCCCGGGCGGTTGTACGCACTGATGGCCAGCCCGACTGAGCGATGTGAATCAACATGGTCGGGGCCTGCCTGCGCGTCATCTTCCACGATGAAAATCGCGGTATCTTTCCAGTACGCGCTCGAGGAAATCGCTTCCACCAATCGTCCAACCGCATAATCATTGTCGGCCACGTAAAATTGCGGCGTCGGAAAATCCTTCTTGATGCCGGTGGTGTGATCGTTGGGAAGCCGCACGATATTCAGCGCGGGCATAGGGTCCCCGCGGCCCGCTTCGCGTTCTGCAACGAAGCCGCGAAACTCCGCGAGCCACTCGCCGAGCCGCGAATTGCCGCGGCATTTTTCATTCGCATTGTCGCGGGTGACCGCCGCATCCACGGAGGTCGAAGCATCCAGCGCCGATTTGTAGCAATCCACCGTGAAGCTGTCCGGCGCCGTCAAATCAAAACTCCGGAAACTCGCGCTGTGATGCTTTTCGAGTGATTCCTTGTTGGCGATCGCGCGCATCGCGTTCGAAACGTCGGGATAGCTTTTCTTCTTCTTCTGCCCTGCGGCTTCGACATCTTTCGCCGAGATCACGGACACGAACTCTCCATAATTCCTGTATGAGAATCCTGCGCGCGCCGCCGCATCCCACAGATACAGCGTTTTCGGTTCCGCCAGGTCCGTGAAGCCTTGGCGGTAGGGAAGATGTTTTTCCAACAGGTCCGCCAACGCTGCCAGCACATCCCCATTGAACTTGCCGAGATCCAGGTCGCCGGGCGGCTCGTAGTCCGGCAGGCGGTTATAGCCCTCCCAATCGTAGGTGCGTCCGCGGTCGGAATATTCCCAGCGAAATCCTTTGTCCACGTAATCGGTGGAGAAGGCAGCCGTAGCCCAGTTGTGGCCGTCGGGGCTGGCCTCGGAATTCACGAAAAAGCGGTCGAAAAGGCCGAACCGTTGCGCCAGTGCGTGCTGGTTCGGTGTTATCGCTTGCGCAGTTCCATCCGGCCGCCGCGCGGTTGCACCGTTTCCGAAAATAGCAAACTCCGGCTCTCCATCCGCGGGGTGCCCGT
>DATHPN010000016.1:0-7080 GCA_035483715.1 Candidatus Acidiferrum sp.
CGTGACGCCGAATTATCGCACCGCCGTGCGTGCGCGGCAACCAAGTCAGTAGCGCGGGTCAGTAGCGCGGGCTTTAGCCTGCGGGGTTTGGGCCTTGGAAGGACGAACTTCCACAAGCTAAAGCTTGCGCCACTTAAACCGTCAGATCTCAGCCACGTATTTCGCCAGATGATCCAGGGTTTGGCTCCAGCCCACTGATGCGCCGCGCGTCGCATCCGACTCGAAGGAGTAGATCTGATTCACGGTGAGTTTCGTCTTGCCTTCGTGTTCGGCGAACGTCACCGTGGTCACAACATCCTGGCCGGGCACGTCGTGGATATTTCCCCGGAACACGATTCGCTCGGGCTCGACGATTTCGACGTACGCGCCATCAAAGGGATAATCTTTGCCGTCCGGTCCGCGAAATACGAAGCGCAGCACGCCGCCCGCGCGAAATTCCAATTCGCAAACCGGCACGATGAACCCATTCGGCCCCCACCAGCGCGTGAGGTATTCAGGCTTCGTCCAGGCTTTGAAGACAAGTTCGCGCGGGGCGTCAAACAAACGCGCGATAAGAAGCTGCTGTTTCCCAAACTTGACGACAGTATTTCTCCCGCTCGCATACATTTTCTCCACGTGCTCCCCAAGACGGCCGAGCGTCTGCTTGGCGCCCTCAATCGCGCCATACGTTTTGACAACATGATCGAGCATTTCGGCAGTCGGGAAGAGCATGCGGAAAGTCATCTCGGTCTTGCCGCCGCGCTCGGCGAAAGTGACCGTCGTTTCAAACGTCACGGGCTCCGTGCCGTGTTCAGGCTGATGCCTGTAAACAAGCCGCTCGGGCTTCATGACTTCGAGAAAAATAATTCTGTTCTTGTAGTCCTTGCCGTCGGGACCGTGCATGACCAGACGCCAAACGCCGCCCGGGCGCACATCCATTTCGGAAATGGTTGTCGTGAAGCCGTTCGGGCCCCACCACTGGGCGAGGTGCTCGGGATCGGTCCACACTGCGAATACGAGTTCGCGCGGCGCGTCGAAGACGCGTTTGAATACGAGTTCGCGATCCGCGGCGTTTGCGCCTGCGCTAGTTTTTGCGTTGCTTGCGGGCATGTTTCTTCTCCTTTTTTTTAAGCACCTTTAAGTAGTCGTCCAGGCGATCGAAGCTCTCGTCAAAGAAGCGGCGGTAGTGCGCCACCCAATCGGCGACGTCCTTGAGCGGGGTGGCCTCCAGCCGGCAGGGACGCCACTGCGCTTCGCGGCCGCGCACAATGAGGCCGGCGCGCTCGAGCACCTTCAAATGTTTGGACACGGCGGGAAGGCTCATGGAAAAAGGCTCGGCCAGTTCCGTGACGGAGACCACGCCGGATTGCAGGCGAGCGAGAATGGCGCGCCGCGTGGGATCGGCGAGCGCGGCGAAGGTGGAGCTGAGCCGGTCGGTTGGAACGAGCATCGTCGTATTTAACCTATAGGTTAAATACGATGGAACCCTCGAATCTGTCAAGCGCTTTTTCGGTTCTCTGCTGGAATGGTTCAATTGAGTGGATTCTTTCAGTCTGATGGCCAATTTGCCGATACCACACTAATCTTGCGACTTTCCTGAAGAAGAACCTCGCTTTTGCAAAGCCGTTTATATAGCGACAGTTCGAGTGCCCGGACGGCCATTTCCAGAATGTGTTCGTCGGTACAGGTATACTTTCAGCACCTTCTGGTACGTCTGTACCATTCACTGCCGTCCTGCCCGGTGCAAATATCGTGATGTCAGCGAAATAAAAAATTTAGACCGGTCACTTTCGGCCGGTGCGCTGCGTCCCAAGGAGGGGCACAAATTCATGCGTTTTCTATCCAAGACTTTGGTCGTTGCGGTTGGCTTATTGGCGGTCGGCGTATCATCTTCGTCGCTCAGCGCCAAAACTCTGTTGGCCGGTTCATTTACACTCCAGCATCCTACTCAGTGGAAAAACACTGTGCTTCCCGCTGGCAACTATAAGTTCCGTTTGGCCGGCACACAGACGGATACGAATGTGCTCTCGGTTCGCGGCGGAAACAAAGACCTTGAAATAATGGTTTTTGCCCAATCGGCCTGCGAAAAGTGCCAAAGCGGTGCGTTGAAAGTCGCGGTACAAGGCGACGACCGCGTCGTCACCTCACTGGATCTGCCAGGATTCCATATGGATTTCAAGGCTTCCAGGTCAGCGGCTCAAAAGGAAGAACAGTCGCATAAAACCCCGGCGTCCTCCGAGCAGGTTGCCGTTCATGTTGATTCAAACTGAACTCCAGGCGTTGTCCAGCCAGCCATGAGAGCAGTTAATTTGCGGCCAGTCGGGAGCGCGATATTGCGCTCCTGAACTGTCTGCGAAGGTTTTCCGTGGTACGGCATCGGATTGAGGCGGGCCCTGATGCACGGGGAATGTCAGAAATTTTCCTGCGTTCTCGTTCCACATCATTGCATTAAATAATCTAAATCGTCCGCAATGCAAGGGCGCGCTCGCGAACCTGATCATTCCCAAATTGCGAACGCAATGCCCGTGCCGGTCCCAGCGGGCGAGCGGTAGCAGGGAACGTAATCGGACCATTCCAAACTAAAAGATTCCATGGCGCCGGCGAGGGCAATCCAGTTGCGGATTTCCCCGCTGCCGGATTTCAGTTTTGCGGGCGGCACCGACGCGATCGCTTTCTGATCTTTATGCCGCATGGCGGCGATCAGGTTGCGGTCGAACTCCTCGTCGAGGCAAAAATGGCTGAGTCCGCCGGTGGCGACGAGTGCGACGCGCGCGCTCTTCGGCCAGGACGTGATTGCGTGCGCCACGGCTTTGCCAAAATTGTAGCAGCGCTGGGCCGAGGGTTGATTGGGCGGATAGTACGCGTTAATGCAAACGGGAACGACCGGGACGGATTTGTTGGGCATCAGCACTTCTCGAGGAAAAGCGAAGGCGTGTCCCTCTCCTTCGCCGGCATGTTCCGGCTGGCGCGTGGACTGCGCGACATCGAAATTCGCGCCCATCAAAGCACCGACCAGATGTTCGCCCAGATCGGAGGCCACGGGGAAGGCCGTTGCAACCGGCTCATAGTAACGCCGCCGAGCCTCCGTGTACCAATCCCAGACTTCGGTCTTGGTGGTCGGCCGATTAAAAATTTCCTTGCCCCAGTAGATGAGAAAGGCGGGGAGGTTGTCCTCGAGCAGCATTTCCTTCTGGTCATCGCCGATGATGACGATAATGTCCGGTTCGATGCGTCCAATCGCATCGCGTAATTTTGCGAGGCCCATCTGGCATCGCTCATATCGCGCGCGAGTCGGCTCCGGGCGCAGGACCTCATCGAGTCCCTTGGGCGCCATGGCCAGCAGCGCTTCGTAATTGGTGGGGTTCCCGGCTTTATCGAAATAAAATTTGACGCGCTCTTTGTCAACTTCAGCGAAGTGCGGCCAGTCTTCGAGCCTGGCCATCAACATGATGGAATGTGACGAGCCGATCCCTGCCACGATGGAAGCCATTCGTTCTCCCAAAAACCAGCAAAGAAATGCTGGTCTATCGCTCTACAGATAAGTAAGGCAAAAAGGCTCTTCCGGAGTTTTCACGAGCACGAACTTTTGGGAATCAACTGTGGAGGTCGCTAAAAAATTCATTCCGAGCGAAGCGGGAAATCTCTCTCTTCCTGAGCGCAAACTCAGATGGGAGAATCCTTCTTTCGCTCGGAATGACTTTCAGCCGTGTGTTTTCGTAGCAGGCGGATACGCGTGCCCTCACTCAATCACTGAGCCGCAGCCGCCGCGGCCGGATACTCCGGCAGCGTAACGTGATCGCCGAATGTGGCCTTCAGGCCTTCGATGGCGCAATTCTCATCGCCGCCGCCCGCGCCGCCCCCGACGCCGATCGCGCCGATCATCTGGCCGTCAACAACGATCGGGAGGCCTCCTGAAACACCGTAGAAATCATTTAAAAAGACGGAACGCGTGATGCCGTCCGGATTGTTCTTGAGCTGCGCCGCCCGGATGGAGGTTGGCGCGCGCGACTTCAGCGCCGTCTGCGCCTTCAACAGCGCGGTGTGGATGTTGACGTACCTCTGGCCGTCCATGCGCTCCATGTGTACGAACTCGCCCGCATTATCGAGGATGTAGAGCGACATCGTCCCACCCTTGGACGCGGCCCAGGCGCGGCACACGCTGCCGATTTTCTTCGCCGCGGCGAGCGAAATCTGATTCGCGTCATAGACGTTAGCCGCACCCTTGCCTCCCACAACCCAGTCCGGGTTTAGGGCCGTCTTCGGCACCGTGGCCGAGCCAAATTTCGGAACCGGCGCAGTGCCCTGAGGGGCTTGGCGCGGAGGGAGGTCTTCGATGAGTGGCGCGACCGTCGGCCCGATGACTGCCTCGAGCGCCTTGTGGCCGCAAATCTCGTCGCTCCAAACGGGCACGTGCGGCGCGGAACCTCCGACGCCGATTGCACCGATCAATTGTTTATTGACGACGATGGGAAGTCCCCCTGAATTCGCGAAGAAGCCCAGCTGGATTTGGTGAGCCTCCTCGGCCGGATTTTTAATCACGGCATTCATGTGCACTTTGCTGGGTTCGCGTCCCACTAATGCGGTGCGCGCTTTCCATTCTGCCGTCACGATATTGAGATAGCCCTGGCCGTCCATGCGATCGCTGTAGACATGGTTGCCGGCATGATCGAGCACCATGATGGTGACCTGCACGCCCTGCTCGGTGGCGGCCTTCTCGCAGGAGTTGGCAAGGCTCTCCGCTGTGGCCAGGTTGACGGTGGAGAAATCTTGAATCTGTTCCGCGTATTTTCCGCTGACGACGAATTTTTCCGGCACGTTTTGAGCAAACACCACGCCGCCGAGCGCGATCACGATCGCGCCGGCTGCCACTAATCCCAATAAACGAAACATGCGAAATTTCATTTGTTCCTCCCCAATTTTTATCGGGCAAATTTGGTCCCGGCCACATCGGGTGGATCAATTCGGCTTGGCGCCTTTTGAGCGCGCGCGAAGAAAACACCGACCATTCCGAGCGCACCGATAGCCGACCGGATTTCGTACGGCCCCAGACCTCTGCCGGACAGGATCGCCATGTGCCCTCGCCACTTCGGATCGGCAGAGTATAACCCTCGGACGCGTGATCCACCTGAAAATTTTCGCCCAGCCTGTCAAGCGAAACGGAGGCGTGTCCCAGGCGCGCTTAAGGACTGCGGAAGACGGAGTGCAGTTGCATCGACTCAATATTTGACATCATAATAGCGCGCTCGAATCCATCGATCCGAATTTCAAACCTGTTTTCTTCGACGGACCGGCTTGGCCGACGGCCGGCTCCGCGTGAGTGGAGAAATGCGCCGCCATGACCAAACGAAAATCTTTTGACGTTGAGGGATTGGGCCATGCCAATCCGATTCCCGCCGTTTCGCGGATCGGAAATATTGTCGCGACCGGCGGCGTATCCGGGACAGACACGAGCACAGGAAAAATTCCCGAGGACGTCGCGGCGCAGTGCGCGCACATGTTTGCGAATTTGAAGACGATACTTGCCGCAGCGGGAGCATCGCCCGAAGACGTCATCCACGTGACCGTGTGGATCAAGCGGCCCGAGATTCGCGCGGAGGTCAACAAAGAGTGGGTCGTGATTTTCCCCGATCCTCATTCGCGCCCGGCGCGGCACACCATGTTTTATGACCACTTCGCGGGCGCGATGGTTGTACAGTGTGAAGCGTGGGCCGTCATCGGCGGTGGCGCGATTTGAAACTTCGACTCAGCATCGGAATGGCATCGAACCCGCGAACCTGGCCCATCCTCGATGGACTTGTGTCCGCCGACGGAATCGATCTGGTTTCCAGCGTGGTCCATCCGTCTGAACTTTTCTGGAGGCAATTGCGCTTCGCGGATTTTGACGTTTCCGAGATGTCGTTTTCCTCCCTGATGATGGCAAGGGCCAATGGCGATGAGCGTTGGGTGGGCCTGCCTGTTTTCACAACACGGAGATTTTTTCATACGGAAATGCTGGTGCGGCGCGACTCGGGGATTCAAACCCCCGCGGACCTCAAGAGCCGGCGCGTGGGCGTTCCCGAATACCAGCAGACGGCCGCCCTCTGGACCCGGGGAATTCTGCAACATGAATTCGGTGTGGCGCCCAAGGACATGGAATTCTGGATGGAGCGTTTGCCTTCCCACAGCCATCGCGGCGCGTTGGGATTCACTTCGCCGCCGGGCGTGACGATCCGCCAAATTCCGCCGGAAAAAAATATCGGGTCGATGATGCTCTCGGGTGAACTCGATGCAACGCTCTTCTATCTCGTCAATCCCAATATGATTGACCGCAGCACCGCCGATCTCTGGCATCATCCGGACATCAAGCCGATGTTCCCCGACGCGCTGGCCGAGGGAATCCGATATTTCCGCAAGACCGGAATTTATCCGATCAATCATGGAATGGTAATAAAGCGGGAAATTGTGGACGAGCATCCTTGGACGGTTTTGAACCTCTTCAAAGCGTTCAAGCTTGCCAACGAACTTGCTGACGAGCAGCGTCTCGAGCACGCGAGCTATCATTTCGGAGCGGGCCTGATCTCCCGGGAAGTCCGCGAGGCGTTGGCGAAACCGGTCGTGATCCACGGGATCAAAGCGGACCGCCACGCGCTCGAAACGGCCGCGCAATATTCCTTCGAGCAGGGATTGACGCCGCGACTGGTGAAGCTGGAAGAAGTCTTCGCCTCGAACGCGATGGACGAATAGCGACACTCGGCGTGGCGCACTGGGAACCGGCTGGCTCGGTTTCAATCTGCCCGCGCCACTTTTCGCTGCTGACCGGAGACTCTACCGAAGCAAGTAGGACAGGCCTTCAGCCTGTCGGTTTTGAACTTGCATGTGTGGACGAAAACCGGCAGGCTGAAGCCCGCCCTACTCAGGATTGCCCGCGCTGAGACATGCCCCGTGGTTCGCTACGCAGGTCTTCCACATAAATTCTGTCTTCGGTGACGTAATTTAGAGTGTGTAAAAAGAAAGAGGGTGTAGGTTTTGTTGTGACGAGCAACAAAATCTCCAGTAAAGGAGCCTACACCCAAATGCGGATCAAGAATAACACACAGCGGTTTGAAGTATTTGTGCGGGACT